>JADMKA010000258.1 GCA_018780145.1 Vitreoscilla sp. | reverse complement strand
CGGTTTGCGCGTTTCATCAACGTGCCCGAGCTGATGGCGGTGTTCGGCGAAGTGGCCGACATCCGGACGGCGGAGATGCTGAACCTGCCGGTGCCCAAGCTGCGTGGCGGCAAGCCGCGCATCATGGCGTGCCCGGCGAGCCAGGCGTTGAAGACATTTGTGCAGACGCTGGTCCAGCGGGCCGAAGCGGTCCGCAATGGGAGGGTGAAGCCGCAGGACGACAACATGCTGGCGATCACCACCGACGGACGCAAGGCCGCGTTGGACTTCCGGCTGGTGGCAGCCGGTGCACGCTTCGATGAGAACGGCAAGGTCGCCGCGTGCGTACGGGAGGTTCGCGCCATCTGGCAACGCACGGCGGCCTTCCGACGTGCCCAGCTCGTGTTCTGCGACCTGTCGTCGCCCAAAGGCAGCAGGGAGTTCAGCGTCTATGACGATCTGTGGGAGCGGCTGATCGACGCCGGCATCCCGGAGAAGGAGATCGCCTTCGTGCACGACGCGCAGACCGATGTCCAGAAGGCAACGCTTTTCAAGGCGGTGCGCGAGGGCCGGGTCCGGGTGCTGCTCGGATCGACCGCCAAGATGGGGATCGGCACCAACGTGCAAAACCTGTTGGTGGCCTTGCATCACCTCGATGCGCCATGGCGTCCCTGTGACGTCGAACAGCGCGAGGGGCGCATCCTGCGCCAGGGCAATGAGTGCGAGGAAGTGGAGATATTCAGGTACGTCACCGAAGGGTCATTCGATTCGTACATGTGGCAGACACTGGAAACAAAGGCGCGGTTCATTGCGCAAGTGATGAAAGGCGACCAAGGCATCCGGTCGCTGGAAGATGTGGAGTCGGCGGCGCTGTCGTATGCCGAGGTGAAAGCCTTGGCCTCGGGCAACCCGCTGGTGATCGAAAAGGCCGGCGTCGATGCCGATGTGGCCAGGCTCTCGACGCTGTTTTCGGTGTGGCGCAACCAGCGCTACGCCAACGAGAGCGAGGTGAGCCGGCTGCCAATGATGATCGAATCGCTGGAGAAGAAGATCGAGCTGTATGCACGCGACGCGGCCCAGGTGCAGATGCCGACGCAACAAGGCGTCACGCTGGACGTGCTCGGACGGAAGTACGCTGGGCCGGACGCGGTCGGGGAAGCGCTGCGGGGTGTCGTGAAGACCACCCGAGAGGAGGCCAAGCGCGGCATGCAAATGATCGAGCGGATCGTCGGGCGCCTCGGCGCGTTCGAACTGGGCGTGCTGGCAGCTCGTGGCGAAGAGGTACCGAGCCTGTACCTGGCAGGTGCCTGCCAATACCACGCGCAGCCCTATCAGACAGGGCCTGGGCTGGTGGCGGCGCTGCTCGATGCGCTGGCGGCAATTTCGACGCAACACGGCAGCGCTGTGGGGCAACTAGAGATGCGCCGCAAGCGGCTGGAGGACCTGACGCTGGAACTGGCGCGGCCCTTCGAGCACGAGGCTCGCCTGGTGGATCTGCTCGCGCGTCAGCGCGAGTTGGCCAAACGCCTGGACCTCGACAAGAGTGAGGCCGGTAGCGCCCACATGGACGCGGAGGCAGCCCCGCTGGCCGCATAGTGTGTTTTGTTTCGCCCCCACGCCCGTAAGGACGCGGGGGCGATTTCTTTTCCGGCGCGACTCAGGTGGCCGTGGCGGCATCGACCTTGAGTGAATCCGGCGCCGCGCCCGCCGCCAAGGCGGCGACGAACCAGTTCGGTTTGCGCCCGACGCCGGTCCAGGCGTTGCCGGCGGTGTCGCGGTACTTGATGGTGCCCGGTTGCTTGCCCTGACGCCCCTTCTTCGCGGCCTTCTTCCCGGGTGGCTTCGCCGATTCGACTTTCGGGGAACCGGCAGCCGCAAGGCCGAGGTCGCGCGCGGTGAGTCCGTAGTAGGCGATGGCCTCCTTCATCCGGGCAACAACGCCGGGAATCTCCTTGCGCTTGAGATCCTCCGCTTGTCGCCGCAGCGCGTCGCTTTGTTGCAGCAATTCGGTGGAAGTGGTGTGCGAACTCTTGGTCTTGGCCATGTCCTCTTTCTGCAATGACAGGGAATCGTTGGGCGAGAAGTGGGCTCGGGCATTGAGCCTCACGGTTCGATGAGGCCCTCGCGTCTACCCAATCCGCCCGGAAGACTATCAGGCCTTCTTGACCTTCGCAGCCTTCTTCGCCGGCACGACCGCGGCGGCCTTGGCCGCCTTGCGCGCTGCGCCTTTCGGGTCCACGGCCGCCTTGAAAGTCGCGCCAGCCGTGAACTTGGGCAGCTTCGCGGCCGCAATCTTGATCTTGTCGCCAGTAGCCGGGTTGACGCCATTGCGGGCGGCACGCGCGTGCTGTTTGAACGAACCGAAACCAGGGATGAGCACGGAACCGCCCTTCTTGACCGTGGTCACGATCGCATCGAGCAAGGTCTCGACGATGCGACCGGATTCAGCCCTCGACAGGGAATGCTGGGCGGCCAGGTGTTCGATCAGTTCAGACTTGTTCATGTTCGGGAGGGAATGGATTGCGACCGCACTTGCGGACGCGGCGATTGTCCCGCACCGCGACTCAAATGGGGCTGCACGCGGTTGTCGACCTCGGGGCTGAGACAAACCGCCATCCAAAACCCCCCGTCGTTGCCAGGCGTTTCGGATGGCGTCGAACGCCACCGCTCCCCATCGCCTTGAAGCGAATCAAGGCTGATGTCAGACTCAAAGAGCTATCTGCGGACATCGCGTCTGCGCAGCCTTCACTGGGGATCTCGGTCCTCCTGAAGTCCAGCTTTCTGGCGTCGCAGTCGTTACCTGCCTTGTAGAGGTCGGACTTCGGTCCGACCGCGACTGACGGCCCCTGGCCGTCACTGAGCCGCTCCACTGCTTGCAGCGGAGCATCCCGAACGGGGAACCCCAAGTTCCCTGCCAGGGCTGGGTGTTCCCCTTCTTGCGAAGGAGAACACCATGTTCGCTGTCCCCGCGACAAGAGAAGTGCGCGCCGTCGGCGTGCTGTTGGGAGGTTCCGGGCTTGCCCGGTGCCTGGTCGTGCAGCCGCGCCCGCTGGCTGCGTTGTTGAAGCCGTTGCCACCCGTCTCGCAAGAGGCGTGTGGTTGCGCAGAGTCCCGCGCTGTGGAGGTCGGCCCATGCTGACCAGCCTGTACCGCAAGCGCGTTGCAAACCTGGCGGTTCAACTCGCCAAGGACGACCCGTTGATGGTCAAGGAAGTGATCGCTCGGCTGCGCCAGTCGGGCGAGATCGAGTCCGACGACCTGGTCTACCTGGACCGGATCGCCGACCGCTGGATCAGGATCGCCGAAGAGAACCGGACGAAGGAAACGCATCACCCACCACGGTCAGCCGTGCAGGCAGCTTGACGCCTTTCGTTCGGGCCATCTCCACGACGATCTTCTCCAGCAGAGCCGGATGTTCACGATCAAGCGTCTGCGCCCATGCGGCCAGCACTTGTTCAACGTCGTCCGGCGTTCGCGCCCCCACGAAGTCGAGACCGAGCAATCGGAACTCCTCGACTTCCTGGGGCGTGAACCGTAGTGCCGTGCCTGCGCGAAGCATCGTGTGGGCCTTGTTTCGTGTTCGTGTGCGAGCGGTCAGCGTACCAGCCTCGCACGTCCATTCAACCTTCGAGGAGTCCACTGTCTCCCCGACCGGGGATGGGTGTCCCCTCTGCCATCGGAGCCGACACCATGTCCCCTGAGAAACCAAGACCTCGTGCGAAGCGCTCCGGCGTCGAGTCCGAGGAAGAGCGTGCCTGGGTCACCTTCTACCGGCGCGTCGGCCACGACCTGGCCATCGCCACCGAAGTGTTGGCCCAGCTCGAAGCCGATCCCGAGATGAAGCGTGCCCATCTGGCGCTGTACCTGTGCTGCAAGGAATCCTTGCGCCTGCACAAGGCCCGGCTGGCGCGCAACAAGCGGATCGGGCAGTTCGTCCGCTGGCTCTGCCACGGACTGTTCGTGCGCCCTGCGCAAGCCCTGCGGCATGCCGGGCGCCAAGGCAGCGATCTGGCCGTCGAGTGCCTGCCGGAAACCGTCAAGGAGCCGGCCGCACCCCAGGTGCGCCAGTTGATGCGAGAACCCGAGTTCGCGCAGGCGGCTTCGGCCTTCGGTCCACCAGCGACCTTGCCAACGGCGCCAACTGGCGACACAGACGCCGAGCTCGCAGCTTCGGCCCCGTCCAGAACCAAGGCCTCCCGCTCGGCGGCCTGACTTGAGCGCCGGGACGGCAACGCCCTGGCCTGTGGCTGCGCAGCGCCCGCCGCGCAGCCCTGATCGCTGAACGCTCACGCCCACCGCTCCGGTGGTGCGTGGCGTTCGGCACCCCTTTTTCATCTTCTTCGCTGCGAGGTGCCACGGCGCCTCCGAAGCCTGCCCGCGGCCGTGCCCCGGGACACCACCTCCCCTTCCCGTCGACCTGCTTCACGCAGATCGGCATCCCTCGCAAAGGACCCGTCCATGACCACTGCCGCCGATACCCTGCGTGCCATCGACGCACGCGCCGAACGCGCCATCGTCCAGGAACTGCGACTGATGACGCAAGAGATCCTCGGCCTGCGCACCCAGCTCGTGTTGCAAGAGCGCGCCCACGCCGATGCCCTGCTGCTCAAACTGGACCACCTGGAGCGCGGTCAGTCCGCGTCGCCAGCCGACCGTTCCGGCACACCGGACTATCTGATACCAACGCTGTGCCTCACGCTGTTCGAGACACCGATGCCGAAGGCCTACCGCGTCTACTTCTACGCCCATGAATACGGTGATCTCGAGGACGTCGTCACGGTGGACACCTTCGACGCCGGCGTTCAACTGGTTCGCGATCGGCTCACGCGAGACGGCGACTACGTGATCACCGCCAGTTGGATCAAGCACCAGGGCGAGATGACCGTGGCGACGCCACGCTGCATGGTCGTGGCCCGCGTCGAAGCCGATGATCGTGACGCCCCCACGCCGGATACCGTCGTGCTCGAGGCCTGCAACGCACTGCGCGCCGGCGACACCTCGCGCATTGAGCATCTCTTCGAGCGCCTGCTCGAAGCTGCGTGACCCGCATCCGGCAACTGCGCAATTGCGGCGAAAAACGCCGTCGGTTCGACGCCCACCCACCGGTGGCGCTGAACCGACGTCGGAGTCATGCCACCCGCCGGCAGGTCCCCATCTCGCGGTCGATGAGCCAATGCAGGAACTGAGTCTCACGCGACACGCCCCAGTAGTGGGCCTTGCAGTGCGCGATGTAGGCCTCCAGTTCAGCGATCGTGCGGACACCCGCCGGCTCGATGGCCGTGATCTTGGTGAAGCGTTCGACCTCCCTGCGGGTGAGTCGAATCTGGTGCCCGAGGCGGATCATGAAGGCGTGCTCGAAGAGGACTTGCACGTCATCTTGTCGTGATTTCAAGAACCTGTGCGCTCACTCGGACCGCCGGTCGCAAAGATTTCTACAGCGTGACTCCAATCACATTTCAATCACAGCGTGGCCCCAGATCGCCGGCCCCGGGCGCTTCGCCGTGACCTCGAAGCGACATCCGGGTGCCGCACGACTCTCCTTGGCGCCCCCGTCGCCACCCGCAATCGGCTTGAACGGTCGGCGGTTTTCGATGGCATTGGGGCAAACCGGGTTGCAGACGCCCTTACCTGTGCTCACACTTTGCGGGCATTCACCGCGTTCGTTGTGAACGCTCCGGCTGCTTGCCGGCGTCGCAGTCGTTACCTGCCTCATCCACCTCAGCGGGGACATCGTCCCCAACCGGGTGTGGCGTTCCTGCTTTCCACTGAAGGAGAACGCCTTGACCCCTACCACCCTCAGCCGCGCCGAACTGGTCGCCGAGTTGCTGGCAAACAGTTCACGACCGGACTCGGCCAGCGCACCCCGAGTCGGCGACTTCGAGCCGACCGACGGCTACGCAGTGGCACCCGACGCCGTGCTGACGCGCAAGCTCAGCGCCGCGCGCGAGCTGCTGATGCGGGATCTGCAAGCGCAGATGCGCCACGGCCCGATCATGGATTCGCCGCAGACCCTGCGCGACTGGCTGCGCCTGCATTGCGCCGGGCTGGAACACGAGGTGTTCCTCGTGCTCTACCTAAACGCCGGCCATGCGTTGATCGAAGCGGAGCAGCTCTTCCGGGGCACGCTGACGCAGACCTCGGTCTACCCGCGGGAAGTGGTCAAGGGTGCCCTGTCGCGCAATTGCAGCGCCGTGGCCATTGCCCACAACCATCCAAGCAGCGGCAGCGCGGAGCCCAGCCGCGCCGACGA
Source organism: Vitreoscilla sp. (assembly GCA_018780145.1). GTDB lineage: Bacteria > Pseudomonadota > Gammaproteobacteria > Burkholderiales > Burkholderiaceae_C > Ideonella. The sequence continues at coordinate 9,679 of JADMKA010000258.1, read as the reverse complement.
GCACTTGACGCAATCCCTGCGCAGCGCGTTGGCGCTAGTCGATGTGCGCCTGATCGACCACTTCATCGTGTCGGGCGATCAGGTACTCAGTTTTGCCGAACGCGGACTTGTGTAGCGCCATGCACACCGAGACTGCCGCATGTGCCGTCTGCGGAGCCTCAAAGCTCGGCTTCGGCCATCAGCTCGGTCATCGTCAGGTCCATCGCCCGCGCGATGCGAACGATGGACAGGATCCCCGGGTTCTGCCCACCGCGTTCGATGCTGCTCATGTAGGAGCGGTCGATCACGCTGCGATGTGCCAGCTCTTCCTGTGAGACGCCCTTGGCCAGCCTGCACCGCCGAATGGCAGCGCCCAGTGCGACAAGCACCGGGTCGTTCGCGTGCCGGGGTGAGGAAATGGGCATGCCGGCATGGTCGGCATATGATGCCGATCACACCACGGACGATCTTCCACATGTCTTCATGTGACGCGCACCTGACCTGCGTGCGGCGGTCTATTCGCGGCGATGTCAGCTCGCGCACTCGTATCGAACGACGAACGGCGGACGCACCGCTCATCTCAACCCCAAGGGGCCCCTGCCCCGAGGGGTTCCTGGGGTTCCCTTCCTACCGACGAAGGAGAAACCCCATGACAACGAGCAACGCCCGGAGCTGCCCGATCTGCCCTGGCCACGGCGTGCCGCTGGGCACGCTGGGCCGCTTGCGCTGGTACCGCTGCCGCGATTGCGGCATGGACTTCAATCGACCCGCCCGCACGCGGACGGGATCGAGACCAACACCCCAACGAGAAGGAGTCCGCCTTGGATAAGTCCACCGTGGCCACCCTGCTGCAACTGGCCGAGCCGCTGGTTGCGCTGTCGATCACCCATTTGACACAAGCCACCCGCGCCAAACTCGCTGCCGACGATCTGTCGATCAACGCCTACCCCAGCGGCTACGGCGGCCTGGTCTTCGTCGGCGCGCCGCCGTACCGGTTGCCCGCCGAAGCCGACCTGGCAGCGATCTTCGAGGCTGCCGCCAAGGCCGGCATCGTCTGGCTCAAGTTCGACGCCGATGGACCGGTCGTCGATGGCCTGCCCGTCTATGACGATGAAGGCGATGCCGGCTGACCGCCGGGTGCCAGCCATCCTGCGCTGAAACCATCGCCACCTCACCGGTGGCACCGAGACCCCACAGGGCGTCGCGCCGAAAGGCCGATGCCCTGTTCGCATTTTGGAGTTCAACTGATGAATACGAACCCTTCCATTGGAGATCGCCCGTCGCGTCGGGTAACGATCAACGAAGCCCAGCGCCTGTACGTCATCGCCTTCGATGGCGGTGTGAGTTGCCTGGGCTTCGACAACGCGCGTGGCCATGCGAACCAGATCGCAGAGAGGCTTCGCCGGCCAGAGCTGGCCTTCGACGCTCAAGACGATGCGACGCTCGACGGCTACACCAAGTACATGCGCGCAATTCAGGCCTGGGGATCGTCCTCGGCCAGCCGGCATACCTACTTCGATCCCGGGACTGCACCCGAGGCCGCACGTGTGCTCGAGCGTTGTCGCAATGAGGGCAACAAGGTACGGCTCGTGCTGGGCGACACGGCCACCGGCGAGTCGTGGCTCGACGAGTACGACGTTGTGGGAACGCTCGGACGTTCGAGTGGCCCGCTCAGGGTGCCGCTTCTGATCGAAGAAGGCGAGGATGGCGGCGGAGCGATCCTGACGACTTGCCTGCTGTGTGTCATCGACTGGCGCTGCAGCCGGGCGCTCTATCGGCATCCGGCCTATCGCGTCGTGGATCTGGCCATCGCCCCCAGCGGCGACGATCAACGCCCTTGGGCGGTTCGCCGGCGCGAGGAGACCGTCGCGCAGTTCGACGACATCGGCAAGGCGGCGGCGTACCTCGCCTTCATGCGGGGCTTGCCGGTGGAGCCGACGATCTTTCGTTGACGGCTGCGCGCAGTGGGGTGTCCTGGATCCAGTCCAGCGCGCCCTGCTGCGCCAAAGTCTCGGATTGCGGATAGCGGGTCAGATAGGTTGCCATGTCCTCGGGTGCGGAGGATGTCGGCACGTAGACCACATCGGTCACACCCTGCGCCGCGACGACGTCCTCCAACCGGTCAGGTTCGATTCCGAAGGTAACGACCGGCCCCTGCATCCGGCGCCGCTGAATCTTCGGCGTCAGCAGGTAGAGGGTGATGCCCTTGCGCACGTACGCGTTGTCGCGGTCAAGCGATCGCACGGCCTCAGCGCCCAGCACCTCCGCCAGCATCCCGGACAACTGGTCTTTGCCCGCCAAGGCCAGCGCGAGTTCGTGAGCGTCGCGTTTCCGCAGCCATTGCAGTGCACTGGCCATGGCCGTGGACAATGCCGCACCAGGTTCCGCAGTGGATGCGATGTGAAAGTGCCGTGGATCCATCGATACGGAAACGTGAAAGGAGCCCTTGGCCATTATCCCAGCACGGGTTCCTGCGCTGGCCGGGTCACCTCTACAGACTCGGCGTGCGCCATCGCATCCAGATCGATCACCGCGTCCGCCATCGCCGTCAGCTCCGGCGTCTGTGAGATGAAGAACTCGCGCTCGTACCCACCCAGGCGCAGCACTTCGCGTTTCATCGCCATGAACAGCCGCTTGCGATCCGGGTCCAGCGCGCCGTCGATCTCATCAGAAAACAGCGTCGTGTAGCGCCGGCCGGTGTGCTGCGCGAGGTACAGCGCCACGGCACGCACCAGGGCCTCGTTGATGGCCACCCGCTCGCCGCCGCTCATCAAGCCGACACTCTTGCTGTCGCCGGTCTCGCCGTCGTGCACGACGATGTCGAAGCCTTCTTTCTGCTCACCTTTGCCGGATTCCAGCAGGGTGTGGATCGACACCGTGAAACGCGATCCGTGGCAGGCCAGCAAAAGGTCGTTGGCCAACCCTGACAGGGCGGGACCAGCGTCGTCGATCGCCAGCGCGATCAGCCCGTCGTTGCTCAGGCAGCGTGCGAACAGGTTCCAGTTGCCCAATTCGGCCTCGACGCGGCTTCGACGTGCCACGACCTGCCGCATGCGCGTCCCCAACGCCTCTTGCCGCTTCGAGTTGTCGTCGAGGGCCTGCGCGTTTCGCACCGCCGCCAACAGCGCGTGTTCCGCCGCTGCCACAGCGTTTCGAGCGCTGCTCAGCGCCGCAGTGGCAGCGGTCAGCGGGGCCTCGTCGTAGCGTGCCGGCAGTGCGGCCACGGCTTCGTCCAGGCGCTGCCTCGTCGCGCGAGTCTGGTTTGCTTGCCGGGCCAGTTGCTCCGCGACGGCCTCCCTCGACGCGGCAATCTGCGCGCGTTCGGTTCGCTCCTCGTCCGTCTCGCCCCGGTGGCCGGGCACATCCGGTCCGATTGCGGCCAGTTCCTGCTCAACGCCGTCCAGTGCGGCACGGGCTTGCACGCACGCAGGGGCCCTGGCCGCCAAACCAGCCACTCGCTCACCACGCTCTCGCGCCCGGGTTTCGCAATGCTCGGCCCGAGCGAGGTCCTGCGGCGCGGCCGCCAGGGCTTCGCGCCGGCGGCACGCGGCCTGCAATTCGCGCTGAGCATTCGCCTTGTCGCGCGCCAACTGCACGATCTGGGCAGCCGCGCTGGGAACCAGAGCCTGCGCCTCGCGCGCATCCCCCAGCAGCTTGCACTGGCCCTGCAGGTTCGTGCCGGCGCAAGGTACCTCCGCCGTCAATCCGAAGCGACGGGCCAGTTCCTCGGCCCGCAGCGCCGCCCTGCCCGCATCACGCTCGATGCCCGCGACCTTCTGTTCGGCCAGGCGTTCCATCCCCTGGCACTGCGTCAGCGCCTGGACCCGTTCACGCCCCGCGCGCATGCGTTCGACCCGGAACCCCAGCAGGCGCTGCACCAACGGCAGTCGTCGCACCGCACGCTCAACCGCCACGACTTCGGCGAGCGTCGTGCTGCAGCGCTGCCGCGCCTGCAGCAAGGCTTGGCGCCGGCTGCGCTCGCTCTGGAGCCGGCTGCTCACACGCTGATCGAGCCGTTCGAGCCGCTGGCGCTCCGCCTGGTCCTGGGCCTGGAGCGCGCGCGTGGCCTGTGCGTCGGCCTCCCCCGCAGCCTTGCGTTCAACCGCCAATTGAGCGCGCCGCGCTTCGACAGCCCGCGACTGGTCACGCTCGGCGGTCAACCGCACCTGCCGAACCTGAGCCACGTCCAGCGCGATCTGCGCCGCCTGCTTGGCACGCCGGGCCGTGGAGACCTTGACCGGAGCACCGTCGAGCAGCCGCCGTTCGCCCGCCAGGCGTTGCACGTCGTCATCCAGCCCGGCCTGTTCCTGGCGAATAGTCGTCAGGGCAGCCTTGAGCAGCCGCGAAGTTTCGGCGGCTTTCTGGCTAAGTGCGCGAATCTCCTCTTGCCCGAGCAGGTCGGCCAGCAGGGTCTTGATCTCGGCATTGCGGTAGGTGCTCAACTGGCGCTTGCCTTGCGCGGAGAACACCGAGGTGAAGAAGGTGTCTGCACTACCGCAGATGCTCTCGATGCAGCGGGTGTAGCTCTCCACCTTGCCATCCGAGACGGTTCCATCATCAAGCTGCACTGGCGACCAGGCGCCGTTGTCGTCCAGCACATGCAGATAGGCCTCGGTGCGACGCCGGCCGTTGAGCCGGATCACCAGCTGTGACCGGTAGCTGCGACCCTCGTGAGCCCAGGTCAGATCCTTCATGTTCTCCGGCAAGTAGACGTGGTCGTAGAACGAGAAGCCGCCGGGTCCGGCCGCCGCAGCCCGGCTGGGGAGGGTCGCAAAGGGCTGCAACGAATCCATGATGGTCGTCTTGCCGCGTCCGTTGCTGCCGGCGATGGCGATGAGTTGGGCACCGTCGGCCAGGCGTTCGAGGTCCAGGGTGATTTCGTCGAGGCCCAGGCCGTCACGGATGCCGCGGAAACCTTTGAGTGTCAGTGATAGAGGTTGCATGGTGTTTGGCCAGAGATGCTGTCCATCCAGGCTCTCACGACTCAAGGTGGCGTCAAGCGCAAGTACGTTCCGACAGCACTGCGCAGTGCCCATCGGACGCAGGTCCACAGACCAGGGCTGAGCCGCCGTTCGAGTCTTGAAGAATCGCTTGGGCAATGTCCTCGGGCGACACGCTCATCAAACGACCCAGGCAGGCAAGCAACGGCTCTGGGTTGCATCGCGTGGTCTGCGCCCATACCCGTACCTTGTCGGCCAAGCCGGCGAGCTGCGAAATGCCCGCCGCCCGCGTACGCAGCACGGGCACGATGCGCCCTTCCAGCTTGACTTCGGCCGCCTCGCCCAACAAAGCCTGGATCGCCGCGCGGTCGATGGCTTGCTTATCCTCTTCGGCGACAGTCCACCGCACTCGCACGCTCGTGCCGCTGAGCGACTGCTGCGCGACCGCCTCCTTCAGCGCCGCCAGGTCGGGCCGACCCTCGAACACGATGTCCATCGTCCTGCGCGCAGGCGTCGCGTGCAGTTCGAAGCTCGCCGCGTCGGCGCCAACCTCCCAGATCAGAAACCCTTTGTCGCCCTGCTCGCCAAAATGGAAGCGTCCGACCGAACCGGCATATGCGATGCATTGCACGCCTGCGCCACTCTCTCGAGTCCAGGCTTGGTGCATGTGGATATGCCCGAGCATGAAAGCCGTGGCTTCGGCTGCGAACAGCGCGCCGGTCGTGAACTCGTGATCGAAGCCGGCCATCGGCACGCCATGCTCGCTGAGACAGCCGAAGACCGTGCCATGCGAGACGCCGACGGTCGGCACGTCCCGCGTGCGGGCTTCGCGATGGATGGGCGCGAAGCCCGCCAGCAGCGCAGCCAGGTGCTCTGCCACCGCCGCGGCCGCGTCGGTGGCGCCAACGGTCGCCGCAACCACCGCCTTGTTGACGGTTGGCACGCAGGTGAACAACGCAAGCGCCGCTCCCGACAACTTGTCGAACCGCCGGGCATCCGACGGCAGCCATTGCCCCTCCTGCGACAACACCACCTGCTCGATCCGGTCAGCCACGTGGATCGGGTGCCGTGCCCCCAGTAGCCGAAATGCCGACAAGGCACCGAGCGGCTCGTGCGAAAACGTACCCTGCAATATCAGCACAGGGCAGTGCTCGGCCAGCCGTTTGACTTGGACCATGAGGCGCAGTGCTGCAGGCGCATGCAGATCCAGCGCGTGGTCGGTGGCATCGCCAGACAGGACTGCAGCCTGTACGCGCGCCTCGATCGCCCGGTCGATTGCGTCACCGAAGCAGCGGTCCGCCTCGGCCAGGGTCTTGTGCCCGTAGTGAAGGTCCGAAAAGTGCGCGATGCGGATCATGAGTCGCTCCCTTCGGATTGCGCCAGTTCGCTGTCGATCTTGTCGCGGTAGCCCTGTGGGTCGTTGCGGTAGCGCTCCACCAGTTCGTCCCAGGCCCGGCGGCGGCCGTGCGGGTTGAGCTTCCAGCCGCTTCCCCAACGCCGATCGGCATAGGCCTGGTAGCGGGCCGGATCAATGCTGCGGGCCTGCGCCTGGGCCAGAAGCAGTTCCAGCGAAGGCTCCCCTTCGCGCAGCGCCGAGACTCCAAGGGCGCCGTCGCCCGCAGATGCGGGCTCGGCCGCCGTTCGCGCAGTGCCTTCGAGCACCTGCGTGGCAAGCTGCGCCTGCACGATGGCGGCATCATCGCCTTCGCCTTCGCGTTCGCGCAGCAGCGCCGTGACGTCCACCGGCGCCTCGAGTTCGATGATCCACTGCGGCACGCGCACGGCCTTGCCGGACTCGTCGATGTGCGCTACCTCCATCAGCTTCTTGGTCAGGAAGAAGGTCGTGCGCTGTCGATCCAGGAAGCCTGAGATGCGCCCGCCACGCAAAAACCCGATGGTCTCGAACTTCTGGATCGCCGCGTTCATCGCATAGAAGCTGTTGGTGTGCAGCTCGAAGGCGCTGATCGAACGGATGCCTGGGATGAAGAACAGGAACCGGCCGCTCAGATTGCACTGCCGCTGCTGGTATTCGACGCAGTTCTCGGGGTCGCATAGACCACCGTTCGCTTCACGGACCATGGCCTTGCGCCCACCGAAGATGCGGATCGTGCGCCGGCCCGTGTTGTCCAGCGGCACGGGCGCGTGCGTCATGCAGTGCCGCACCCGACCATCGGAGCTGTACTCGGACCAGAACCGCTTCTCACTCGCTCCCCAGGACGCAAGCTCGTGCGGCATCACGGTCCGCCAGTGATCGGATGGGAACACCACCGGAAATCGGTACAGGCGCGAGCCTTCGCCGCGGTCTTCCGCATAGGCGTCGAGGATCTGCTGGGCGATCTCCGGGTTCGGGAAGTCCTGCCCGCGAACGGTGAACCAAGCCACGTTGCGTGGGACGAGCGGTGTCTTGAGCTGCGGCAGCGCCTCGGTGATGGCACGCTCGATCTGATCGAAGGATTGGCCAGCGGCCACACCCTTCTGGTACAACTCCCTGGCCTTCGGCTGGCCGGCGGCCTTGTTGGTGAGCACTTTGATGCCCGCGCGAATCTTGCCGCCGGTGGAGATGTGCGCGGGCCCCTGGCCCAGCACGGTGGGCGGCGCAGCGTGGCCGCCGTTGATGTTGATGATCGGGTGCGTCATGGCCTGGTGCCTCATGGATGACGGGAATTTCGTCAATCCATGATCCAACGGCATCGCACCCCATCAACCCCCGAGACCGCGGCGGCGCGGCATGGACGGAACTGAACACCTCAGCGCGGAACCGAGCACGGTCAAGCGAACAGCAACCCGGGTCGGCTCACACCAGACCGAGTTGATGCCGACATTGCGACAGACAAGCCCGTGGGCGCAGCGTCCGTTCAGGACTCAGGTACCGATGCCGTGTGGGCCTGCAGACACCGCACCAGGGCATCGAAGGTGGCCTTGCAGCGCGGGCTACCGCGCAGGTCTTCGTGCATGGTGACCCACGTGTCGAGCTTGAGCGCGAAGTGCTCGGGCAGCACGCGCACGAGGCGGGTGTCGCGCCTGGCAAGGGCAGACTGGCAGACGCCAATGCCGCAGCCCGCACGGATGAGCGCGAGCTGACCCACGTCGCTGTCGGTGCGCAGCGAGAAGGCGTCGCGTGTCCACGCCGACAGCAGTTTCCTCGCGCCGCGCAGGAAAGGCGTTTCCTCGTCAAACCCGATCAGCGCGTGCCGCGGCAACTCGGCCGGCGTCACCGGCGCGCCATGCTGTTGAAGGTAGTCCGTGTGCGCGTACAGGCCAAGCTCCACCTCGCCCACGCGCCGGGCGATGAGCAGTTCCTGCTTCGGCGCCGTCATGCGCACCGCAATGTCGGCCTCGCGCTGCAGCAGGTCCTGCACGCGGTTGGTGGCCACCAGTTCGATCTTCAACTGGGGGTGCACCTTACGCAGCGACGCCAACATGGGCGGGAGCACCTCCACCCCGATGACCTCGCTGGCCGAGATCCGCACGGTGCCGCTCACGAGGTGCCCTTGGCCAGTGGCCATGCGCTCCAACGCTGCCGCAGTGCTCCGCATGGCCTCGGCATGGCCGCGCAGCGCCAGCGCTGCCTCGGTTGGCAACAAGCCGGTCTGTGAGCGGGTGAACAGCGCCTGGTCGAACGACGCCTCCAGTGCGGAAATGTGACGACCTACCGTCGGTTGTGTGATGCCGAGAGAGCGTGCCGCACCGGAAAGAGAGCCTTCGGTCAACACGGCCAGAAAGGTGCGGTAGAACTCCCAGCCGATGCCCATTGCCATACATAAATGTATAGCAACCTTCTCATGATCAGCAATTCCAATTGAACGAGGGTTTGCCCAGAATTCCTCCATCAACAACGCATGGAGAAGGTCATGAGCGGCAAGAAGACGGTTCTGGTCCTGGGCGCCACGGGCGGCATCGGCGGCAAGGTGGCTCGCCAGCTACGAGACGCCGGCTGGCAGGTGCGTGCGCTGAAGCGCTGCGCCGAACAGGCCACCGAGCGGCGGGATGGCCTGACCTGGCTGCGCGGCGATGCGCTGAACCGGCAGGACGTCGTCGACGCCGCGAAGGGCTGCTCGGTCATCGTCCACGCGGTCAACCCGCCGGGCTATCGGCAGTGGTCGGAGCTGGTGTTGCCGATGCTGGACAACACCATCGCCGCGGCCATTGCCGAAGGCGCGGCCATCGTGCTGCCGGGCACGGTCTACAACTTCGGGCCGGATGCCTTCCCGGTGCTGCATGAAGATTCGCCGCAGCACCCGGTAACGCGCAAGGGTGCCATCCGTGTGGAACTGGAGCAGCGCCTGCTGAAGGCCAGCCGCGACGGTGCCCGCGTGCTGGTCGTGCGTGCGGGCGACTTCTTCGGTCCGAAGGCAGGCAACAACTGGTTCTCGCAAGGCTTGGTCAAGTCCGGACAAGCGGTCAAGACGGTGAGCTACCCCGGCGAGCGCGGCGTTGGCCACCAGTGGTCGTACCTGCCCGACGTGGCGCGCACCATGGTCGAGTTGCTGGCGCGCCGCGATTCGCGCGGTGCTTTCGCCTGTTTCCACATGGCGGGCCACTGGGACGCGGATGGCACGCAGATCAGCGATGCGATCCGGCGTGTGGTGCCGCGTCGCACCGGCTGCGAACCGCGCGTTGCCGCGTTCCCGTGGTGGCTGCTGACCCTGGCCTCACCTTTCATCGCCACTTTCCGCGAAATGCGCGAGATGCGCTACCTCTGGCGCACGCCGGTGCGGATGGACAACGCACGGCTGGTCGCCGCGCTGGGGCACGAGCCG
>JADMKA010000059.1 GCA_018780145.1 Vitreoscilla sp. | reverse complement strand
AACTGCATCAGCTACGACCCGACCTTCGCGCACGAGGTGGGCGTGATCATGCACGAAGGCCTCAAGCGCATGGTCGAGCGGCAGGAGAACGTCTACTACTACATCACCCTGCTGAACGAGAACTACCCGATGCCTGGCCTCAAGGCCGGCACCGAGGCGCAGATCCTCAAGGGCATGTACCTGCTGGAAGAGGGTGCCAAGAAGACGCCGCGTGTCAACCTGCTGGGCAGCGGCACCATCCTGCGCGAGTCGATGGCAGCCAAGAAGCTGCTGGAGGCCGAGTGGGGCGTGGCCGCCAATGTGTGGAGCTGCCCGAGCTTCAACGAGCTGGCCCGCGATGGCCAGGACTGCGAGCGCTGGAACCTGCTGCACCCGACCTCAGCACCGCGCGTGCCCTTCGTGGCCGAGCAACTGAACCCGCATGCCGGGCCGGTGATCGCCTCGACCGACTACATGAAGAACTACGCCGAGCAGATCCGCGCGTTCATGCCCAAGGGCCGCACCTACAAGGTGCTGGGCACCGACGGCTTCGGCCGCAGCGACTTCCGCTCCAAGCTGCGCGAGCACTTCGAGGTCAACCGGCACTACATCGTCGTCGCCTCGCTGAAGGCCCTGGCCGACGAAGGCAGCATCCCGGCGGCCAAGGTGGCCGAGGCGATTGCCAAGTACGGCATCAAGGCCGACAAGATCAACCCGCTTTACGCGTAAAGCGGCGACGGAGACACACAACATGGCATTGGTTGAAGTCAAGGTCCCCGACATCGGGGACTTCAAGGAAGTGGCGATCATCGAGCTGCTGGTCAAGCCAGGTGACACCGTCAAGGCCGAGCAGAGCCTGATCACCGTCGAGAGCGACAAGGCCTCGATGGAGATCCCGTCGTCCCACAGTGGCGTGGTCAAGGAACTGAAGGTGGCGCTCGGCGACAAGGTCAGCGAAGGCAGCCTGCTGCTGATGCTCGAGGTGGCGGGCGAAGCCGCCGCCGCGCCGACAGCAGCGCCGGCGCCAGCAGCCCCCGCAGCCGCCCCGGCACCCGCCGCCGCGCCAGCCGCTGCGGCACCCCCGGCCGCAGGCCGCATCGACATCATCGTTCCCGACATCGGCGACTTCAAGGATGTCGCGGTGATCGAGGTGCTGGTCAAGGTCGGCGACACCGTCAAGGCCGAGCAGAGCCTGATCACCGTCGAGTCCGACAAGGCCTCGATGGAGATCCCGTCCTCGCATGCGGGCGTGGTCAAGGAACTGAAGGTCGCGCTGGGCGACAAGATCAACCAGGGCAGCCTGATCGCGGTGGTCGAGGGCGTGGGCGCCCCCAGCGCGGCACCGGTTGCCGCGCCGGCCCAGACCGTGACCGCTGCCAGCCATGCGCCAGGCACGCTGACCAGCGCGCCGGTCGAGCGGGTTGTGCCCACCGCAGCGCTGCCGGCACACGAGCCGACCGCGGTCAAGGCCAGCTTGCCGCATGCGTCGCCATCGATCCGCAAGCTGGCACGTGAACTCGGCGTGCCGCTGGGCGAGGTCCAGGGCTCCGGGCCCAAGGGCCGCATCACGCAGGACGATGTGCAAGGCTTCGTCAAGGGGGTGATGTCCGGCGCGGTGCAGACAGCGGCCCAAAAGGCCAAGGCACCGGCCGCCTCTCCGGCTGCTGGAGGCGCGTTCCCCGGCCTGCTGCCCTGGCCGCAGGTGGATTTCTCCAAGTTCGGCCCGGTCGAACGCAAGGACCTCTCACGCATCAAGAAGATCAGCGGTGCCAACCTGCACCGCAACTGGGTGGTGATCCCGCACGTCACCAACCACGACGACGCGGACATCACCGAACTGGAGGCTTTCCGCGTCCAGCTGAACAAGGAGAACGAGAAGTCGGGCATCAAGGTCACGATGCTGGCCTTCATGATCAAGGCGGCCGTGGCCGCGCTGAAGAAGTTCCCCGAGTTCAACTCCTCGCTGGATGGCGACACCCAGGTGCTGAAGAGCTACTTCCACATCGGCTTCGCGGCGGACACGCCGAATGGCCTGGTGGTGCCGGTGATCAAGGACGCCGACAAGAAGGGCATCTTCCAGATCACCCAGGAAATGGGTGACCTGGCCAAGAAGGCCCGCGACGGCAAGCTGGGCCCGGCAGACATGTCCGGCGGCTGCTTCAGCATCTCGTCGCTCGGTGGCATCGGCGGGCGCTATTTCACGCCCATCATCAACGCGCCGGAAGTGGCCATCATGGGGGTCTGCAAGAGCAGCATGGAGCCGCGCTGGGACGGCAAGGCCTTCGTGCCGCGCCTGATCCTGCCGCTCTCGTTGAGCTGGGATCACCGGGTGATCGACGGGGCGGCCGCGGCGCGCTTCAATGTCTACTTCGCATCGCTGCTGGCGGATTTCCGCCGCATCGCACTCTGATCGGGAGCTGAAGAATGGCAACGATCGAAGTGCAAGTGCCGGACATCGGCGACTTCAAGGACGTGGGCGTCATCGAGATCCTGGTCAAGCCGGGCGACACGGTGGCCGTGGACCAGAGCCTGATCACGGTGGAGAGCGACAAGGCCTCGATGGAGATCCCGTCGTCGCATGCCGGTGTGGTCAAGGAGCTCAAGCTGGCGGTGGGCGACAAGGTGAACCAGGGGTCGCTGATCCTGATGCTGGAGGCCAGTGGCGTGGCCGCGGCGCCGGCATCCGCTCCCGCCGCTCCCGCCGCTCCCGCCGCCGCAGCGGCAGTCACGGCTGCACCTGCCGTCGCCGCACCGGCTGCGGCCAGCTACGCGGGTGGGGCAGACCTCGAATGCGACATGCTCGTGCTCGGCGCCGGCCCCGGTGGCTACTCGGCCGCATTCCGTGCGGCCGATCTGGGCATGAAGGTGGTGCTCGTCGAGCGCTACGCCACGCTGGGCGGTGTCTGTTTGAACGTGGGCTGCATCCCGTCCAAGGCGCTGCTGCACGTGGCGGCCGTGATGGACGAGGTCAGCCACATGGCCGACCTGGGCGTCAGCTTCGGCGCCCCGGCGCTGGACATCGACAAGCTGCGCGGCCACAAGGCCAAGGTGGTGGGCAAGCTCACCGGCGGCCTGGCGGCAATGGCCAAGATGCGCAAGGTCACGGTGGTGCGCGGCTATGGCGCCTTTGTCGACCCGCACCATGTGCAGGTCGAAGAGACCAGCGGCGACGCGCAGGCCAAGACCGGCAAGACCCAGACCATCAAGTTCAAGAACGCCATCATCGCCGCCGGCTCGCAGGCGGTGCGGCTGCCGTTCTTCCCGGACGACGAGCGCATCGTCGACTCCACCGGGGCGCTGGGCCTGAAGGCGGTGCCGAAGAAGATGCTGATCGTCGGCGGCGGCATCATCGGCCTGGAGATGGGCACGGTCTACTCCACGCTGGGCGCCCGCCTGGACGTGGTGGAGATGCTCGACGGGCTGATGCAGGGCGCCGACCGCGACCTGGTCAAGGTCTGGCAGAAGCTGAACGCTCCGCGCTTCGACAAGATCATGCTGAAGACCAAGACGGTGGGGGCCGAGGCCACGCCGGCGGGCATCAAGGTCAAGTTCGAAGGGCTGGACGGCAGCACCAGCGAGGACACCTACGACCTGGTGCTGCAGGCCGTGGGCCGCACGCCCAACGGCAAGAAGGTCGGCGCCGAGAAGGCGGGCGTCGTGGTCACCGACCGCGGCTTCATCCCGGTGGATGTGCAGATGCGCACCAACGTGCCGCACATCTTCGCCATCGGCGACATCGTCGGCCAGCCGATGCTGGCGCACAAGGCGGTGCACGAGGCGCATGTGGCGGCCGAGGTGGCGTCCGGCGACACCAAGGCGCAGTTCGACGCCCGGGTGATCCCCAGCGTGGCCTACACCGACCCCGAGGTGGCCTGGGTCGGCCTCACCGAGGACCAGGCCAAGGCCCAGGGCATCAAGGTCAAGAAGGGCCTGTTCCCGTGGACGGCCTCAGGCCGTGCCATCGCCAACGGCCGCGACGAGGGCTTCACCAAGCTGCTGTTCGACGAAGCCACCCACCGCATCGTCGGTGGCGGCATCGTCGGCACGCATGCCGGCGACATGATCGGCGAGATCGCATTGGCGATCGAGATGGGTGCCGACGCGGTGGACATCGGCAAGACCATCCACCCGCACCCGACGCTGGGCGAGAGCATCGGCATGGCCGCCGAGGTCGCGCACGGTTCTTGCACTGACCTGCCGCCGCAAAAACGCTAGGTATGGCGGGCCGGGTGCCTTCGAGGCGCCCGGCTGCTCTTTGCGGATTCGGGGAGCCCGCACATGAACAACCGCCGCCAGTTTCTCGCCGGAGCTGCCGCCAGCCTGGCATTGCCACTGTCGAACGCCGCGCCGCGCAGCTTGGCACCCAAGCCGCCTGCTGAACATTGGGTCCCAGGGGGCGTTGGCGGCATTGTTCGCGCCCGCTACGCCTACACCTCGACAAACGACCTCGAGGACTACGGGACCATCAAGATCCCGCTTCCGGGCGTCGTGTTCGCCGTGCCACTCACCGTCACCGAGTTCGACGAGTCGGGTGGCAGTCGCTTCTCCTTGACAGACGACGGCACGATCACCATCAGCCAGACCGGGCTCTACCAACTGACGATGAACCTGGACTGGCCTGGCCAGGAAGGCGTCGACGTGGATCTGCGCAAGATCCTGCTGTTCCGGGCCACCGTGGGCACCGCGCCCCCGAAGCGCACGCTGAACGGCGTTACCCCCGTGCCAAGCAACCACCCCTACCACGCGATTCTGGCGAGCGATGTGCCCGCTTCCGATGCGCCACGCTACGCCCGCAGCACGGTGACCTGGAAGCCAGGCACCCTTCCTGTGGGCGGCTATGCCAGCATCGAGGTGGCTCTGGCGGGGCCGTCCTATGCCGTGGTTCCGGGTGATACCGTCGAGGTCGGCATGGGCGCCCTGACTGACGCGAGCCTGGGTTCCGCCAACGCCGGCCTGCTGCTTTCGGCCCGCGTGGTCGGCAAGAACATCGTCCGGGTGGTGATCGAGAACCGGTACAACACCGTGCCCGTCACGGTGCCGTCGGGCAAACTCAATGTCCTGGCGCATTCGACCGTGGTGTCGACTGGAAACTCGTCCGACGCCTGGACCACGACGACCTCCGCGGTGCGGCTCCTGGAAGCCGGCGAAAAGCTGTTCCCGTGTGTTCGCGTCGGGACGCCAGGTGACTACATCCAGGTCGACAACATGAGCTACGTGCAGATCACGGCCTTTGCCTGACAGGTGTTCAGTGCACCTGCCCCTCGGCCACGATGACCCAGGCGCTGCCGTCTCGGCCCCAGTACTGGCGCATCACCCGGTCGCGCCGCTGCCCAGCGCCGGCCTGCTCGCGGAAGGTGGCGATCATCAGCTCGCGGTCGTCGCGCCAGGTGATCAGGCTGGTGTCCGAGATCGCACTGGGTGGCAGGGCGGCGCGCTGGCGGAAACGCGCGATGGCGGCGCCGTCGCTCGGGCCCTCGCTGGGGTAGAACGAGGCCAGGGTGTCGGCGTCCGAGGCCAACCGGGCCTGTTGCCAGCGCTGAAATGACTTCAGGAACGCGGGGTGAGCGGCGGCCTGGGCGCCGGCCGGCGCGCGCCAGTCGATCTGGCGGCTGATCAGCACCGGCGTGTCGCGCAGCGGCAGCCGGCCGGCCAGCGAGAGCAGGTCCTCGTTGGCCAGCACCACGCAGCCGTCGCTGTCCTGAGGCGGGCGCGAGTAGGTGGCCGCCGGCACGCCGTGCAGCAGGATGCCGCTGCCGGTGCGCCCGCGGTTGCGGTCGTAGGCGTTCGGGTAGTTCAGCGGTAGCGCACCCACGCCGAACCGGTCTTCCAGAGCGCGCGGATCGATGCGGCCGGTGGTGAAGTACAGGCCCAGCGGCGTGCGCTGGTCGCCCTCCACCAGCTTCTCGACGCCCTGCTTGCCGACGGAGATGTAGAAGTCGTCGACGAGCTTCAAGCCACCGGCGCTGTTCTCGAACAGGTAGAGCCGGCTGCGCGCGGCATCGACGGCAATGGCGAAGGGCACGCTGGGCGGCAACTGCACGAACTCCGCTGGCACCATGCCCGCTGCCGGCCGCTCGCGCAAGGCTGCCAGGCGCTGGAGAGCCTCGTCGCGCATGGGCGTCAGCTCGGCCTCGGGCACGGCGCCACCCCATGCCGCGAGCGGTGCGGCACGCGCTGCCAGCAGATCGGCGTGCAACAGTTGGGCGAGTCTGAAGTTGGGATGCGACTGGACCAGGGCGGTGCTGGCCACCAGCGCATCGTCCAGCTCGTGCCGGGCCACCAGCCGGTAGATGGCGATCAGCCGGGATTCGGGGCTGCCTGTGAGGGCCTCGCCGGCGTTCGCCGGCCGAGGCTGGGGCCGGTCGTCGGCCAGGCGCATGCGCAGGCTGGCGGGCGGCCCCAGCCCCGTGGCAGCGGCGGCCAAGCCGCCTGACCACCACAGCGTCAGGCCGCGGGTGTCGGCGGCCGACAGCATGCCGGCGCACAGCAGGCCCAGGGTGCCGACCATCACGGCGCCCCGGCGCCGCTTGGGGTTGGAGTATTCGAGCGTCATCGCAACGGGATTGTCACCCGAGGGAGCGCGGGCGGCGAGTGAAGCCGGTGTCAGCCCCCGACTGCCTCTTGCTTGATGACCCATTTGCCCTGGCTCGAACGGATCAGCGACAGCGTCTTGCGACTGCTGGTGGACAAGGTGTCGGACGCATAGACCTGGCGGAACCGGGCCGTGGCCTGGTCGCCATTGACATTGACCTTGAGGTCGACGATCTCCACCTTGATCTGCTTGCGGGGCACGATGCGGTCGCGGCGGTCCTGCTCCCAGGACTTGCGCGAGCCCGACTGGCCGGCGAAATCCGGCGCATAAGCCGCGAGGTAGCCGCTCATGTCACGCCGGCTCCAGGCCGCCGCCCACGTGCGGACAGCGGCTTCCACATCGGCTGCGGCGTCGCGGGCCACCGGCTGAGGCGGGGCAGGCGGGCTGGCGGGTGGTGCGGTCGCCAGGGCCGAAGCCGGCACGGGCGGCGGGGCGGCCGTCGTGGGCTTGGCGGGCGGCACCGGCGCGGCGGCCGGCTTGGCGGCCACCGTGGTGCCCGGCACCGTGGGGGGCGGCGGCGGCATGTTCGGGCCAGCCGTCAGCTCACGCAGGAGAGCCAGTTTGGGCGGTACCGTGGCGTCGTTCTTGTCGAGTTGCAAGGCCTTGTTGTAGGCCTGGCTGGCCAATTGCGCGTAGACATCGCCCAGGTTCTGGTACGCGGTCGCGTAGGCCGGGTTGGTGCGGATGGCTTTCTCCAGCGCCTGGCGGGCCTTGTCGTAGTCGCCCTGGGCACCATGGATGACGGCCATGTTGTTGTAGGGCGCCGGCATGTCCGGGTGGTCTTCGACCAGCTTCTGGAACACCGCCAGGGCCTCGGTCTTGCGATCCAGCATGGACAGGGCCACGCCGCGCCGGAAGCGCATCTGCGGGTCCTTCGGATTGCGCGCCAGCGACTCGTCGATGATCTTCAATGCCTGCACGTGCTGGCCATCTTTCAACAGGCGCTGCACTTCGGTGGCCTCGGGGGACGAGGCCGGCGCGAGCGCCTGGGCGTGCAGCGCACCCGCCAGCCCCCACCCCACGGCCCACGCTGCAACGAAACGGTTCAGGGGGCGTCGGGGCAGCAGGGGCGAGCGTGAGCGCATGAGGGGCGTGTTCAATGAAGAGGTCTGGGCGCGAGCCGGGCACCGGCCCCGTGGCCGGCATGGCGAGCCACCCAGCGGCGGCCCGCCGGAAGTCTATCGAAATATACCGCCCCGGACACCGGGTGCCCCATGTCTCAACGGTTGGATTCGCGCACGATCAGCCAGGTGCCGCCGGCCTGCTCCCAGGTCAGCGTCTTGGCGCTGCGGTCGCTGTAGTTGGCCGACTGGTAGGCCTGCTCGAAGCGGGTCTCGACCTGGGTGGGCGACACGGCCTTCGCTTCGACGTTCAACACCTCCACCCGGATCTCTCCGGGCTTGGTGACGCGGCGCTGCCGATCGGCCAACCACCGGGCCTTGTCGCCCTGGCTGGGGCTGAACGCCGGGCTGTAGAAGGCCTGGTAGCGGGTGAAATCCTTGGCCGACCAGGCGGCGGCCCAGTCGCGCAGGCGTTGTTCGGCTGCGGCGGCGGGCGCCAGCGCCGTGGGCGCGGCCGGCGCAGCCACCGGGGCCACCGGCGCAGGGGTGGCGGGAAGCAATGCCGCGGTGGGCACCGCCATGGCCCGGGCCCTGGCGTCCAGATCGGCACGAGACATGCCGGGCAGGTCAGTGGGTGAGAGCGGGCAGCGAGAAGCGGCGTCCCGGCCGGCTTCCCACCCTTCGGACTCCGCCGCCAGCCCCAGGGTGTCTGGCCGGGTCAGGCCGAGTGCGGCCACCAGCGTCCCGATGCTGGCGTGTGTGCGGCCGATGGCGATGTCGCGGTCCGCCACGGCGAGCGCATAAGCCCGCCTGGCGGTGTAGACCTCGTTCTCGGCGTTCAACAGGTCCAGCAGGCTGCGCTGGCCGATGTCGAACTGCTGGCGGTAGGCGTCGCGCGCCTTCTCGATGGCAGTGACGTTGCGGTCGAGATAGACGAGTTGCTCCTCGAGCTTGCGCACGTCGTTGTAGGCGATCGCCACGGTCTGGCGGGTGTCTCGGCAGGCTTTGTCGCGCAGGTCGGTGGCCTGGTTCAGCAGGTGCACCTGCTGGCGCTGGCGGGCATCGTCGGCACCGCCATTGAACAGGTTCCAGGTCAGGGCGAGCTGGGCGGAAACGTCGCGCTTCTGGTCCTCGACCCCGTCGAAGTTGTGGCCACCGCCGGCGCGCAGGCGTGCTTCGATGCGGGGCTGGAAGGCACTCTTGCGCACCTCGGCCTGGGCGCGCACGGCGCGCAGGCCCTCGACGGCGCCGGCAATCACCGGGCTGAAGCGGGCGCTGCCTTCGATGGCGGCAGCAGCCGAGACGGGCCATGGCCGTTTCATCGGCATCGCGGCCGTGGCCAGGGCTTCGGGCGGCTCACCGACGATGCGGCGGTAGCGCTCGGTCACGTCGTGCAAGTTGGCCTTCTCGGTGACCAGGTTGGATTCGGCCAGCGCCAGGCGGGCACCGGACTGTTCCAGGTCCACCCCACGGGCCACCCCGGCACGAACCCGGGACTGGATCTGGTCGTAGGCGTACTTGTGCTGGACGTAGTTGTCCTCGGCCAGAGACACCAGCCTGCGGTAGCGCAGCACATCATGGTGCGCGCGCAGTGCTTCGAGGGCGGTCTGCTCGGTGGCGTCGAGGAACTCGAAGTAGCGCGCCATCTTGCTATGCGACAGGCGTGCCACCTCGTTGCTGGTGGCCAAGCCATCCCAGAGCATCTGGGTGAGGTTCAGCGCCACGCCGCCCCGGTTCAGGCCCTGGTCGGCCGGGTTGCGGCTGGTGATCCGGTCTTCGGTGCGCCCCAGGTCGGCCGTGAGGTCGAGCTTGGGTCGGTAGCCGGCGGCTGCCGCGTCGATCTCGTCCACCGAAGCGCGGAAGGCGTTGAACTTGGCCGCCACCTCCGGGCTGGAGCCGATGGCCTTCTGGGCAGCGCCGGTCACGCCAAGGTCGGTTTGTGCCAGGGCGGCCGAACAGGCCAGCGCCAGGATGCTGAATCGGACGAGGGGCTTCTTCATGGGGCACTCTGCTGTGATCTTCGTTTCGCTGAAAGCCGGCTCAATGTAATGGAAGGGCCGTTCGGCGGGTGCGCCCGCCCGAAGCGCTGATGTGATGAAAACGGCAGTGGCGCCTCTTATCGCGCCGTGCCTGTGGCAGCGCGGCCACAGGCCCCAGGCGACGGCGTCCTCCGCTGCCACTCAAGTCGGCTTCGTCGCGGCCGACATTGGAACGATGTCCCTCGCTTTCCAACCACCCTTGCCAATGGGCGCCCTGCGGCGCCACTCGTGGTGGGCGGCCTGTGTGGCCCTGGCATGCTGGGCCTTGACCGTGCAGGCCTGGGACCCGGATCGCCTCGCAAGCTCGGCCGCACGGCACGGCGAGACCGCTGTACAGGGTGTCCGGGCGTTGCGACAGGCCGTGGGCACTGCCTTGGGCCGCGACGAATTGACCCAACTGGTTGCCGTGAACGATTTCTACAACCATCGCCTCGCCTTCCGCGAGGACGCCGACAACTGGGGCCAGGCTGACTACTGGGCCAGCCCGCTCGAATCATTGCAGCGGAGCCAGGCGGATTGCGAGGACTATGCGATCGCGAAGTACTTCACCCTGGTCTCGATGGGCGTGCCGCACCGCAAGCTGCGCATGGTGTACGTGCGCGTTGCCACGGCCGGGCTGGTGTTGCCCCACATGGTGCTGACCTACTACCCCAGCCCCGAGGCCGACCCCTATGTGCTCGACAACCTGGTCGGCGAGGTTCGGCGTGCCGGCCGTCGCCCCGACCTGAGCCCCGTCTTCAGCTTCAACGCCGACGGCCTGTGGGAGGGTGTGGGGCCGGTCGCCGTGGGGGGCGCCGGGCCCGCCGAACGCTTGTCGCGTTGGCGTGATGTGCTGGTGAAGGCCCGACAAGACGGCTTTTTCCAGTAAGCGAACGCAACTGAAGGAGGTATAAGAATGGTCCAGGAGAGCTCATGTCACTGATCCGCCAGGTTTGGCTGTTGCTTGCACTGACGCTGGTGATTGCGTTTGCCGCGGCATTCGGCATCACCGTGCACTCGTCACGGCAATATCTCGAGACCCAACTCGGGCTGAAGAACAACGACACGGCCCAGTTCCTGGCCTTGACGCTGTCGCAGCAGAAGGGCGACGCCACGGCGATCGAACTGGTGATCGCCAGCCAGTTCGACACCGGCTACTACGAGGCCATCCGCCTGATCGGCGTGGACGGCCGGCCGACATTGGAGCGTCGCGCCACCCCCAAGGCCAGCGGCGCCCCGGGCTGGTTTGTCCGCTGGCTGGGCATTTCGCCGCCACCGGGTGTTTCGCAGGTGAGCGACGGCTGGAAGCAGCTGGGCCGCCTGGAGGTGCGCAGCCACGCCAGCTTTGTCCACGATCAACTGTGGCAGAGCACCATGTCCACCGCCTCGCTGATGGCCGTGCTGGCGCTCGTGCTGGGCAGTCTGGCGGCCGTCGGCGTGCGTCGCATCCGGCTCCCGCTGGAAGCCACGGTCCAGCAGGCCACGGCCATCACCGAGCGCCGCTTCATCACCATCAGTGAGCCGGTGGTGCCGGAGTTGCGCGACGTGACCCGGGCCATGAACACCATGGTCGGCCGCCTCAAGGCCATGTTCGACGAGCAGGCCGCGCAGGTGGAGCAACTGCGCCGCCAGGCCAACTGCGATGCACTCACCGGCTTGTCGAACCGGTCTCACTTCATGGGCCGCCTGAAGGTGATGCTGGGCAGCGAGGACGGCAGCGCTGGCGGTGCCATCGTGCTGGTGCGCCTGGCCGACCTGCAGGGACTGAACCGCAAGCTCGGCCATGCCACGACCGACCGGCTGTTGCAGGAATCTGCGGCGGCCATCGTGGAATCGGCCCGTCGTGCCGGCTCCTACGAGGTGGGACGCCTGAACGGATCGGATTTCGCGATGGTGCTGCCCGATGTCGGCTCGCTGCGTGAACCCGCGGTGGATGTGGCGGCGCGCCTGCGCAACCTGCTGCGGGCTCACGACCCCATGGCCAATGCAGTGGTCGGCGCGGTGCGCTGGTGGCATGGCGCCCCGGTGTCCTCGCTGCTGGCTGCCGCCGACCAGGCCCTGGCCCGTGCCGAGGCGCGTGGCGCCTACGCGGTGGAACTGGACGACACCGGCGATGGCCTGGTGCTGGGTGAGGATGCCTGGCGCGAGCGCCTGCAGGGTGCGCTGGCCAATCGCCGCGCCAAGCTGGTGGAGTTCGCCCTGATCGACGGCAACGGCTCGGTCGTGCACCGCGAGTGCCCCCTGCGCCTGCAACTCGAAGAGGGCGGGGCGCTGGTGCCCGCCGCCCAGTGGTTGCCGATGGCCCGCCGGACCCTGTTGACCGCCCGCATCGACACGCTGGCGGCCGACCTGGCGCTGCAGGCCATCGCTGCCGATGGCATGGCCAGGGCCGTGAACATCAGCCCCGGCTCTCTGCTGGACAGCAGTTTCGTGCCGGGCCTGCGCGCCTTGCTGGCCGCCCACCCGGGTGAAGCTCCCGGCTTGTGGCTGGAGGTGGCCGAGGATGGCGCCTGGCGCCACATCGAGCTGGTGCGCGAGCTGGTCAGCCAGATGCATGGTTGCGGAGCACGGGTGGGCCTGGAGCATGCCGGTGAGCGGCTCACCGAAGGCTCCGGGTTGTTGGAGGCGGGGCTGGACTTCGTCAAGCTCGACGCCAGCCTCACCGAAGGCATGGCCAAGGACATGGCGCGCGCACAGCACGTGAACGGCACGGTGCGCATGCTGCGCGGCATCGGCCTGCAGGTGTATGCCGAGGGCGTGAGCGACGAGCTCGACGCCGCGGCGCTCTGGCACAGCGGGGTCGACGGCCTGACCGGCCCGGTCGTCAAGAGCTGACGGCCCGGCTGAGCACCCGCTCGGGGGGTGGGGCCGGTACCCCGGCACCGGGTGCCCCAGCTCAGCCGGTCACCAGGTTGCCGTTCTTCAGCAGGTCCTGGATGATCTGCACATCCGACCGACCACCAACCAGATCCACGCCCGACAGGGTGATGGTCTGGTCCGTCTGGCCGCTGGTGTAACCACCGGAGTAGCCGCCGGAGGTGCTGATCGAGATCACGGTGTCCGTGCCGGAGGTCGAGAAGTGCAGGTAGTTCGAGAGTGAGCCACTGGTCTCGCCGACGAGCAGATCCCTCAGATCGAGGATGTCGCCCCCGCTGGCCGTGGCACCGGCATTGAAATCCAGGATGGTGTCGGCGGCGGGGCTGCCCGGGCTGCCGTCGTCGTTGAGTTGCCACTGGAAGACGTCGGTCGTCAGGTCCGCCAACCCTGTACCGCCAATCAGTGTGTCGTTGCCCGCACCGCCGATCAGGCGGTCGGCTTCGGTGCCACCGTCCAGACGGTCGTTGCCCGTGCCGCCGTAGACCACGTCGGTGCCGGAGCCGCCGGTGATGCTGTCATTGCCGGCATCGCCCAGCAGCAGGTCGTTGCCGGCGGCGCCGGAGACGGTGTCGTTCCCGCTGCCCGCGCTGATGTGGTTGTCCGCTGAACTGCCGTTGAGGGTCTCGCTGCCGGCGGTGCCGGTGGCCGTGGTGGTGGTGTAGTCGGCAACCAGGGTCAGCGTGTCGCTGCTCGAGGCGCTGTCGATCGCGGTGTTCACGCCGTCCACCATCGCGTACACGGTGGAGGTGGCGGTGACGGAGATCGTCGTGCCGGTGATGGTGAAACTGGTCGGAACCGTCAGCGTCAGGCTGCTCAGATTCCAACCCGCCACGTCCACCGAGTTGTCGGACATCGATGCGGTGAACGAGTGGGTCCCGTCGCTGATGACGACGCCGACGGGAAGACCGTTGACCACGAGAGCGCTCAAGGTTTCGCCCGCGTCGGCAAGGTTCACCACCACGGGGAAGGCCACCTGCCGATAGGTGCTGGCCGAGCTGGTGCCCTGGTTCACGATGACCAGCGTGCCTTCAGTGAACAGATCCGGCGGGGTGGCGTCCGCCACGACGACCCGCAGGCTGCCCGTGGTGCTGGCGGAACTGCCATTGGAGGCCTCGGTGGCCGTGGCGGTGACCGACAGGTCGACCGCACCGTTGAACCCCGCCACCGACTTGAACTGCAGGTTCTGGTGATCCCAGGCCGTGACGTCGACGCTGGTCACGCCGGCCGTCGCGGTGAAGGTGTTCGTGCCGTCGCTGACAGTCGCGCCCACGGGGATACCCGAGATCGTGATGGTCAGGTTCTCCGACCCGTCGCCATCGCCCAGGGTGGCGCCGATCGAGCCCAGAGAAATGAAGGTGCCGTCGGCACCGACGATGTCGACCGGGAAGTACCCACCGTCGTTGTTGGCCACGAAGTCGCCCAGCACGGCGTCGCTGTGGGTGAGGTCGTCCGCGCCGGCGTACAGGTGGAAGTTGCTAGTGTTGAGATCGACCGGTGGGCCGCCATCGACCGACACGTTCACGTCGAGAACGCCGACGCCATTGCCGTCGAACACGTTGAGCTCGAACGAGTAGTAGCCCGACACGGTGACATTGAGCGTGTCGCCGCTGAAGCTGCCCCAGTTGTTGAAGCCCTGGCTGAAGACCGTGTTGCCGCCGATCTTGGCGATCATCGTGTCGTCGCGATTGCCCGAGATCGTGTAGGAATGGCCCGCCTCGAGGTAGATGTAGCCGCTGTAGCGGTAGGCATCGCCCGTGTCGAAATCGGCCTGCGCGATCGCCACGTCGGTGACCGCGCCGGTCGACGTGGCGGTTTGGGTCTCGACGGCGATCTCCAGGTTCCGGGCGTCCACCGCAGAGGCGGTGCTCAAGGAAATCTCGTCGAAGAAATCGCGCCGCAGGCCCGTGCTGGGTGGCAAGCCGCTGTCACTGCTGTCACCACCCACGAGGGTGGTCGAGTTCAAGGTGAGCGTCGGCGTGTCGGCGACGGCGACGACACCGAGATCGAGCGTGCTGGAGCGCGTGTCGGTGCCGTCGCTGACGCTGTAGCTGACGGTGGGCACGCTGCCGCTGTAGTCCGCCACCGGTGCAAAGGTGTAGCTGCCGTCCGAACCCAGGGTCAGCGTGCCGACGCCCGCGATCGTGGCCGTGGTGCTGCCCCCCGCGGCCACGGCGAAGGTGCTGCCGTCCCAGGTGAACTCGGTGACGCTCAGCGGACTGCCCTCCACGTCGGAGTCGTTGGCCAGCACGTTGCCGGCGGTGCCACTGTCCTCCGGTGTCGCCACCGACTCGCCGGTCAGCACCGGGGCGTCGTTGACCGCGCCTACGTTCAGCGTGACGGTCGCGGCGGAGACATCACCGTCGGCATCGGTCAGTGTGTAGGTGAAGGAGTCCGGACCGTTGTAGTTTGCGGCTGGGGTGTAGGTGAAGGTGCCATCGGCATTGACCACGACGGTGCCGTGGGCGGGGCCTGAGCCCAGGGCAAAGGTGTTGCCACCGTCCCCGGAAAGGGTGTCGTTACCAGCCAGGCTTCCGTTGAGGGCAGTGTCCTCGGTGGCTGCGAAGGTGTCGTTCGAGGCGACCGGCAGGTCGTCGACGGCACCAACGTTTAGGGTGACTGTCGCAGTCGACACATCGCCATCGGCGTCGGTCAGCGTGTAGGTGAACGAGTCCGGGCCGTTGTAGTTGGCGGCTGGGGTGTAGGTGAAGGTGCCGTCCGCGTTGACGACCACTGTGCCATGGGCCGGGCCCGCACCCAGGGCGAAGGTGTTGCCACCGTCGCCGGAAAGGGTGTCGTTACCAGCCAGGCTTCCGTTGAGGGCAGTGTCCTCGGTGGCTGCGAAGGTGTCGTTCGAGGCGACCGGCAGGTCGTCGACGGCACCAACGTTCAGGGTCACTGTCGCAGTCGAGACATCGCCATCGGCGTCGGTCAGCGTGTAGGTGAACGAGTCCGGACCGTTGTAGTTGGCGGCTGGGGTGTAGGTGAAGGTGCCGTCGGCGTTGACCACGACGGTGCCGTGGGCCGGGCCGGAGCCGAGGGCGAAGGCGTTGCCGCCGTCCCCGGAAAGGGTGTCGTTACCAGCCAAGCTTCCGTTGAGGGCAGTGTCCTCGGTGGCAGCAAAGGTGTCGTTCGAGGCGACCGGCAGGTCGTCGACGGCACCAACGTTCAGGGTCACTGTCGCAGTCGAGACATCGCCATCGGCGTCGGTCAGCGTGTAGGTGAACGAGTCCGGACCGTTGTAGTTGGCGGCTGGGGTGTAGGTGAAGGTGCCGTCGGCGTTGACCACGACGGTGCCGTGGGCCGGGCCGGAGCCGAGGGCGAAGGCGTTGCCGCCGTCCCCGGAAAGGGTGTCGTTACCAGCCAAGCTTCCGTTGAGGGCAGTGTCCTCGGTGGCAGCAAAGGTGTCGTTCGAGGCGACCGGCAGGTCGTCGACGGCACCAACGTTCAGGGTCA
>JADMKA010000134.1 GCA_018780145.1 Vitreoscilla sp. | reverse complement strand
AGATGTTGTTGGCCGCGTACATGGCCATCATCTCGCCCGACATCACGATGTAGATCTCCTGCGCCTTGTTCTCGCGGATGGGCATCGCGAAGCCGCCGCACACCACGTCGCCCAGCACGTCGTAGGACACGTAGTCCACGCCGTCGTACGCACCGTTCTCCTCCAGGAAGTTGATCGAGGTGATGACGCCGCGGCCGGCGCAGCCGACGCCGGGCTCCGGCCCGCCGGACTCGACGCAGCGGATGTCGCGGTAGCCGATCTTCATCACGTCCTCGAGTTCCAGATCCTCCACCGAGCCGGCTTCAGCAGCCAGCGAGAGGATGGTGTCCTGCGCCTTCGCGTGCAGGATCAGGCGGGTCGAGTCGGCCTTGGGGTCGCAGCCGACGATGAGGATCTTCTGGCCCATCTCGGCCAGGGCCGCGAGGGTGTTCTGCGAGGTGGTGGACTTGCCGATCCCGCCCTTGCCGTAGAAGGCGATTTGCCGAAGTTTGGCCATTTCAGTGCTCCATTCGTGTGGATGAGAAGTTGACGATTCACAGGCGCTCGTCGCGATCTCTATGCAGCCTTCGGTGCCTTTGGTAGGTCTTCTTATGAAGGTCCCTCGGGGCCTGACATGGGGTGTCGCGCAGACCCTCTATCGCAATGCGCGTGCCACCTGGCCAAGGCTTGCCTAAGCGCTTGTTTTTGCGAGGGAAATCGCCGGGCCAGCGGCCTCCGATGTGGGCCACCACGAATGTTCGAAACCCGACAAAGCAGGCCACCATGTCGGCTTGCCGCCGTGCCGCGCGCGCCGGTCGCCCTGGGTGGAGCCGGGTGGTACGGCCATTGCTCTGTCGATCGGCATGACCGCATTGCCGATCGTGGCCGCAAGCACCAACCCGCACTTTGAACGACTGGGTGGCCAGGCCGCCGTCCAGCGCCTGGTGGACGCCTTCTACGCCGCCATGGACGAGCGCGCCGATGCGCGCACGATCCGGGCGATGCACGCCGCCGACCTGGGCCCGACCAAGGACGTGCTGGTAAGTTACCTGTGCGAATGGCTGGGTGGCCCGCGGCGCTACAGCGCCGAGCAGGGGGCGCCGATGCTGCGCCGCCGCCACCAGCCCTTCGACATCGACACCGCCGCGCGCGATGCCTGGATGAACTGCATGCGCCAGGCCCTGGCCCAGACCTGCGACGACACCGAGCTGCGAGCCGCCCTGGAGGCGGCGCTGCAGAAGGTCGCCGACCACCTCGTGAACCTGCATCCCTCTTCAACCCACCGGAGCCCCTGATGAGCACCACCCTCGCCGAACCCGGCCTTGCCGACACCGCCTTTGCCCGCCTTCAGGCCGAGGGCCGCCTGCTCAACCCGGTGCTCAAGGGGCCGACGCACAAGCCGGGCCGCTTCGGGTTCCGCGGCGAACTGGCGCTGCGCTTCGCCACCAAGCTCGCCGACGAGGCCCGCCCACCCGAACTGACCTGTGACCAGGTCATCGCCGTGGCGACCGTCGGTGACGCCAAGCTGCCGTTCTTCGCCGGTTACCTGCTCAGCTTCGAGCACCTCAAGGACGTGGCCGAGGCCCTGGGCGACACCCTCAGCGCCGGCGGCAAGTACTTCCTGTTCTGCAACAACATCGACCTGAGCAAGAAGTACCAGGTGCCGCTCCGGGGCGCGATGTTCTACGTGCTCCCGATCGACGAGGCCACGGTCTACAACGAGCTGCTCGAACTGCTCTACCTGGAGAAGACCGAACTGAAGAAGCTCGACACCGCCGGCAAGACCGACCGTGTGGCCGACGCGGCGCTGAAGTTCGACATCACTTTCGACACCATCACCTACGACGAAGGCCTGGCGCTGATGGGTCCGGTGCGCAACCCCAACGAGAACCGGCCGGTGTGAGGCCACGAACGGCGGGGGCATGGGCGATGAACACGAGGCGGACCCAGCGCGCTGGTACTCGACCAACCTGGTCGGGCTGCCCGCGCCGCTGCTGGCCAGCACCGCGTTCAACGCTCACCCGCAGGCACTGCACATCGCCGGCGCGCGGGAGAGCCACACCGGCTTGTTCGCGCTGTTGGGCCACTGTGCGGATGCGGACGAGGCGCGCGATGTCTTCGCCCACTACATGAGCCTCGCGTTCGGTCTCGACCACGCCGGCGGCCAGCCACCGGCCACGGCCGAATCGCGCCGCTGGCGGGCCAGCTACCTCCGGCTGCTGCAAGGCTGGGGGATGGACGCCAACGGCCCGGCTGGCGCGGTGCTGAAAGGCTGGGTCGAAAGCCGCTTCGGCCTGGTGCCGGGCTTTCACGGTGCGGCTCTGGCCCGGTACCCGTCACCGGCCTGGGTGGGCTACCTGGAGCAAAAGGCCACCAGCCGGTACCACGGGAACAACATCCACCAGCAGCTGGATCTGGTGTTCGAGTTCTGCCAGTGGATGTTGGATCGCTTCGGCATTCTGGGCAGCGGCCGCTGGGTCACGTTGTGGCGCGGCAGCTCGCGCTGCGAGGAACAAGTCGTCGCCGGCACCTTGCGCCAGCGCCGCTGTGTGGTCCGGCTGAACAACGTGGTGTCGTTCAGCCGCAGCCGGGAGCACGCCGGGTGCTTCGGTGACTGGGTGCTGCAGGCCCGCGTGCCGCTGGCCAAGCTGCTGCTGGTGCCCGGCCTGCTGGACACCCGCGCGCTGCAAGGTGAGGCCGAGGTGCTGGCACTGGGTGGAGACTATGAGGTCGAGGCATCGTATGCCTGACCCGTGGCCCGCCGCTGGACCCAGCACCTGGCTGGCCCGCGCAGGCGGGCTGAGCGCCGTCGCCGACCGCGCGTTGGGCGCCTACCTGGGCCTGGCGATCGGCGACGCGCTCGGCGCCACGGTCGAGTTCATGACGCCGCGCGAGATCGCCCACCGGTTCGCCCACCAGGGCGGCGTGCACCGGCACATCATCGGCGGCGGCTGGCTCAAGCTGGCGCCGGGCCAGGTCACCGACGACACCACCATGAGCCTGGCCCTGGGTGATGCGCTGCTGCGAGGCGAGCAGACCAGCGGCAGGTTCGACACCCGGACCATCGCCGACGGCTTCGTCGCCTGGTGGCGCGGCCGCCCGGCCGATTGCGGCAACACCTGCCGGCGCGGCATCCAGCGCTACCTCGCGCACGGCAGCCTGCAGGGCCCCGCCAGCGACGGCGACGCGGGCAACGGCGCACTGATGCGCAACCTGCCGGTGGCCCTCGCCACGCTGGGCGACGATGCGGCCTTCGAGGAGGTGTCGCTGGCGCAGGCGCACATCACCCACCACCACCCCTTGTCCGACGCGGCGGTGCTGGGCATCGGCCACCTGCTGCGCGCCGTGCTCGCCGGGGCCGGGCCCGCGGCATGCGAGGCGATGGGCCTGGCCTGGGCCGCCGAGCACCCTGACTTTCGCTTTCGCCCGTTTCCGCGCCGGGCCAGTGCCTATGTCGTCGACACCGTGCAGACGGTGCTGTACCACTTCCTGGCGCACGCCGATTTCGAGTCCGCGATGCTGGCCACCGTGAACCTGGGCGAGGACGCCGACACCACTGGCGCTTTGCTGGGCATGCTGGCCGGTGCACGTTGCGGCGCACGTGCCCTGCCCCGCCATTGGAGGCGCCAGCTCGCGCCGACGGTGGCCCAGGCCGTCACCGACCAGGCCAGCGCTCTGGTCGCCCTGGCATTGGCGCGGCAGGCGCGCCGCGCCACGCGTGCCGCCCCGTCGCGGCCCCCTCACGTTTCGCCCCCCTACCCCTGAGGCCCACCATGCCGATCTACGACTACCAATGCAGCGCGTGCCATGCCGAGTTCGAACTGTTGGTGCGCCAAAGCACCGTGCCCACCTGCCCACAGTGCGGCAGCACCTCGCTCGAGCGGCGGGTGTCACTGACCGCGCCGCACGGCACCAGCCGGGCCATCGTCGCCGCCGGGCGGCAGGCGGCCGCGCGCGAAGGACATTTCAGCCACTACAGCGCAGCCGAACGCGCAAAACTGCGCGGCTGAGACGCGGCAACACCGGGCTGCCGGGTGGCGGCGCGTACCCGCGCCACCGGGTGCCCCACTCAACCCGACAAGGCGCCCAGCAACTCCACGGTAACCGGCTCGGTGCCCAACAAGGTCGCCTGACAGGCCAGGCGAGATTTGCTGCCGATGCCGACGATCGAGTCGAGCCTGGCGTTTTCGGCCGGTCCCATGCGCGACACGCCCTTGCGGCCCTCGGTGACGAAGACATGGCAGGCGCCGCACTTGGCTTCGCCACCACACTTGCTGGCCAGCTTGGCGCCGGCGGCGAGCAGGGCTTGCAGCAGGTTCGTGCCCTCTGGCACCTCGGTTTTCAGGCCGTCGGGAAGGATGGTCAGCGTGGTCATCGGGAACTCTCCGTGAAAGGAATCAAGGGGTGACGGCAGTGCCGAGCTGCAGCCCATCGGTGGCGCCGGCCAGCGTCATCGCGATGCGGGTGATGCCCTGCTCGGCGAGGAAGCGCGCCTCCATGCGCGTGGGCTCGTCCGGCAACACGGCGTAGTGCGGGCCGGCCGAGCGCTTCATGATCTGTCGCGCGAAGGCGCGCGGCAGCTGGTCGTTGAATCGACAGCCGAGGAACACGAAACCCAGGCCGGCGCGCCGTTGCTGCACCAGCGCGGGAATCGGTGTCTGGATGTCGATCTCGGTCAGCACCTCGACGAAATCGGTGTCCGACACGAGGTAGTTGCCCGCTGGCGCGTGGCCACCCCAGGGCTTGTAGAGCACGGTCGCAGCGCTCTGGGGGTCGGGTTGGGCGGCGCCCTGTGCGTCGTACCAGCCGCACCAGGTGCCGAAGTGCTCGCTCTGCGACAGGCCCTGCACCTCGGCGAAATCGGCCCGCGCCGCGGCCAGCGCGGCGCGCTGCGTGTCGTCGTACCAGGTGTCGACGATCAAGGGCGCCGGCAGCGCCGCCAGCCAGCGGTGCAGTGCCGAGGGCGTGGCCGCAGAGGCGAAGGCGTCGTTCATCGCCTTGACCAGGGTCTTGCGGTGCTTGAAGTTCTCGATGAACTGGGCCGCAGCGGTGAGGCGGTTCCTGATCTTGCCCGGCACCGACACCTGGGACGTCAGCATGGCCGCCAGCGCCGGCGGGTCGGCCGGCGGCGTCGAGCCCTCACACAAGGCGAGCAGCCCTGGGCCCAGATAGGGCGCGAGCGTGCCGGTGCACAGGCCTTCGATCAACGCAGCCGGCAGTTCGTTCAGGGTGATGAAACTCATGGGAATCCCTCGATCAGTAGATGGCCGCGCCGGCGCCGACGTTGACCGACGAGTCCTTCAAGGTCTTGACGATGAAGGCGACATGTTCGGGCTCCAGGTGGCCGTGCAGGGGCAAGGCGAGCGCGCGGTCCGCAATGCGCTCGGTCAGTGGCAGTTGGCCGCGGCACCAGCCTTGTTGCGTGTAGTGGAACTGCTGGTGCAGCGGCTGGCAGAACGGCGCGGCCTCGATCAGCTCGGTGGCCAGGTCCTCGACGACCTGGGCCAGGGCACTGGCGGTGAAGCGCTTGCCCAGGTGCACGACGTAGAGCATCCAGTGCACTTCATCGACCTCCGGAGCGATGTAGGGCGGCTTGATGCCCTCGAAGGTCTGCATGTGCGTCAGGTACGCCGCCTGCACCTGCTTGCGGCGCTCGAGGATCTCGTCGATGCGGGCCAGCTGGGCCGCGCCCAACGCGGCGCTCAGTTCGCTCATCGCCGCTTGCATCGGTACCCTGGCGCCGACCGACACCGAGCGGCGATCGGCCGTCGAGCGGCTGCGCAGATAGCGCAGTTCGCTGGCCAACGCCGCGTCGTCGGTGACCAGCAAGCCGCCTTCGCCGCAGCACAGGGCCGAGGGCTGGGAGAAGTCGAACACCGCCACGTCGCCGAAGCTGCCCACCGGCCGGCCCCGGTAGCGTGAGCCCAGCGCCTCGGTCGAGTCCTCGATCAGCGCCAGGCCTTGCGCGTCGGCCAGCGCCCGCAGCTCCTGCCAGGATGCCGGGTGGCCATTGACGTTGCCGGCGATCAGGGCCCGCGTGGCGGGTGTGATCCGCGTCGCGGCGCGCGCCGGGTCCAGGCAGCCGGACCAGTAGTTGATCTCCGAGAACACCGGCGTCGCGCCGGCCAGCGTCACGGCATGGCCCACCTGGTGCCAGCCGTAGGGCGAGACGA
Organism: Vitreoscilla sp.; assembly: GCA_018780145.1. Lineage (GTDB taxonomy): Bacteria > Pseudomonadota > Gammaproteobacteria > Burkholderiales > Burkholderiaceae_C > Ideonella. The sequence goes on along the minus strand of JADMKA010000134.1, from coordinate 9,858 downwards.
TCACCTCATCGCCGGGCCCGACGCCCAGGGCCCGCAGGGCGAGCCAGGTGCCCAGGGTGCCGCTGGGCACGGCCACGGCGTGGGCCCGGCCGAGCCAGCGGGCGAAGCCGGCCTCGAACTGCTCCACCATGCGCCCGGCCGACAGCCGCGGTGCACGCAGCGCTGCCTGCACCAGCTCGGCTTCGAGCGTGCTCACGTCGGGGTCGGACAGCAGCAGCCAGTCGTCGGGCGGTTCCAGCGTGTCGGGGGCCAGCGCGGACAGCAGCTCCATCATTCGCCCCTGTCGCTGACGAACAGCCCGGCGGCGATGGCGGCGTCGCTGGTCACCGCCCAGCAGTGACCGTCGCTGGCACCGAGAAAGAGCTGGCGCCGGGCACCGATGGCCGCCGGGGCCTCGCCGCGCATGTCGAGTGCGTCGACGACGACGATGCGCAACGCGCCGAAGCGGACACGCAGCGCCGCGGCGGCTTCGCGCACGGTGCCTGCGGCTTCGGCGATGGCCAGGGCTTCACGCAATGCGGTCGCGTCCACCTCAATCACCCGAGAGGCGGCGTGCCTCGACCGTGATCGGCAGCGTGGTGCCCGGGGGCATCTCGGGCAGCGCCAGCGTCCAGCCGTTGGCCAGCGAGATGCTGCCCCCCCAGAGCTCGGCGCGTTCCTGCGCGACGATGGGTTCTTCCAGATCCTTCTTCGGCACATAGGCCGACAGGGCGCCGGTGGAGGTCTTGCGGATCATCACTTTCATGGGGTTCCTTGGGGTTCAGGCCGTCACGGCCGCGGTGTCGGGTCTGGCCGCGGCCAGCAGGGGGCCGATCGCACGCTCGGCGGCGGCGATCGCCCGGTCGATGTCATCGGCCGTGTGCCAGGGCCCCAGCGAGAAGCGCACGCCGGCGCGGGCCAGCTCGGCGCCCTGGCCCATCGCCAGCAGCACATGCGACGGTTGCGTGCCGCCGCCGCTGCAGGCCGCGCCCGACGACGCGACGACGCCAGCACGCTCCAGCCGGCCGAGCACCTGCTCCGCGTCGAGCGCGCCGAAGCGCAGGCAGCTGGTGTTGGGCAGTCGCTCGGCCTCGCGGCCAAAGATCACCGCGCCGGGCAGCGCGCGCAGCAGCCCCTCTTCCAGCCGCTCGCGCAGTGCCTGCATGCGGGCCAGATTCGCGGCCAGGTCGGCAGCAGCCTGGCTGCAGGCGGCGGCAAATCCCACGATGCCGTGCAGATTCTCGGTACCGCCGCGGCGCTGGCGTTCCTGCCGCCCGGAGATCAACGGTGCCAGCGTCAGGCCCTTGCGCAGCACCAGCGCTCCCACGCCCTTGGGGCCGCCCAGCTTGTGCGCCGAAAGCGCCATGAGGTCGGCCCCGCTGGCGTCGAACGACAGCGCAGCCTTGCCTGGCAATTGGGTGGCGTCCACATGCAGCAGCGCGCCTTGTGCACGGGCCATCTCGGCCAGCTCGGGCACGGGCATCACCACCCCGGTCTCGTTGTTGGCACCCATGACGCTGACCAGCGCCACGTCTTCCGCGATCTGCGCGCGGGCCTCAGCGAGATCGAGGCGGCCCTGGCGGTCCACAGGCAGCCAGCCCACCGCCACGCCTTCGGCCGACAGGCGCCGGGCAAGCGCCATCAGGCCAGGGTGCTCGACGGTGGACAGCAGCCAGCGCCGGCGCGCCGTGCCGCGCGCCGCGGCAAGCGCGCCCAGCACGGCCATGTGGTTGGCTTCGGTGGCGCCGCTGGTGAACACCAGCTCGCTGCCCTGGCAGCCGACGAAGGCGGCCACCCGGGCCCGCGCATCGGCCAGCACACGCCGTGCGGCCTGGCCCGGCGCGTGGGTGGATGAGGGGTTGGCCCAGGCGTGGCGCATCGCGTCCAGCATCTCGGCCACGGCCTCGGGGGCGACCGGGGTCGTGGCATTGCAATCGAGGTAGACCGGGCTCATGGCCAAAACACGCCAAGGGGGTCGTCGCAGACGCGCTGCAGGGCCGCGGACAGCGTCAGCCCGGCGGCCTGGGCGACCCAGCAGCCCCGCGCATGGTCGCGCGCGTGCAGCAGCCACAGGCCCTCATTGGCGGGCACCAGCCAGGCGATGCCGATGTCGCCACCTTGCGGATCCACGCTGCGCGAGCAGTTGGGGCTGACGATGCGCCAACCCAGGCCCTCACGGTCGACGCGAGGCTGCACGTACTTGTATCGGCTGCGGCGCGCCAGCACCCGCGCGATGCGCGCACCGGTCAGATCCACCACGGCACGGGCGTTGTCGCCCAGCGGAACTTGGGCGTCGGCTTCGGCGTGTCGTGGGCTCACGTTCGGCCCTCCTGTGCGATGCCGAGTTCCTCTTCGAAGCAGCCGAGCACGGCGACGCCGAAGTCCACCATGTAGACGGGCAGGTTGGATTCGGCATGGTGGCCGACCTGAACGATTTCGCCCGGGCCACCGGCGACGACCAGCAGCACATCCTCGGGTGCACCCGGCAGGCTGCCGTCGTTGTACAGGTCGGTGGCGGCGACCACCGGCTGGCCCCATTGGAACTTGGGTTCGCGCAGGTCGAGCATCGTGGTGGTCCTTCAGTGCAGGGTGTCCAGCAGGGCCGCGCGCTCGCCGAGCAGCGCGAGAACGTCCTGCGGCAAATGGTCCAGGGTGCACAGCTCCTTGGCGCGCATGCCGACCCGGTGGCCGCTCTCGCTGAACTCCACCGCATAGATGTAGAACTGCTGCAGGAAGGTGCCGATGGAACGCACGAAGCCGATGTCTCCCTTGTGCACCAGCACCTCGCCGATGTCCTTGCCACAGTAGGTGCCGTCGTTGCGGATGACGGTGCGGCTCGCCACGCGCTCGCCCATCGCGAAGCGTGGCGGCAGCGCGATCTCGATCACATCGTCGTCGCGGGCAATATCAGCCATGTGCGGCCTCCAGGGTGTCGCGACGCTCGGCGGCGCGGTGGCGGACTTCGGGTTCTGCATCGGCCAGCAGGCGGCCCAGGGTGGCCCCCAGCGCTCGCCCGGCGGCCTCCCAGCGGACAGTCCAGTCCGGATCGGCGGCGAGCGCATCCAGCAGGGGCGCCGGCAAGCGCTCGGCGGCCAGGCGCCGCACCTCCGCCGCCGGGTCATCCACCAGCCGCCACAGTGCCGGCATCGGGAGGCGGCGCGCGACTGCCAGCCGCACCTGCAGGTCGGCGTCGTGCATCAGCAGCGGCAGCAGGGCCTCGGGCAGCCTGCTCGCGACGATGGCCCGCACCTGGTAGTCGGGGTCGCGCAGCATCGGCGTCAGATCGGCGGTGTCCAGCCGATGGGCCACGCGGATGCGCACCTCGCGGTGCGGGTCATCGCGCAAACGCATCAGCATGCGCTGAGGCAGGCGCAGGGCGACCTGCATGCGCACCGTCTCGTCGGGGTCGGCCAGCAAGGCACCGAGACGGAACAGGTCGGCGTAACGGGCGGCGATGGCGCGCACCTCGAAGTAGGGGTGCGAGAGCTGATCATTGGCCAGCGCGGGCAGGCCGCGGAAGAAGCGGTCGATGCGGCGGGCGTAGGCATCCTGCATGCAGCTTCGCCCGGGTTCACAGGCGCCGTCGCGCCGCAGCGCCGCGTGAGGGCAGGCCGCACAAGTGGTGGCGTCGATGGGCTCACCCCGCCACGTCACGTTGGGGATCTCGTTGGGGGTGTCGGCGGCGTCCATGGATGCGGGCCGTCAGGCCGCGACAGGCAAGCGGGCCCAGGCGGCGGGGCCGGTGGCGTGGGCTTGCGCATCGCCGTCGTGGTCGTCGCAGGCCGCATCGCGCAGCGCGCGCTGGCGCACCGCCTCCAGCAGGGCCCCGCCCACGCAGTCCTCCGGGTCCAGCGACCGCAACTGGGCCAAGGCATCACGCGCCTCGGCCGCGTCGCCCAGCCGCAAGCTCAGGTAGGCATAGCCCTTGAGGGCGAACAGGTAGAAGCGCGTGCCGGCGTGGTGCCGCGCGCCGCCCAAGGGCTGGCGGGGCACCTGGCGCCAGGCCACCGGCAAGCCCAGGGCACCGGCCCCTGCGGCCAACGCGCGCCGCGCGATGTCGCGCGCCAGAGCCGGCCGGTGGCCGTAGAAGTGGTGACGGTAGAAGGCAACCAGCACCGCCGGGTGGTCCGGCGCCAGGGCCTGGGCACGCATCAGCGCGGACATGGCGCGCACGGGGTCCGCGCGGTGTTCGCCAGCTTCGCACAGGGCGGCCTCCAGGGCCGCAGGCAGTGCGAGGCCCAGCACGGCGGCGTCGAAGTCGGTGTCCATGGTGCAGGCTGCGGTGCGCGTTCAGCGCCGCTTGATCGACGCCAGCAGCACCGCCGCCTCGGCCGGAGGCTGGCCGGCGTCCGCCGTCGAGCAGCCGCAGGTTGCGGCGTTCGGGTTGACGAAGGTCAGGCCCGACTGCGTCGGCGTGTCGGCGAAGTCCACTGTCACGCCGTCCAGCAGCAGGCGGCTCTCGGCCGGCAGGAACACCCGCAGGCCGTTCACGTTCAGCTCGGCATCGCCGCCGCGAGGCGCTGCCTCGACACTGAACTCGGAGGAATAGCCCGAGCAGCCGCCCGGGCTGACCGTGAGGCGGAAGCCGCCGGCCGGATGCTCGGAGAACCGCACCATGCGGCGCATGAACTTCTCGGCCGCCGGGGCGACGGTCAGGTGGGGCATCAACATTGCGTTCACACTTTCTTGATGCAACCGTCGACCGGGCACACGGCAATGCACTGCGGCGCATCGAAGTGGCCTTCGCACTCGGTGCACTTGGCCGGATCGATGATGAAGGTGCCGCCTTTCTCGCGGATGGCAACGTTGGGGCACTCGGGCTCGCATGCGGAGCAGCCGGTGCACATCGAGGCAATGATCTTCAGGGCCATGTCGGTCTCCTTGGCTTGGGGGGATGTCAGGCAGCGGCGTCGGCCGTGCCGGTGAACGCACCTTGGCGAATGCGGGCATCGCCACGCGGCCGGTGCACGAGTTCGCCCGCGGCGATGCGGGCGCAGTAGCCGGCGAACCACGACAGCGCCGCCTTCTCGATGAACTCGTGGGCATATTCGTCGACGGGCTCGATGCCGGCCGCGCTGAGCTCGTCGCGAGGGCAGGCGCCGATCTTGGACACCAGCACCGCGTGGCAGTCGTTGATGGCACTGACGATGGACGGCAGCTGCTCGTCCTCGCCATAGCCGCCCTGGCAGTACAAGTCGACGCGGCGGTGGCCGACGAACTGCGCCTCGCGCTGGCCCACCTCGAAGATCTGGAACTCGGTGGCGTGGCCGAAGTGCTGGTTGACCTTGCCCTGGCCCTCGGTGGCCACGGCCACCAGCAGCTTCATGTCGGCGTCGACGCCGTCGCCACCTTCCAGGGCCTCCAGCGCCGCGAGCTTGGCCTCGTGGTGCGCCTGGCGCTCGGCCTCCACCTGCTGCTGGTAGGCGCGACGCTTGTCCAGGTCGTAGACGACCTCCATCTGGTCGATCTTGTCGAGCGTGAACTCGTCGCTGCGGTCTTCGCCCAGCAGGCCCACGGCGTCGGCGCGGCATTGCCGGCAGTGGCGCATCAGGTTGGCGCCGCCCATGCAGGCGTCCTGCACGGCCTTCAGTTCCTGCGCCGTGGGGCCGCGTTGCCCGGTCAGGCCGAACACCGTGCCGTGCTCGGCCTCGCTGATCAGCGGCATGATGTTGTGCAGGAAGGCCCCGCGCTTCTTGACCTCGCGGTTGACCTCGTAGAGATGTTCGTCATTGATGCCGGGGATCAGCACCGAGTTGATCTTGGTCAGCACGCCGCGCGCGGTGAGCATCTCCAGGCCGAGCATCTGCTGGCGGTGCAGGATGGTGGCGGCTTCGAGCCCGGTCACTCGCCGGTGGTCCCAGAAGATCCACGGGTAGATCTTGGCGCCCACCACCGGATCCACCATGTTGATGGTGATGGTGACGTGGTCGATGTTGTACTTGCAGATCTCGTCGACCATCTGCGGCAGCGCCAGCCCGTTGGTGGACAGGCACAGCTTGATGTCCGGCGCCTCCTCCTGCAGGCGGCGGAAGGTCTCGAAGGTCTTCTTCGGGTTGGCCAGCGCGTCTCCCGGGCCGGCGATGCCCAGCACCGTCATCTGCGGGATCTCGCTGGCCACCGCGACCACCTTCTTCACCGCCTGGTCCGGCGTGAGCTTCTGGCTCACGACGCCGGGACGCGACTCGTTGCTGCAGTCGTACTTGCGGTTGCAGTAGTTGCACTGGATGTTGCAGGCCGGTGCCACCGCCACGTGCATGCGGGCGTAGTGGTGGTGGGCTTCCTCCGAGTAGCAGGGATGGTTCTTGACCTTCTCCCAGATCTCGGCCGGCATGTCGTCGGGGCCACCGGACGAGCCGCAGCTGGCCTTGCCCTCACCGCCGGCGGTGGAGCAGCCGCCCGCCGCCGCGGTCTCGATGATTTGGCTGACGACCTGGCGGCCGCGCTTGAGATCGCCGATCGATACGAATGCTGTGTTGCTCATGGCCCGGGCCTTCGTCGCGTGAGGGGTGTACCCGCCTCATTGCGAGACTCGTGCCAGCCATGGAGCCCTTTGAAATCAAGGACTTGGGAGAATCTTGCGGTGGTCGCTCCCTGTGCCCTTCACGACAAACCGAACATCGCGTCGTGAGCGCCTTGCGGTCTCCACGGGCCGACCTGGCCGAGGGTTCGATCAGGTCGACGCCAGCACGCGCTCGTGGTTCAGCCGCACCTTGACGTCCGCCAGCCGCACACCGCGCTGGATCGTCAGCGTGCCGAGCGCGATGTCGCGCCGGACAGGCGGCACGTACAGGCCGCCGTCGGCGCGCCGCAGCAGCGCCACGATCGGCGTATGGGCCTTGGCGCCCCGCCTGACAACGACGCCGAGCTCGCCGCCCTTGAGCAACACGAAACTGCCCGGCGGGTACAGGCCCAGCACCCTCAGCAAGGTGGCCCCCACTTCATCTGGAGACCCGCCCGCGCTCATGCAGACGTCTCGGGCCGCGATGGCAGGCGAAACGGGGTCGCGCGAGGCGCGCCGACTGAGCTTGGCCGTGTAGACATCGACCCGTTGCAGCAGGCCGGCGAGCCGCGCCACCGGGTCGCCCGGTGCCTGGCCCGCCCGCACCGCATGGTGCTGCCGGACGACGTCCAGCACCAAGGCGTCGCTGACACCGGCCTCCTGCAGCAGCTGGGCGCTGCGCTCGGCGTGGCCGTCGACCTCCTTCCGCTGCAAAGCCGACATCGGGCTGGATTGCCGTGCCAGGACATCCTGCATGGTCGCCATCGACAGGTTCATGGTCAGGGAGGCACGCACCAGCGCATCGACCTCGCCTTCGGGCCAACCCAGGTGCTGCGCGCACAGCTCGCAGATCACCGCACACAAGACGGCGTGGTGGGCGCTGTAGCGGTCCAGCTCGTTGGCGGCGGTCTGCAACAGCAGGTAGAGCGCCAGATCGGTATCCCGCCTGGCCAACGCACGGAGCCGGGTTTCGCCTTCGCCAAGGTGCGCCAACCAGGCGGCATCCAGATTGGGCTCGCGCAACAGGGCTCCCCACTGGCGCTTGCAGGTTTCCCAGGCATCGATGCCACTGGCCGCATCGAGGCTCGGCGCTGGTTCGGCGGCAGAGGGAGCATGGGCGTGCTCCGGGAGGCGAGACTCTAGGCTGGCAGTGGCTTCAGGCGTCATGGTGATGGGAAGCACGCCGATGGGCAGTCGCACTTCGCCTCATCTTCGTCACATTTGACTGGGACTTGAGGGTGACGGTCAGGCGATGCAGGTGCGGTTCTTGCCGGTTCTCTTGGCCTCGTAGAGGGCCTCGTCGGCGCGCTCCAGGGCCTCTTCCACGCGTTCGCCGGGCCTGTAGGGCGTGACGCCGGCCGAGAAGGTGACGAAGACCTCCTTGCCGTCGTGCATGAACAGGCTGGCGGTGAGCTGGCGCTGCAGGCGCGTGAGCACCTGGGCGGCTTCGTCAGCCGGCGTCCCGGGCAGCAGGACGACGAACTCCTCGCCGCCAAAGCGCGCCACCACGTCGACCGGCCGCAGCGAGTTGCGCACGCGCTGAGCCAGGGCGACCAGCGCGACGTCACCGGCGGCATGGCCCAGGGTGTCGTTCAGGCGCTTGAAGTTGTCGATGTCCAGCAGGCCGACCGCCAGCGACGAGCCCTCGCGTTCGAGGCGGGCACGCTCCACCTCGAAGGCCTGCATCAGGCCGCGGCGGTTGGCAACCTGCGTGAGGGCATCGGTGCTCACCTCGTCGGACAGGCGGCGCAATTCGCCTTCGAGCTCGCGCACCTTGCCCTCCAGCTCGGCCGCGCGGCGGTGCTCGTCGCTCAAGCGGGCGCGGGTCTCGCTGACCAGGCCATGCACGGTGCGGCTCTCGTCGACCATCTCGCGCACCACGCCGGCCAGCGACTCCAGCGAATCGGCGCGCTCGATGGTGTCGGCGTAGCGCAGCATGCCGTCGCTGAAACGGCCGGTGTGTTCGTCCAGCTCGCCCAGCTCGCCGAGCATCCGGTGGATCAGTTGCTTCAGGGCCTGGCGGGCCTGGTCGCGCTCGGCACGCAGCTCATGCTGCCTGGCGCGGGTGTGCGCCAGCAGCTGGCTGGCGGATTGCACGGCGCGTGCGCTGGGCGGGCCCTCCAGCCGCTCGCGCAGGCTGGCCACCTGGCCCTGCACCCAGCTGTCGTCCTCGGCGACCTCGGCCAGGCCGCTGGCCAGTTCCTGGCACAACCGGTGCACCTGGTCGAACAGGTGATGGCGGTGCGCCAGCAGGCGGCGGGCACTCTGGCAGGCTTGGTCGACCTCGCCCACCAAGGTGGGCGTGGCGCCGTCACGGGCCAGCGCGTCGGCCAGCCGGGCCAAGGTGTCCGCCAGCTCCGTGGCGCGTGTGGAATCGGTGGGCAATGCGGCCTGCACGGTTTCGCGCAGGGCCTGGACGGCCACCGGCCAGTGGGACTCGCTCGTCCCGGGCGCAAGCGGGGCCGCCTCGGCAGCGCCTGGCACCGGGGCCGCGAGTTCCGCGGCCGCCTCGGTGTCGGCCACCGCACCGGGCGCGGCGCCCGCCGGGTCGTCGGTGTCCCAGGAGGCCACGAGTTGGCGCAGCCGGTGCAGCATGCGCGACAGGTCGCCGCGGCTCGAGTCGAGCACGCGCCGCAGGCTGTCCTTCTTGCGGGCCGTGGTCCATTGCTTGCCGCCGCGCTCCAGGCCGCGCGTCAGGCGCTCGATGAGCTGAGCCCACGCCTGCGACTGGGCCGCCGCCCCTTCGCCACTGCGTTCGACCCAGCGCTGCGCCTGGTCCCACTGGCCCTGGTTCATCAGCTGGGTGAACTCGGCGCGCAGGGCGGCATCGTCGGACAGCCGGGCGGCGATCTTCTCGATCACGCCCTTGGCACGGGCCGGCACGCCCGCCCCGCCGCGTACATCACCGGATTCTTCGGCCCAGGCCTGGACATAGTTCTCCGGGGTGGGCTCCAGCTTGGCCAGGGCCAGGCGCCGCAGCGCAGCCTTGGCGATCTGCGCTGGGGTCAGCGCCGAACCGGATGTCATGTGCCGTGGTCGCGTCGGGAGCGAATCGGCATGCGCGCACCCTGCCAGCCACCCTGGCCCGCCACGATCTGTTGCTGGTTCCAGGCGGGGATCTGATCGCCCGGTACCGGCTTGGAGTACAGGAAGCCCTGCATCAGGTCGCAGCCTTCGTTGACCAGGGCCTGCTGCTGTGCCAGCGTCTCGACGCCCTCGGCGATCACCCGCAACTCCAGCACCTGCGCCAGCGCGATGATGGTCCGGGCCACCGCCGTGCCCTTGTGGGTGACGGCCATGTTCTTGACGAAGGAGCGGTCGATCTTGACCTCGGAGATCGGCAGGTCGGTCAGCCGCGACAGCGACGAGTAGCCGGTGCC
>JADMKA010000220.1 GCA_018780145.1 Vitreoscilla sp. | reverse complement strand
CACCGCAGGTGTCTTCCTGAGCACGGCCGTGGAACAGCGCCGAGTTGGCCAGCGCGGCGCCGGTGACCGAGGTCTTGCGGCCGTCGCCGAGCAAGGTGGCACCGTCGCTGCGCTCGCCGTCGAGCGCCAGCGCCGCCCGCCGCGCCACCGGGGCGAACGGCGTCGCGTGCCCACCCAGCGCGATGCCGTAGCCATTGAGCAGGCAGGTGCGGGCCTTGTCGACGACGTGTGGCGGAACCTGCGTCAGGTCGAGGTCGGCAACAAAGCGGCCGAGGCCTTGTGCGAGCGACATGCAAATCTCCTCGATCTGCTGCAGAGCTTTAGGGTTGCTCCTGCATCCGTCTCCAAGTGCGTGGCCGATCAGGGAATGCGTGGATCCCAGCGCACTCTAGGTGCCCTAGGCTGGCGCACCAGAGGGCAAGCGTCCATTGACACTCTGCCGAACGCTTGTTAGAACAGCGGTCTGCGACAAGTCGTGAGTCGGCGTTTGGCGGGGTGGTCACGCTTCCCGTGGGTTGAGTTCGGTAGATCACAGGCAAAATCCCAAAATGACGGCTCCGACTCGCGGGCCCCGGAGACTTTTCAGTGCCAACCAAGTACAAAGACGCGCCTAACATTAGGCAGGTTACCAATCCGCAAGGGACAGAAACGTGAAGTCTGCCAACGAGGCCGTACCGGTCCTTGAATGCCAGGGCATCGAGCGCCGATTCGGCGGCTTGGTGGCAGTGACCGGTGTGGATCTGCGCATCGAACGCGGCGAGATCTTCGGCTTGGTCGGCCCCAACGGCAGCGGCAAGACTACTCTGGTCAATGCCATCACCGGGTTCTACCCGCCGCAGAAGGGCCGCATCCTGCTGAATGGCACGGAGATCACCGGCATGAAGCCGCACAAGGTGGCGCGGCAGCATGTCGCGCGTACCTTCCAGAACCTGGCGCTGTTCAACGGCATGTCGGCGCTCGATAACATCCTGCTCGGCCGCCATGTCCACCTGAACCCCGGCGTCGTCAAGACGGCGCTGTACTGGTGGCTGAGCCAGCCCGAGGAAATCGCGCACCGCCGGCTGTGCGAGGAGACGATCGAGTTCCTGCAGCTTCAGGGCGTGCGCGACGAGCCGGTGGAAACACTGCCCATCGGCCTGAAGAAGCGGGTGGAACTGGCCCGCGCGCTGGTCGCCGAGCCGACGTTCCTGATCCTGGACGAACCGATGGCTGGCATGAACCAGGAGGAGAAGGAGTACATGGCGCGCTTCATCCTCGACGCGCGCGACGAGCGCGGCATCACGGTGCTGCTGATCGAACACCACATGGATGTCGTGATCGGCATCTGCGACCGCATCATGGCCCTGAACTACGGCGAAGTCATCGGCACCGGTCTGCCGCGCGACGTGGTCGCCAACCCGCGCGTCATCGAAGCCTACCTCGGAAAGGCGCAGCAGCATGCAGCGTGAAGACCTCGCCCACGCTGCGGCCACGGCACGCCAGTGGGACCTGAACCCGCAGACAACCCTGACCCGGCTGTTGGCCATCAACGCCGGCAGCCATGGGCGCCAGATCGCCATGCGCGAGAAGGCGCTCGGCATCTGGCAGGAATTCACCTGGGAGCAAGTGCTCGACGAGGTGCTGTCCATCGCGGCCGGCCTCGAGCAATTGGGTTTCGCAGCCGGTGACTCGATGCTGGTGCTGGGCGACAACCGCGTTCGCCTGTACCTCGGCATGCTGGCCGCCGGCGCGCTCAAGGGCTATGCGATGCCGGTCTACCCCGACGCCACGCCCGAAGAGGTGCTGCATTTCGCGAGCGAAGCGCAAGCGCGCTTCGCGCTGGCCGAGGACCAGGAGCAAGTCGACAAGCTGTTGGAACTGCGCGAGAACGCGCTGTCGCTGCGGCACATCATTTACGACGACCCGCGCGGCCTGAACCATTACAAGGTCGATGGCCTGGCCTCGTGGGACCAGCTGCGCGAGGCCGGCGCCGCCCGCCTGCGCAACGAAGCGAAGTTGCGCAACGATCTGATCAACCGGGCGGTACCCGAGGGCCCGGCGGTGTTCGTGCACTCGTCGGGCACCACCGGCAAACCCAAGGGCGTGGTGCTGCAGCAGCGCAACGTGCTCGCTGGCGCACGCAACGCCTACCAAGGCAAGGTCTTCGGCTGGGGCGAGCACATCCTGGCCTACCTGCCGATGGCCTGGATTGGCGACTTCGCCGTCACCATGGCCGCGGGCATCGCGCTGCGCTTCACCATCAACATTCCGGAACGCTCGGAAACCGTGCTGCGCAACCTGCGCGAGATCGCCCCCACGCTCTACCTCGCCGCGCCGCGCAGCTGGGACAACATGCTGACCTCGATCCGGGTCCGCATGGAAGACTCCACGCCGCTGAAGAAGCGCATCTTCGATCACTTCATCGACGTCGGCGTCGCCGTCGAACGGCTGAAGCTCGATGGCAAGACCCCGACTGCGATGCAGCGCCTGCAATGCCGGCTGGGCGAGATCCTGGTGTTCGGGCCCCTGAAGGACCAGTTCGGGCTGAACCGCATGCGCGTGGCACTGACCGGCGGCGAGGCGATGGGGGAGGACACCTTCCTCTTCTACCGAGCGCTGGGCATCAACCTGCGCCAGCTCTACGGGCAGACCGAGAGCAGTGCGTTCAACGCCGTGCAGGCCGCCGACGAAGTGCGCCTGCACACGGTGGGCCGGCCGCTGCCGGGCGTGGAGGCGAAGATCGCCGACGACGGCGAGATCCTGCTGCGCTCGGAGAGCGTCTTCAGCGGCTACTTCCAGAACGAGGAAGCGACGCGCAAGACCCTCATCGACGGCTGGCTGCAGAGCGGCGACGCAGGCTACGTCGAACCCGACGGCCACCTGGTCGTGCTCGGCCGGGTGTCCGAGGTCGTGCATACCGCCAAAGGTGAGCGCTACATCCCGAACTACATCGAGAACCGGCTCAAGTTCAGCCCCCACATCAAGGACGTGGCCGTGATCGGGACCGGGCGCGACTTCCTCTGTGCGATGGTTTGCATCGATGGTGACGCCGTCGGTCACTGGGCCGAGGTGCGCGGCATTCCCTACATTTCGTACGCCGACCTGTCGCAGAAGGCCGAGGTGTGCGAGCTGGTCGCCAGCGCGATCCGGCGTCTGAACGAGGCCCTGCCCGAGGGGCTGCGTATCCGGCGCTTCGTCGACCTGCACAAGGAGTTCGACCCCGACGACGGCGAGATCACGCGCACGCGCAAGCTGCGCCGCAACGTCATCGAAGAGCGCTACGCGTCCGTCATCCAGGCGCTCTATGCCGGTGCCGATTCGATCGTCATGAAGGCGCAGATCACCTACGACACCGGTGACACCGGCGTGATCGAACGCAACCTGGTGTTGAGGAATATTTGACCATGGACTTGTCACTGTTTCTCGAACTGGCCATCAACGGCGCCCTGTCGGGTTTGATGTATTCGCTGGTCGCCCTGGGCATCGTGCTCATCTACAAGTCGTCTTCGGTGCCCAACCTGGCCCAGGGGGCGCTGGCCATGCTCGGCGCCTTTGTGACGCTGGCCGTCTTTGAGGCGTTGAAGGCGCCGATGTGGGTGGCCTTGCCGGTCGCGATGGTGCTGATGTTCCTGATCGGCATGGGCATCGAACGCGTGGCGCTGCGCCGGCTTGCAGGCCGGCCGCTGGTGATGATCCTGATGATGACGCTGGCGCTCGACATCTTCTTGCGGGCAGCAGCACTCGTCGTCTGGGGCGGCACCAACCGGGTGTTGCCCTTGCCGATCTCTTCGGACCCGCTCTTCCTGGGCGACGTGCTGATCAACCGCAGCTACGTGGCCGGCGGCGTCACGGCCTTGCTGCTGTTCGGCTTCTTCGTGCTGTTCTTCCGCACCCGCATGGGCATCGTGCTGCGGGCGATCTCCGACGACTACACGGCATCGTGGTCGGTCGGCATCTCGGTCGAACGTGGCGTCGCGCTGTCCTGGGCGATGTCGGCGGCCGTGGCCACCTTGGCCGGTGCGTTGTGGGGATCGATCCAGGGGGTGGACCAGTCGCTGTCGCAACTGCTGCTGATGGGTGTCGCCGTGGCCGTGCTGGGTGGCCTGGACAGCATCGGCGGCGCCATCGTGGCGGGCCTGCTGCTGGGCATGTTCCAAGGCGTGGCCTCAGGTTACCTCGACCGCCTGGTCGGCGGCGGCAGCCGCGAACTCGTGGTCGCCGCGACGCTGGTGCTGACCATCCTGATCCGCCCGCATGGCCTGTTCGGCCGCGAAGACATCCAGAGGATCTGAATCCATGTTCTACCGTCAGGCAGGCATCCACCACACCACCTACCGTGGTGACCGACAGCTGTTCCCCATTCCCTTCGATCGCTGGCAGCTCGCCGTGCTGCTGGCACTGGCCTTGGCGGCACCGATGCTGCTGAGTTCGCTGTACATGAAGAGCTATGTCTTGCCGTGGCTCATCTGGACGGCCGCGGCGCTGGGGCTGAATCTCATCCTCGGCTGGGCCGGGCAGTTCCACTTCGGGTACGCCGCGATCATGGGCATCGGCGCGTACACCGCCGTCCATGCCACGCGCAACGGCATTCCCTTCGAGATCGCCATCGTGCTCGCGGGCGCGGTCGCGACGCTGATCGGCTGCGCCTTCGCGATCACGGCGCTGCGCGTTCGCGGCCTGTACCTGGCGCTCAGCACGCTGGCACTGCAGTTTGTGATGGACTGGGTGATCAACAAGGTACCGGCCGTCAGCGGCGGCACGCAGGCCACGATCCAGGCGCCACCCCTGCGCCTGTTGGGCATCGAGGTCGCGTCCGACGCCGGCCTGTACTACGTCGTGCTGGTCTGGTGCGTGCTCGTCACCATCTTCATGCTCAACCTGCGCCGCACCGGTCTTGGAAGGGCCTTGGTGGCGGTGCGCGAGAAGGACTTCGCCGCCGCAGTCATCGGCGTCAACAGCTTCTACTACAAGCTTGTGGCGTTTGCGATGTCCTCCTTCATTGGCGGCATCAGCGGCGCCATTCTCATCTTCACCTTCTACCACGCCGTCACGCCGGAACAGTTCGCTGTGAACGTGTCGATCCAGGTGCTGGCCATGGTGATCGTGGGCGGCCTGGGCAGCGTGATCGGCTGCTACTTCGGCGTCGCGTTCATCTTGCTGCTGCCCGGCATCGTGGCCAACCTGATCTTCGCAGGTGCCCAGGCGCTGGACTTGAAGATCGGCATCGAGTTGCTGGCCCACATCCCGAGCTTCCTCTACGGGATTCTGATCATCGGGTTTCTACTGTTCGAACCTATGGGTCTGGCCAAGATCTACACGAACATGCGCAACTACCTCATTTTCTGGCCGTTCGGCTACGCGCGGAAGTAGCCCGCCGAGCCTGCCCTTCCCCTTTCACTCCAACCCAATTCGAGGAAAGTTTTCATGCACTGCGAGCTTAAAACGTTGCTAGGCGCCGCGGCGCTGGCGCTGAGCATGCCGTCGGCGTTCGCCGCCGACCCAATCCGTTTCGCGCTGTGCTACGACCTGACGAAAGCCTATTCCCTGGCCACGCCGCAGTTCACCCAGGCCACACGCGACTACGCCGACTTGTTGAACCTGAAGGGCGGCATCGAAGGCCACCCGATTGAGATCATCGTCCACGACACCGGCAACGAGCCCCAACGCGGCATCGAGTGTTATGAGCGCGTGAAGGACAAGGCCATCACCGTCGACTTCATCTCCACGCCGGTGGCGCGCGGCGTGCTGCCGCGCGCGATGAAGGATGGCAGAGTCATGATCCAGGGCCTCGCAGGCCGCAGCGACGCCATCGACGGCGAGGTCTACGACTGGATATTTCCGCTTGGGCCCACCTACTGGGGCCAGGCCGCCAACATGGTCAGCTACTTCAAGAAGCAGTCCGGCGGCAACCTGAAGGGCAAGAAAATCGCGTACCTGTACCTCGACTTCCCATCAGGGCAGGAACCGGTCCCGGTGATGCAGGAGTTGCAGAAGCAGGAGGGCTTCGAGCTTCAGTTGTTCCCGTACCCGCTGCCAGGCAACGACCAATCGGGGGCATGGTCACAGATGCGCCGCTTCCAGCCCGACATGATCATGCACTGGGCCTTCGGCGGCATGCACGTGGTGGCCGCCAAGGAAGCCAAGCGCAACGGCATCCCTGTCGACAGGATCATTTCGTTCAACTGGCTCAACGAGGTCGATATCAACAACATCGGGCTTGATGCAGCCAAGGGAATCCGTCGATCAGCGGTCGTGAAGAGCGGCGCCGACCACCCGTTGATCAAGGACATCATCAGCAACTTGTACGACAAAGGCAAGGGCAACGGCGACCGCAAGTTCCTCTCCGACATCTACTACAACACCGGGTTGTCGATGTACGCCCCGGTGTTCGAAGCCGCCCGCCTGGCGATCAGGAGCGATAAGGCGCCATTGACCCCCGAGAAGATGCGCAAGGGCTTGAGGAGTCTCAGGAACTACGACGCCAATGGATTGATTCCGCCGTTGACGGTGACGGCGAAGGACCATGGCGGCGGCGGCAAAACCCGCATCGAGATGTGGGACGGCGCGAAGTGGGTGCCGCAGTCCGAATGGATCGCCGACTACGACGATCTGGTTTGGGCCACCGCCAAGAAGCACTCCGGCGAATTTGCAAATGCGGGGAAGTGACGCGGTCGACTCCCGGCCGCCACGGCAGCCGGGAGTCCAATCTCGGCAAGCATGTCCCACGCATTGAGTCCCTAGCCAAGACTGCGAAATGCCCGTGCAAACAATCCATCTTCCAACGCTTCGGCAATGCCGGCAATTGAAACGGGCCGCAGTGCCCGCCGTTTCCGAATCTACGATCCTTCGAAGGAGTGCAACCATGTATCGAAAACTCAAGATGATGCTGGGCGCAGCAATGCTGCTGCTGGCGTCGCAGACCGCGCTGGCGGCTGACCCGATTCGCTTCGCCCTGTGCTACGACCTGACCAAGGCCTACACCTTCATCAGCCCGCAGGTCGCGCAGGCGGCAAAGGACTACGCAGCGCTCGTCAACCTCAAGGGCGGCCTCGAAGGCAATCCGGTCGAGATCATTCTCCAGGACCACGGCAACGAACCCCAGCGCGGCATCGAGTGCTACGAGCGCGTGAAGGACCAGGCCGTCACTGTCGATCTGCTGTCGACGCCGGTCTCGCGCGCCGTGCTGCCACGGGCGATGAAAGACGGCAAGGTGATGATCCAGGCCCTCGTGGGCCGCGGCGACGCGGTCGACGGCGACGTCTTCAAGTGGGTCTTCCCGCTCGGCCCCACCTACTGGGGTCAGGCAGTGAACGTCGTGTCCCACTTCAAAAAGCAGTCGGGCGGCAGCCTGAAGGGCAAGAAGATCGCGTTCCTCTACATCGACTACCCGTTCGGCCAGGAGCCGATCCCGGTGCTGAAGGAACTGCAGAAGCGCGAGGGCTTTGAACTCGAACTTTTCCCGTACCCCCTGCCCGGCAGCGACCAGTCGTCGGCTTGGTCGCAGATCCGCCGCTTCCAGCCGGACCTGATCGTCCACTGGGCGTTCTCGGCCATGCACGTGGTGGCGGCCAAGGAGGCCAAGCGCAACGGTGTGCCGCTGGATCGCCTCGTGAGCGTGAACTGGTTCAACGAGGTCGACCTGAATAACATCGGCCTCGAAGCGGCCAAGGGCATCCGCCGCTCGACCACCGTGGTCAGCGGCACCGAGCATCCGCTGGTCAAGGAGATCCTGAGCGAGCTCTACGACAAGGGCAAGGGCAACGGAGACCGCAAGTTCGTCTCGGACATCTACTACACGACCGGCCTCGCCATCTACGCGCCGATCTTCGAGGCCGCCCGCATCGCGTTGAAGAAGGAGAAGGGTCCGCTGACCGCGGAGAAGATGCGCAAGGGTCTTGAGAGTCTGAAGGACTTCAGTGCCAACGGCCTGCTGCCGCCCCTCACCGTAACCAGCAAAGACCACGGCGGCGGCGGGAAGACCCGCATCGAGATGTGGGACGGCGCGAAGTGGGTGGTGCAGGGCGACTGGTCCGCCGACTACACCGACCTGGTCTGGAGCACCGTCAAGCAGCATTCGGCCGAGTTCGCAAAGTCCAGCGGCCAGTAGAGATGCTCGCCTGCCGTGCGCCGGGGCCGGCGTGCGGCAGGCCCCCTAACAAAGGAGTCCGACATGCATTCCACCCTGATCCGTGCGCTTGCGACCGCAGGTCTCACGCTGCTGTCCCTGGGCGGTCATGCGGCTGAACCAGTGAAGTTCGGCCTGTGCTACGACATCTCGAAGATCTACGTCGCCGCCGTCCCACAGGTGGCACAGGCGGTCAAGGACTACGCCGACCTGCTCAACACGCGCGGTGGCCTCGAAGGACACCCGATCGAAGTCACGGTTCAGGACCATGGCAACGAACCGCAACGCGGAATCGACTGCTACGAGCGCCTGAAGCGTGAAGGTACGATGATCTTCGATACCTTCTCGTCGCCGGTCTCCCGCGCCGTGCTGCCGCGCATCATGCAAGACGGCAACATCCTCGTGCAGCCACTGGTTGGCCGCGGCGACGCGATCGATGGCGATGTCTTCAAGAACGTGTTCGTGATGGCGCCGACGTACTGGGGCCAGGCGGCCAACATCGTCAGCTACTTCAAGAAACAGGCCGCCGGCAACCTGCAGGGCAAGAAGGTTGCCTTCCTGTACCTGGACACCCCGTTCGGGCGCGAACCGATCCCGGTGTTCGAGGCGCTCAAGCGCATTGAACGTTTCGACTTCCAGACCTTCCCGATCCCGGTGCCGGGCAACGACCAGAGCGGGGCATTCGCGCAGATCCGCCGCTTCCAGCCCGACTGGGTGGTGTTGTGGTCGTTCTCGCCGCTGAACCCGATCAGCTTCCGCGAAATGCAGCGCAACGGCATCCCGATCGAGAAGATGGTCACAGGCAACTGGATCAACGAGGTCGACATCAACAACTTCGGCGCCGCGGCGGCCAAGGGGCTGAAGCGATCAGCGGTAGTGTCCGGCGGCGCAGAGCACCCGCTGGTGAAGGACATCCTGCGCGAGCTCTACGACAAGGGCAAGGGCAATGGCGACCGCAAACTCGTCGCCGATACCTACTACAACACGGGTCTGGCCGTGTACTCGTCAGTCTTCGAAGGTGTGCGCATCGCCATCAAGACGCAGGGCTGGCCGCTGACGCCGGAGAAGATCCGGCAGGGCATGTACGGCATCAAGAACTTCGATGCAAAGGGCTTCATGGCCCCGATCACCGTCACGCCCAAGGACCACGGCGGTGGCGGCAAGACCCGCATCGACATGTGGGACGGCAGCAAGTGGGTGGCGCAGACTGACTGGTTCGCCGACTACACGGGCCTGGTCAACACGCTCGTCAAGGCCAATTCGGCCGACTACGCCAAGGCAGCAAAGTAAGTTCGCGGCTTGACGCCCAAGGAGTAAATTCATGCCTCACATCTTTCGCGCAGCCCTGTCCGCCCTGGCCATGTCGGCAGCGTGTCAAGCGGCGATGGCTTCGGAGCCGATTCGCTTCGGCCTCTGCTACGACCTGACCAAGGCCTACCACTTCATCACGCCTCAGGTGTCGCAGGCGGCACGCGACTACGCCGCCTTGATCAATAGCAGGGGCGGTCTGGGCGGCAACAAGATCGAAATGACGGTTCAGGACCATGGCAACGAACCGCAGCGCGGCATCGAATGCTATGAGCGCCTGAAACGTGACGGCGTGATGGTCTTCGACTTCATGTCCACCCCGGTTGCGCGTGCCGTTCTGCCCCGCGTCATGCAGGATGGCAATCTCATGATCCAGGCTTTCCATGGCCGCGCCGATGCCGTCGATGGCGAGGTCTTCAAGCCGGTGTTCCCGTTGGGCCCGACTTATTGGGGCCAGGCGGCAAACATGGTGAGCTACATCAAGCGCCAGGCTGGTGCCGACTTCAAGAAA
Organism: Vitreoscilla sp.; assembly: GCA_018780145.1. Classification (GTDB taxonomy): domain Bacteria; phylum Pseudomonadota; class Gammaproteobacteria; order Burkholderiales; family Burkholderiaceae_C; genus Ideonella. The sequence goes on along the minus strand of JADMKA010000220.1, from coordinate 6,276 downwards.
ACAAAGATTGCCTTTCTCTACGTCGATTACCCCTTCGGACAAGAGCCGATTGCCGTCCTGCAAGAACTGCAAAAGCGCGAAGGCTTCGCGCTGGCAATGTTTCCCTACCCACTGCCCGGCAATGACATGAGCTCGGCAATCAGCCAGTTGCGCCGCTACCAGCCGGACTGGATCGTTCACTGGGGCATCGGGCCGATGAACGTCGTCGCCGTCAAGGAACTCAAGCGCAACGGCATACCGCTGGAGAAGTTCATCACCGTGAACTGGATCAACGAGCTTGACATCAACAACATCGGGCCCGAGGCGGCCAAGGGTCTGAAGCGCTCTTCGGTGGTCATCGGCGGCGGGACAGACCACCCCTTGTTGCGCGACATCACGCGCGAACTGTACGACAAGGGCAAGGGCAGCGGCGACCGCAAGTTTCTCTCGGACTCGTACTACTACCTCGGACTGGCGATGTACTCGACGCTGTTCGAAGGGGTGCGACTGGCCATCAAGGATCAGCCCGCGCCGCTCACTGCCGAGAAGATTCGCAAGGGCATGGAGAGCGTGAGCAGTTATGACGCCAACGGCCTGATGGCACCATTGACGCTCACCGCCAAGGACCACGGCGGCGGCGGCAAGACCCGCATCGACATGTGGGACGGCAGCAAGTGGGTTCCCCAGACCGACTGGTTCGCCGACTACACGGACCTGGTCTGGAGCACGGTGAAGCAACACTCCGCCGAGTTCGCCAAATCTGGAAGAAATTGACCGTGAACGCCCTCACCCTCAATAACATCGAGGTCATCTACGACCACGTCTTCCTGGCCATCAAGGGCGTTTCCATCGAGGTGCCGCAGGGCGGCATGGTCGCCCTACTGGGCGCCAACGGCGCCGGCAAGAGCACCACGCTGAAGGCGGTGAGCGGGCTCCTCAAGTCGGAGCGTGGCCAGATCACGCGGGGCGACGTGAATTTCATGGGCCAGGACATCTCCAAGCTGGCACCGCAGGACCGGGTCAAGATGGGCATCGCCCAGGTGCTCGAAGGCCGTCGTGTCTTCGAGCACCTGACGGCCGACGAGAACCTCATCGCGGCATCGGCCGTGCATGGCGGCAAGGCCGACATGGAACGCAACCGCGACCGGGTGTACTCCTACTTCCCCCGCCTGCACCAGCGCCGCACCGCCAAGTCGGGCTACCTGTCCGGCGGCGAGCAGCAAATGTTGGCCATTGCGCGTGCGCTGATGACGCAGCCCAAGCTGCTCATGCTCGACGAGCCCAGCCTCGGCCTCGCGCCGGTGATCGTCGCTGAGATCTTCGAGATCATCCGGCGCATCAACCGCGATGAAGGCATGTCGATTCTGCTGGTCGAGCAGAACGCCATCGCCGCGCTGGACGTCGTGTCGCACGGCTACCTGATCGAGAACGGCCGCGTCGTCATGCACGAGAAGGCCGAGGTCATGAAGAACAACCCGGACATCCGCGAGGCCTACCTCGGCGGCGCCGAGGGGCGCGATTTCAAGGAGATCAAGCACTACCGGCGCCGCAAGCGCTGGCTGGCCTGATCCTACCGGCGGTCGTGCCGTGTCCCAACACACGATCGAAAAGCTGCTCGAGCGGCTGCGGCGGCTGCCACCGCAGACCTCGCTCACCCTTGCCCAGTTGCGCGCTCAGTATGAGCGCGCCCAGGTCGTCTTCCCTTTGACGGGCGAGGTCACGCTGCAAGTGCTCGACACCGCCCCTGTGCGCGGTGAATGGCTGCTGCCTGCTGGCGCCGACGATGCCGTCGTGCTGTATCTGCATGGCGGCGGCTACGTCATCGGCTCGCCGCGCTCGCACCGCCACCTTGCGGCCGACATCGCCCTGGCCGCCGGCGCCCGTACGTTCACACTCGACTACCGACTGGCACCCGAGCACCCTTTCCCTGCCGCTCTGGACGACGCCGTCGCCGCCTACCGCTGGCTGATCGAGTCGCAGCGGGCCAAGCCCGGCCGCATCGTCCTGGCCGGCGACTCGGCCGGCGGCGGGCTGGTGCTGACGACCCTGGTTGCGCTGCGCGACGCCGGCCTTCCGCTGCCGGCCGCCGGCGTGTGCATCTCGCCCTGGACCGACCTCAGCTGCAGCCTGCCCGCGTGCGATCCGCAACGGCCCAGCCACGACCCGCTGATCGACCACGCCGTGCTGCGTGCCATGGCCCATGCGACCATGGGCCGGCGTAGCCTGCGCGACCCGCGGGTGTCGCCGCTGTTCGCCGATCTGCGCGGCCTGCCTCCGCTGCTCGTGCAGGTGGCCGGCGGCGAGGCCCTGGTCGACGACGCGCGGCAACTGGCCATCGCCGCCAGCGAAGCCGGCGTGCACACCACGCTCGAAGTCTGGCCGCGCATGGTTCACGTCTGGCACTGGTACGCACGCATGCTCGACGAAGGCCAGCAGGCCATCGAACGCGTCGCGCAATTCATGCACGGGGCACTGCGGCAGCGCGCCGCGGCCTGATCCGGCCTGATCGCGGCTGCGCCAGCTCAGGCCGGTGTGAACACCGGCAAAGGTGGCCCACCCTCGCTCGGGCTGAACTTCAGCTTCACCGGCTGCCCGATGCGCACCGCGTCGGCATCGGCGTCGACGATGACGCTCATCGTCGTCGGGCCCTCACCAAGTGTCACGTAGGCGATGATGTGGGGCGCCTCGGTGCGCCGCATGACGCTGAAGCTGTAGATGGAGCCGGGCAGTGTTGGATCCCACTGAAAGTCCCGAAGAGCCCTTTAAGTTGCACCTCCAACTCGCCGATGACGCGATAGAGCAGCAACGAGCCATACGGATTGCCATGATCAACTTAACGCTTCGACAAAGATTCAATGCAACCATCGTGGTATTGATCACGGTATCGGCGATTGTCTTGTGGGGAAATCGAATCCTGGGAAAGGCAGCGCTCTTCCATTACCTCGAGCGAATGCACCTCGAGCATGTGGTCGAGATGGAGAAGACGCTCATGCGCGCCGAAAGCACTGGGGAGACCGATAGCGGACGCTTGCGCAACGAACTGCTCGAGCGCATCGCCGCCGGCCAAGCCTTGGCACGGCGCGCCGACACGGAACTGGTTTACGTGGAAGAGGTGATCTTTCGTTTGGTGGGCTTCGATGCCATCTTCGAGCTTCCGCGCAAGGACATCGTGGACCTGGAGCGTATGCGCAAGGCGATCGATACGGCAGGAGGGGCCACCGTCAGCCCCGAACTAGTAGCGACCCTCCGCCCCGAGATGGCGGCCGTACTGAAGAACTCGACTGCGTTCGCCGATTTGGTCCCGCAGGCCGTCTCTTTCGCGAAAGTGGCGGTGTCGCTTGCCGCTGGTCTTGGAATGCTGGCCCTTGCCGGAACGCTGGTCTTGCTTCGCCGCAGTACGCTCACGCCGATCAACGACGTTCTCGATGTTGCACAGACCATTGCGAAGGGGCGTCTGGACAGACTCGTCCCAATCCGCTCGCGCGACGAGTTCGGTGACCTGTCACTGGCTCTTCGGGACATGAATCAAGGCCTTGTAGACCTGGTGCGCCAGGTTCAAGCCGGTGCAGAGCAGATCTTGACGGCCACCGCCGAGGTCGCCGCGGGCAATACGGATCTTTCATCGCGCACGGAGTCGCAAGCCGCTTCGCTGCAGCAGACGGCCGCTGCGACCGCACAGCTCACCAATGCAGTACAACAAAATGCCGACGGTGCCCAGCAAGCGAACGAACTGGCCACCTCGGCAGCGGGCACCGCTGTGCATGCGCGCGAGATCGTGTCCCAGGTGGTGCAAACGATGGGGGCCATCAAGACCTCTTCTGACCGGATCGCCAACATCATCGGCGTGATAGACGGCATCGCGTTCCAGACCAACATCCTTGCACTGAATGCAGCTGTCGAAGCCGCGCGCGCCGGGGAGCAGGGACGAGGCTTTGCAGTCGTCGCGGCGGAGGTTCGCGGCCTGGCACAGCGTTCCGCTACCGCAGCACTCGAGATCAAGGAACTGATCTCCGAGTCGACGGAGAAGGTCAGTGTGGGAACGGACCTTGCCGCCCGGTCCGGAGCGGTCATGGCCGAAGTTGAAGCCTCCGTGAGGAAGGTCGCCGACGTGGTCGCCGAGATCGCTGTTGCAAGCCGCGAACAAAGCACGGGGATCACGCAGATAAGCGCAGCCGTCGAGCAAATGGATAGCGTGACCCAGCAAAACGCTGCTTTGGTTGAAGAGGCCGCCGCGGCATCCGAGAGCCTCAGATCGCAGGCTGTTGCCCTGAGCCAGTCCATTTCCGTGTTCAAACTTGCGGACGACCGCGACGGCGCTGACCATTCCGTCGGCCTGGCCTGACACACTACGTTGATGCCGCGATGGCGCGTCTGAATGGCGGAAACAAGACGGCTACCGTGAGCCCCTGGTGGCCACCCAAACTCCCCCACCCCTGGCCACCTCAAATTTCCCCACCCTGACCGTGCTTCGATGAGGCGCTGATCAGGCCGGCAAGGCCGGCTGGTCAGGGCCGAGCAGGACGTTACTTTCCACCCCCTCAACGCCGAGGGGATACCAGGAGTGAACGTCTTGAAGCCACATTTGCAGACAACCGTCTGGACCCTGCTGGAGGCCGGCACCAGCCAGCGGCAGATCGAACGCGTCACTGGGATCGATCGCAAGACGATCCGCGGGTACCAGAAGCGGTTCGCCGCTGCTGCACCGGCGAATTCCCCCGGGGTGCCACCGACTCACCGGGGGTGAGCGCCGGATCGGCACAGCAAATTCCCCCACCCCGGCCACCGGCATCGGCGCCGGTTGCGACGACGGCGACGACGGCGACGGCCTCAGCGTGCGAGCCCCACCGCGCCTTCATCGAAGCCCAACTTCGCCTGCGCCGCAACGCCATGGCGATCTACCAGGACCTGGTGGACCACCACGGTTTCATCGGCGCCTACAACTCCGTCAAGCGCTTCGCGCGCAAGCTGCGCCACCGCGAGCCCGAGCAGTTCGACTGCCTGGCCTTCCTGCCCGGCGAGGAGATGCAGGTCGACTATGGCGAGGGCGCGCTCACGCGCGTGCCGGGCACCGCCCGGTATCGCAAGCCGCGGCTGTTCGTGGCCACGCTGCGCTACTCAAGGCGCAGCTTCCGGTGCGTGGTCTGGCGTTCCAGCCAGCAGACCTGGGCCCGGCTGCACGAGCAGGCCTGGCGCCACTTCGGCGGCAGCTGCCGCTACGTCGTGCTCGACAACCTCAAGGAAGGCGTGCTCAAGCCCGACCTGTACGAGCCCGAACTCAATCCGGTCTATGCCGCAGCCCTGGCGCACTACGGCGTGGTGGCCGACCCAGCCCGCGTGCGCGACCCCAACCGCAAGGGAACCGTCGAACACGCCATCGGCCATACCCAGGCCACGGCACTGAAGGGCCGGCGCTTCGAGACGATCGACGAGCAGAACACCTTCCTTGAACACTGGGAGGCCAAGTGGGCTGCCTCGCGCATCCACGGCAGCGAACGCCGCCAGGTGCGCGCCATGTTCGAAGAAGAGAAGCCGCACCTACAGCCCTTGCCGTTGATGGGGATGCAGTATTTCACCGAGGCCCAGCGCACCGTCTGCGATGACAGCTGCGTGCGTGTCGACCACAGCAGCTACGCGGCGCGCCCGGCGCCCATCGGCAGCCGGGTGCTGGTGCGCGTGTTCGAGCGCCGCATCGAGATCCGCGACCTGCAGACGCAAGCCCTGCTGCGCACCCACCCCCGCGCCGAACGCCCGGGCACCGTGGTGCTGCCTGCCGATGAGCGCGTGTTCAACCCCTCGCGCGAGACGCGCCACATCCTGGGCCAGGCCAAGGCCATCGGAGTGGACGCCGAGCGGCTGTGCGAGCTGCTGTTCGCCATCGAAGGCCGTGTCGGCCAACGCAAGCTGTGGGGCATCGTCAGTCTGGCCGAGCGATACCCCCGCCGCCTGGTCAACAGCGCCTGCACGCGTGCCCTCGCCGACGGCATCTACAGCTACCGGCACGTCAAGGCCGCCACCGAGAAGTTGGTGGCCGAGGCGCTGGCGGCCATCGATCACGCCGATGCCGTCCCGGCGCAGGGCGAGCTCGCGTTGACCCAGGAACACCCGCTGATCCGCAGCGGCGACGTCTACGCCGAACTGTTCGCGCGTGGCGCCGCGCAGCCCGACACCAGCGCCATCGCCGGCACCATCGCCAGCGCCATCGCCGGCACCATCGCCAGCACCCCGACCCAGCCGACCGACAGGGAGTTCAAGGCATGAACATGCACGAGATCGAACGCGCCCTGCGCGCGCTGCGCC
>JADMKA010000256.1 GCA_018780145.1 Vitreoscilla sp. | reverse complement strand
TCGGCAAAGGCCTTGGTCAGGCCCGGGTCGCCGCTGATGTGGGCCATGATGCGCAACTCGATCTGCGAGTAGTCGGCGCTGACGATCTGGTGGCCCGGCGGTGCGATGAAGGCCTCGCGCACACGCCGGCCCTCTGGCGTACGGATGGGGATGTTTTGCAGGTTCGGGTCGTTGCTGGACAGCCGCCCGGTGACCGCCACCGCCTGCGCGTAGTTGGTGTGCACTCGGCCGGTGACGGGGTTGACCATCAATGGCAGCTTGTCGGTGTAGGTGCCCTTCAGCTTGGCCAGGCTGCGGTGCTCCAGCAGCTTGGCCGGCAGCGGGTAGTCGGCCGCGAGTTCCTGCAGCACCTCTTCGTCGGTGCTCGGGGCGCCGCTCGCGGTCTTCTTCTTCACGGGCAGGCCCAGTCGCCCGAACAGGATCTCGCCGATCTGCTTCGGAGAGCCCAGGTTGAAGGGCTGGCCGGCCAGCTCGTAGGCCTCGGACTCCAGCGCCACCATGCGCTCGGCCAGTTCGCGGCTTTGTGCCGCCAGCACCTGGGCGTCGATCAGCACGCCATGGCGCTCGATTCGCGCCAGCAAGGCCGACACCGGCATCTCGATGTCCTCGTAGACCTTGCGCAGGCCCGCCTCGGCCTGCAGCTGCGGCCACAGGGTCTGGTGCACCTGCAGGCACATCTCGCTGTCTTCGCCGCTGTAGGTGGTGGCCTGGGACACGTCCACCTGCGAGAAGGAGATCTGGTTCGCCCCCTTGCCGCACAGCTGCTCGTAGCTGAGGCCGCTGCGGCCCAGGTGGCGGTCGGCCAGGCTCTCCAGGCTGTGCGGCCGGTGGGCCTCCAGCACATAGCTCTGCAGCAGGGTGTCGTGGAGGTAGCCGCGCACCGTGATGCCGTGGTTGGCCAGCACGTGCATGTCGTACTTGACGTTCTGCCCCACCTTGGCGGCGCCGGCATCCTCCAGCCACGGCTGGCAGCGGGCCAGCACCTCGGCGAGCGGCAGCTGGTCCGGTGCACCCGGGTAGTCGTGTGCCAACGGCACGTAGGCGGCCCGCCCCGGCTCGGTGGCAAAGCTCAGACCGACGATGCGGGCCCGCATCGGGTCCAGCGAGTCGGTCTCGGTATCCAGCGCGGCCAACGGTGCGGCACGCAGCGCGGCCAGCCAGGCATCGAGCCGATCCCAGCTCGTCACGCACTCGTACTCGCGCGCCAGCGCCACGGCCGGCTTGGGCACCTCGGCAGCGGGCGCCTCGACCGACACCGGTGCGGCCTTCGCCGTGCCGCCCAGGCCAGACTCCAGCTCCTTGCGCCAGGTCTTGAAGCCATAGCGTTCGTAGAACGCCAGCAGGCCACTGGCGTCGACCTCCTTCAGGGCCAGGGACGCCAGATCGGGCCAGCCCGGCACATGCTCGGCCAGGTCGCAGTCGGTCACCACGGTGATCAGGCGGCGGCCCTGCGGCAGCCAGTCCAGTGCCTTGCGCAGGTTCTCGCCCGCCACGCCCTTGATCTGGTCGGCGGCCGCCACCACGCCATCCAGCGAGCCGTATTCGGCGATCCACTTGGCTGCCGTCTTCGGGCCGACCTTGTCGACACCCGGCACGTTGTCCACCGTGTCGCCGACCAGGGTCAGGTAGTCGACGATCCGGTCCGGCGGCACGCCAAACTTGGCTTTCACGCCCGCGACGTCCAGCCGCTCGGGCGGCTTGCTCATGGTGTTGATCAGGCTGACCTGCTCGTTGACCAGCTGCGCCAGGTCCTTGTCGCCGGTCGAGATGACCACCCGGTGCCCCGTCTGGGCACCGAGGCGGGCCAGGGTGCCGATCGCGTCGTCGGCCTCGATGCCGGGCACGCTCAGCACCGGCCAGCCAAGCAGGCGCACCACCTCGTGGATCGGTTCGATCTGGCGCCGCAGGTCATCCGGCATCGGCGCGCGCTGGGCCTTGTATTCCGGGTACCAGGCATCGCGGAAGGTGGGCCCCGAGGCGTCGAAGACGCAGGCCGCATGGCCGGCTCCGACCTCGTTGCGCAGCCACTTCATCATTGCCACCATGCCGTGGATCGCACCGGTGGGCACGCCCTCGGGGCCGCGCAGGTCGGGCATCGCATGGTAGGCCCGGTACAGGTAGCTGCTGCCGTCGACCAGCAACAGGGTCTTGTGCTCGTTCATGCGCGGCATTGTGCGCGAGGTGCGGGCCGCTTCCACCGCGTAAAATCGGCCCGATGAGAAACCCAGTGGTTGGCCTGTGCACGCTCGCGGCGATCTGCGCGGCAGTTTCCGCGCAGGCTGAAGTAGCGGCCGGCCGCAGCGCCGAACCGCAGGTCTTGCGCTCCGTCACGGAAGACGACCAGGTGCGCATCGAGGAACTGCGCGTGCGCGGCCAGACCAGGCGCCTGACCGTCACGCCCAAGATCAAGGGCATGGACAGCTACGAGATCACCCCGCCGGAGCCGGGCCGCGCGCCCGCCGACGACCCCAAGGCGGGCCAAAGGGTCTGGTGGTCCTTCACTTTCTGATGGCGCGCTGCCCCGGCGCGCAGTGACACCCATGGCGGTCTACACCGAAGTGAGCCTGGACCAGGCCCGGGCGCTTGCCGGCGTGCTGGGCCTGGGCGAGGTGCGCACGCTGCAGCCCATCGGCAGCGGCATCGAGAACACCAACTACTTCCTCGACACCGATGAAGGCGCCTGGGTGCTGACCCTGTTCGAGCGTCTCGGCGCTGAACAGCTCCCTTACTACCTGGCCCTGATGCGCCACCTGGCCCGCCACGGCCTGCCGGTGCCCGAGCCGCGGGCGAACTCAGGGGGCGCCCTGTGCCACCCAGTGGCCGGCAAGCCCGCGGCCGTGGTGAACCGGTTGCCGGGCACGCCGGTGGAGGCACCCGATGTCCACCACGCCGACCAGATCGGCGCGATGCTGGCCCGCATGCACCTTGCCGTGGCCGACTTCCCGCTGGCGCAGCCCAACCTGCGCGGCCCCGGCTGGTGGCTGGCCACCGCGCCGCTGGTCCGACCCCACCTGTCGCCGGAGCAGGCGGCGCTGCTGGATGCGGAACTGGCCTACCAGCAGCACCTGGCCGCCTCGCCCACCCATGCCCAGCTGCCACGTGGCGCCGTGCATGCCGACCTGTTCCGCGACAACGCCTTGTTCGAGGGCCTGCCGGGCCGCGAGCGGCTGTCCGCCGTGCTCGATTTCTACTTTGCCGGCACCGACACCTTGGCCTACGACCTGGCGGTGACGCTGAACGACTGGTGCATCGACGACGACTCCGGCCACCTGGATGAAACGCGCGCCCAGGCCCTGATCACTGGCTACCGCTCGGAGCGTGAACCCGAGGGCATCGAGTGGCGCCTGCTGCCCGCCCTGCGCCGCGCGGCCGCGCTTCGCTTCTGGCTGTCGCGCCTGGCCGATTGGCACCTGCCGCGCGACGCCGCCCTGCTGACTCCCAAAGACCCGCGCCACTTCGAGCGCGTGCTGCGCGATTGCGTGGCCAACCCCTGGCATCCCGCCGGCTGACCAATACCACCCCATGGGATTGAAACTTCAAGATGTTCCCGCCTCCGCCGGCCTGCGCTGGGTCAAGCAGGGCGTGGCCGAGTACTTCCGCGCGCCGATGTCCTACACCGGCCTGTTCGTCACCTTCCTGCTGATCTACGTCGCGGTGCTGGCGCTGTCGTCGCTGCTGGCGGCCGCCGTTCCACCTTTTGCCTACCTCGGTGGCCTGGTGCTGCTGATGGGTGTTCCGCTGCTGACCCTGGCCTTCCAGATGGGCACCGAAGCCTCGCTGCGGGGCCGCATGCTGAGTGCCGCGATCTACCTGGCACCCTGGCGCCAGAAGGAGCCGGACCGGCGCCGGGCCCTGCTGATCCTGCTGTTGACCTACGGCCTGTTGACCGTCGGCTTGTTCGAGCTGACGAGCCTGATCGATGGTGGCGCCTTCGACGCCTTGATGGCCGCCGCCTCGCAGGGCGGCGCCACCGAGGAGGAACTGGCCCGGCTCGGTGCCGCTCCCGGTGCGATGGCCGGCTTCGTCTGGCGTGCGGCGTTCACGGCGTTGCTGAGCATCCCGTTCTGGCATGCGCCCGCGCTGGTGTTCTGGGGCGGCCAGGGCCCGGCCCAGGCCATGTTCTCCAGCGCGCTGGCCGTCTGGCGCGCGCGCGGTGCCTTCACGCTGTTTGCGCTCGGCTGGCTGGGCGCCATGCTCGCGGCAGGCACGCTGGCCGGCATCGTCATGGGCCTGCTCGGCGTGCAGCTGGCGGGCCTGGTCATCATGCCGATCGCCCTGATCCTCAGCGCGGCGTTTTATGTGTCCCTGTTCTTCGGCTTTCGCGACAGCTTTGGCGACCCCAACTGAGCGGGATCAGCCGACGCGGGGCGTCACCTTGACGGTCAGCACCCCGCTCGTGCGTGCGCGCTCGAAATCCGCCGCCGCGCGTGCCAGGCTGTCGGCGTTGTGGGCCTCGGCGCCGCACAGGCCCACGGCCCGGTCCCGGCCCATGGCCTTGGCGCTGTAGAGGCCCATGTCGACCAGGTTGACCGCCTGCTCCCAGGGCAAGGTCACGCCGTGCGGCGGCAGCGGGAAGCTGGCGTAGGCCACCGACATCGTCACCGGCACCTCGCGCCCGTCGGCCAGCGTGAAGGGCTTGTTGCCGATCTCGCCCAGGACCCGCAAGGCCAGCGCCTCGACACCTTCGCTGCTGGGCGCGGGCGTGTGCACCAGGAACTCCTCGCCACCCCAGCGGCAGGCCACGTCCCCCACCCGCACGCAGGCCTGCAGACGCTTGGCCACCTCGACCAGCACCGCGTCGCCGGCGGCATGCCCGTGCTCGTCGTTGACGCGCTTGAAATGATCCACGTCGAGCAGCAGCAAGCCCCCCTTGAACCCATCGCCCTCGGCCTGCTGTGCCGCCAGCGCCTCGCGGAAATGGCGTCGGTTGGCCAGGCCGGTGAGCGGGTCGCGTTCGCTCTGCACCTTCAACAGGGCCTCGCTGCGGCGCAACTGCAGGTTGGCCAGGCGGGTGCGCCGGACCTGAACCACCAGCACGCCGGCCGCCAGGGCCAGCACCACCGAGGCCAGCATCCACACCCGCTGCATCAGGGTCTGGTTGTCCAGCCGCGCCTTCTTCAGGCTGTTCTCGCGCTCGGCCAGTTCCAGGTCGCGCTGACCGGCCTCACTGCGGAAGCGCTGTTTGAGCTGGGCCAGCACCGCCTCGCGGTTGTCTCTGTCGATCTCTTCACGCAACGACCGGGCACGGTGAAAATGCTCCAGCGCCGACTTCGGGTCGCCTGCCAGGGCCAGGGCATCGGCGGACTCGTTGAGTGCCACTTCGATGCGCGCGCGCGCCTGGGCTTGCTCCCACAGGGCCAACGCCGCTTCCAGCTCGGCCTTGCCCTGGGCGATCTGGCCGAGGCGGATGCGGGCGATGCCGCCGTTGTGCAGCATGACCGGCAAGGTGCGCTGGTCGTTGAAGCGGCGCAGCACCGGCAGTGCACGCTCGACCGCGGCCAGGGCCTCGCGCGGCTTGCCGGCGGCCAGCCACTCATCGCTCAGCGAACCCAGCACCAGTGCTTCGGTGCGTGGCGAGCCCGCCGCCCGCGCCAGGCGCACCGCTTCTTCCAGCGCCGGGCGGGAGCCCGCCCGGTCATTGCGCACGGTCGCCAGGACGGCGCTGTTCATCAGCACGCGGATCATCGCGCGGCCGGTGGAATCCAGGCGCGCATGGCGTTCGGCCTGGGCCATGTCGCGGCGCGCCTTTTCGTTGTCATCCAGCAGTTGGCTCAGCACCGCCTGGCTGGACAGGCCCCAGCTCAGCAGCACGTGGTCGTCCGCCTGGGCCGCCATCTCGTTGGCCCGGTGCTGCAGGCGAGCCGCCTCCAGCCGGTTGCCCTGCCGGTCGGCCCGCAGGGCCAGCATGCGGATCACCTGCCACCAGCCGCGGTGATCGCAGGTGGCCGTGCGCGAGGCGTCGCCGGCGCACGCCTTGGAATAGGCCGAATCCGCCTCCAGCGCATGGCCGGTGGCTGAATCGTTGCGCCACAACTGGTCATCCAGCAGCGCGCGGACCATCGCCGCGTCGGCCACGGCCACCGGGTCGCGCTCACCCATCTGCTGCAGCCGGCCAGCCGATTGCTGGGCCAACGCCTCGCGGCCGGCGCGCGCGGCCACCACGCCCCGCGTGCGTTCGACAACCCGTTCCCAGGCCAACGGCGGTGCAGCGGCCAGGCCGCGCTGGAGGTCGTCCAGGCGCTTGAGCACGTCGTCGGGCTGGTCGAAGCCCTCGGTGACCCAGCGGTCGGCCTGCTGGTTGAGCTCCGCCAGCGCGGGGGCACCGTCCAGCCGCTCCAGGCCGCGAAGCGTCCACATCGGGCCGGTGTTGGCCGGTGGGGGTGCCGCCGCCGTGGCGGCCGCCGGGGCCAGGCACAGCCAGGCGGCAAGCAGGCCGATGCGCCCGGGCAGCCAGGGCTTCACTGGTCTACCCTCCGCGCTGCGCGCTTCGGTATGAGCGCTTGGGAGCGGCCCGGCGCGCTCATGCCAAAGCCTCCTGCACCGCAGGTCCCTGAAGCACCTTCATCTGCACCCGGCCCTCGCGCCACGAACGTTCCAGATCCTGGGTCAGCAGATCCACCTCGGCCAGCGTGCCGGCAGGCACGGCGCTGATCCCGCAGGCTCGGTTCCGGCCCAGGGTCTTGGCGACGTACATCGCGTTGTCGACAATGTCCACCGCCATGTCCCACGGCATGTCCAGGCACTGCGGCATCAGCGGGAATTCGGCGAAGCCGATCGACGTGGTCACGTCCAGTCGCTGATCGCCCAGGCTCACCGGCATGCCGGCCACCGCGTTCAGCAGGCGCTGGGCCAGCGGTTCGACGCGTTCGCGGGCCATACCCGGCACCAGCACCAGAAACTCCTCGCCACCCCAGCGCACCACCAGGTCCTCCTCGCGAAGCACAGTGCTGAGGCGGCGGGCCACCTCGACCAGCACCGCGTCGCCGGCCGCATGGCCGTGGCGGTCGTTGATGGACTTGAAATGATCGAGGTCCAGCAGGTACAGCGTGCCCCGTGCCGGGCCATGCGCGCCATCGGCTTCGGTCAGTTCGTGGAACTGTCGGCGGTTCGCCAGGCCGGTGAGCGGATCCTGCAGACTGTGCCGCTTGAGCTGCGCGTTGCGCTGGCGCAGTGCCAGCTGGGTGGCGCGCAGGCCGCGGTACATGCGGGCTGCCAGCGCGAGCAGGAACAGCACGATCACCGCTGTCAGGGCCCAGACCTTGTATTCGAGATCGCGCCGGCGAAGCTGCTCTTCCTTCAACGCGTTGTCTTCGTTCAGCAGGGCCAGCTCGCGCCGGCGTTGCTGGGCGTCGAACCCTTCCTGCAGTTCCAGCACGGCCGCCTGCTGGTCGCGCCGCGCCAACTCGGCCATCAGGCCGCGCAGCGACTGGTAGGCGGCGAAGGCCTCGGCCTGGTAGCCAGCCTTCTCGAGGTAGCGGGCGACGTCCGAGGTGGATTCCTTCAGCCCGGCCAGGTCGTTCGACGCGCGGTCGTGCTCCAGCACCGGTTTGATCAGCGCCATGCCCTCGTCCAACCGGCGCAACGAGATCAGGGCCAGGCCGCTGTTGAGCTTGGCCAGGTTCTCGGTGCCGACCTGGCGCAGCGAGCGGGCCAGCGGCACTGCGCGCTGCGCGATCTGGTAAGCCCGGGCATAGTCGGCCTGGTGCAGATAAAAGTCCGCCAGGTTGGACAGGCCCAGCGCTTCGTCGCGGGTGGCCCCGGCACGGCGGGCGTACTCGATGGCGCCGGTGAGCGCCGCCAGCTCCTGCTCGGTCTTGCCAGCATCGGTCAGAAGGATGGCCTCGGTGGTGGCCACCACCGACAGCGCGAACCAGTCTTCTGCGTCGGTGGCGATCTTCTTGGCGTCATCGTTCAGTCGACCGGCATGTTCGAGCTGACCGGCACGGAACAATGCGTAGGCCAAGCCCGAGCGCGCCGCACTGCGCCGCCACGCCAGGCCGCTCTCGTCGGCGAGGCGGATGACCTCCTGGAACAACCGGACGCTGTCTTCGGCCTGCCCGAGGTTTTGCTTGATCGTTGCCTGGACATCCAGGCAACGCCCCCGGATGAGCAGCGACGCGACGTTGCGCAGGGTCGCCTCCACCTCGGTGATCATCGCGTCGGCACGCACCAGGGAGCCGCTGTCGTCGTAGATGATGACGGCCCGGATGCAGGCCGCGACAGCGGCCAGGTGCTCGCGCGGAATGCTCGCGTGCGCCGCCGCGCCGGGCTTGAGCAGCGCCTGCGCCACCGCCTCGGCTGCCGCCGGCTGGTTCAGCTTGGACCTGACCGATCCCAGCAGGAACGCGGCCTCCAACCTCGGCAGGCCCTTGATCGCATCAGTGGCCAGCAGCCGATCGAGCTCATCGGCCACGGCGTCGGGATTCGAGCGCGCCGCAGCCTCCATGCGGTCGATGGGCCCCGGCTCGGCGGCGGCGGCCTGTGCCACCCAGGCCCCCCACGCCAGAACCATGGCCCAGACCAGCGCCCGCCCGGCCCGGGCAGGTGCCCCAGTCGTGAACGGGATGCCCGGCATCGTCGGCCTACTCGGTGGGGGTCAGCTTGGCCACCGACAACGCCAGCCATTTGCTGCCGTGGCGGCCGAAGTGGACCTGGGCGCGGGCATCGGCGCCCTGGCCTTCGAGCGTGACGACCACGCCCTCGCCGAACTTGTTGTGGAACACGCCCATGCCCACGCGCAGCCCATGGCCGGCGTCTCGGGCGGCCTGCTCGGCCATGCGGGCGGGAACCGGTGGCGCCGCGGGCGGCTGCCAGGCAGTCTGGCGGCCGGCGCCGACCATCGACCCCAGCCCGCTACCGCGCTGCCAGGCGGCTTGGTAGTCGCGCGCATAGCCCGAGCCGAAGCCCTGGTTGCGCGGCGTCAGCCACTTGAGGGCACCCTCGGGCAGTTCGTCGAAGAAGCGGCTCTTGACGTTGTAGCGCGTCTGCCCATGCAGCATGCGCGTCTGGCTGAAACTCAGGTAGAGGCGCTGGCGGGCGCGGGTGATCGCAACGTACATCAAGCGGCGTTCTTCTTCCAACCCGTCGGCATCGGACATCGCGTTCTCATGCGGAAACAGCCCCTCTTCGAGACCGGTGATGAACACCGCATCGAACTCCAGCCCCTTGGCCGAGTGCACGGTCATCAGCTGCAGCGCGTCTTGTCCTGCCTGGGCCTGATTGTCGCCAGCCTCCAGTGCGGCATGGGTCAGAAATGCGGCCAGGGGACTCATGATTTCGCCGGTTTCGGCATCCGGCGTGATGTCGACCGGTGCCGGCGCCCGGGGGATCCCTTCCGCGATCTGCCCCGGCGCCTGCTCGTCGACCGGCAGCGCGATGGCGTCCTTGCCGAAGCCCTCCTGGGTGACGAAGGCCTCGGCGGCGTTGACCAGCTCCTCCAGGTTCTCGATGCGGTCGGCGCCTTCCTTCTCGGTGCGGTAAAAGTCGACGAGGCCGCTGGCCTGCAGCATGTGCTCGATGATCTCGCGCAGGGTCAGGCCATGGGTGGCGGCCCGCATGCCGTCGACCAGCGCGTGGAAGGCCGCCAGGTTGGCACCGCCCTTGCCCGCCACCGCGCCCACGCTCTGCCACAGGCTGCGGCCACTGGCTCGCGCGGCGTCCTGCAGTTGCTCCAGCGTGCGCGCGCCGATGCCGCGGGTGGGGAAGTTGACCACCCGCAGGTAGCTGGTGTCGTCGTTGGCGTTCTCGATCAGGCGCAGGTAGGCCAGCGCATGCTTGACCTCGGCCCGCTCGAAGAAGCGCAGCCCGCCGTAAACGCGGTAGGGCACGCCGGCATTGAACAGCGCCGACTCCAGCACCCGCGACTGCGCGTTGCTGCGGTAGAGGACGGCGATCTCGCGCCGCGCCAGGCCACCTCGGTGCAGCTGCTGAGCCTCCTCCAGCAGCCACTGCGCCTCGTTGAAATCGCTGGCGGATTCCTGCACCCGCACCGGCTCGCCCGGGCCGGCCTCGGTGCGCAGGTTCTTGCCCAGGCGGCGGGTGTTGTGGCTGATCAGCTGGTTGGCCGAATCGAGGATGTTGCCGAAGCTGCGGTAATTGCGCTCCAGCTTGATGACCTGGCGGACCCGGAACTCGCGCTCGAAATCCGCCATGTTGCCGACCTGGGCACCGCGGAAGGCGTAGATGCTCTGGTCATCGTCGCCCACGGCGAAGATCGCGCTGTCCTGGCCGGCGAACATCTTCAGCCAGGCGTACTGCAGCCGGTTGGTGTCCTGGAACTCGTCGACCAGGATGTGGCGGAAGCGCCGCTGGTAGTGATCGCGCAGCGCCGCGTTGTCGCGCATCAGCTCGTAGGTGCGCAGCATCAGCTCGGCGAAATCCACCACGCCCTCGCGCTGGCACTGGTCTTCATAGGCCTGGTAGATCTCGACCATCTTCTGCGTCTGGCCGTCGCGGATCTCCACGTCCTTCGGGCGCTTCGCCTCTTCCTTGCTGTGGGCGATGAACCAGGCCACCTGCTTGGGGACGAAACGCTCCTCGTCCAGGTTCATCGCCTTGATCACCCGCTTGACGGCCGAGAGGCTGTCGCCGCTGTCGAGGATCTGAAAGCTCTGCGGCAGCGCCGCCAGCTTCCAGTGTGCGCGCAGGAAACGGTTGCACAAACCGTGGAAGGTGCCGATCCACATCCCGCGCACGTTCACCGGCAGCATCGCGCCCAGCCGGGTCAGCATCTCCTTCGCGGCCTTGTTGGTGAAGGTCACGGCGAGCAGGCCGCCGGGCGACACCTGCCCGGTCTGCATCAACCACGCGATGCGGGTGGTCAGCACCCGGGTCTTGCCCGAGCCTGCACCGGCGAGGATCAGGGCCGGCTCGGCCGGCAGGGTCACGGCCGCCAGTTGCTCGGGGTTCAGCTGGCGCAGCAGCGCATCCCCCGTGGCCGGTGGGCGAGGGGGTGCGTCGGCGTCGAAGTCGGTCATCGGGGCATTCTAGGAGCCCGTCAGGCCGTGGCATGGGCTGCCACCCGGGCGACACATCCTGAGGGCACGCTTCCTGCAAGCAACTCAGCGGAGCCTCGATTCAATGCACTGGCAGCCCTGGAATCAACCTCGCACTATCTCGCTGGCCCTGCAAGGGGGCGGCGCACACGGCGCGTTCACATGGGGAGTGCTGGACGCCCTGTTGGCGCAGCCCGGGTTGCGCATCACCGCACTGAGCGGCGCGAGCGCCGGAGCCATGAACGCGGTGGTGCTGGCCCACGGGCTCGCCGAAGGTGGGGCCGATGGCGCTCGAGACGCCCTGCGGCGCTTCTGGACGGCGGTCGGCACCGAGTTGCCGTTCGAGTGGGTCACCGTGGGCCGGCCCGAGGCGCCCGGCCTGGCACCGGTCGCACAGGCCGCCGTGCGCTGGAGCCACTTCCTGTCACCCTATCAGTTCAACCCGCTCGGGCTGGACCCGATGCGCCGGATCGTCGGGGGCCAGGTCGACTTCGCCCGACTGCGCCACGCCAGCCCGGTGCACCTGTTCATCGCCACCACGCAGGCCGCCACCGGGCGGCTGCGCGTGTTCCGCGAGACCGAGCTCCATGTCGACGCATTGCTGGCCTCTGCCTGCCTGCCCAGCCTGAGCCACAGCGTGATGATTGACGGCGAGCCCCATTGGGACGGCGCGTACTCGGCCAACCCGCCGCTGTGGCCGCTGATCGCCGACACCGCGTCGGAAGACCTCGTGCTCGTGCAGTTGTCGCCCCAGTCCGGCGCCGCGCCGCCGCGCAGCGCCGATCAGATCCGTCACCGGGCAGTGGAGCTGGCCTTCAACGCACCCTTTTTGCGCGAGGGGCAGTGGCTGGCGGACTGGCGCGGCCGCCCGGCCGGCCTGCTGGCCAGTCCGCTGGAGAGGCGCTTGCGACGCCAGCGCTTTCACCGCGTGGATGGGCGGCCCGGCCTGGCCGCGCTGGCAGGCGAGACCCGCCTGATCGCCCATCTGCCTTTCCTGGAACACCTGCGCGATCTGGGGCATGCCGAAGGTGCGGCATGGCTCGCCCGGCATGAGGGCGACATCGGCCGGAGGTCCAGCCTGGACATCGCCGACCTGTCTAATCTCGCGAAGTCGGGGCCCGCGTAGAATTCGCTACCGGGCCCACATGCTGGAGCCCGGCTTCCAGGCCCGCTGCTCAGCGGGCGCCGGGTCCAGGTCAAGCGCTCGCAGCCCAAGGCAGCGCACTGCGTTCAACGCGCCGCCCCCCTGGAGCCCTGAATGGAAATCTTCGACTACGACAACATCCTGCTCTTGCCGCGCAAGTGCCGGGTGGACAGCCGCGCCGAGTGCGACACCGGCATGGAGTTCGGCGGCCGCCGCTTCAAGCTGCCGGTGGTGCCGGCCAACATGAAGACGGTGGTCGACGAGCCGATCACGGAGTGGATGGCTGCCAACGGCTACTTCTACGTGATGCACCGCTTCGACCTCGACAACGTGGCCTACGCCACGCGCATGCGCGAGCTGGGCCTGATGGTCTCGATCAGCTCCGGCGTCAAGCCGGCCGACCGCGCCGTCATCGACCGCCTGGCCGCCGACGGCGTGGGCGCCGACTACATCACCATCGACATCGCGCATGGCCATGCCGAAAGCGTGCGGCTGATGATCGAGCACATCAAGCAGAAGCTGCCGAAGGCTTTCGTCATCGCCGGCAACGTGGGCACGCCCGAGGGGGTGATCGACCTGGAGAACTGGGGCGCCGACGCCACCAAGGTGGGCATCGGCCCCGGCAAGGTCTGCATCACCCGGCTGAAGACCGGCTTCGGCACCGGCGGCTGGCAGCTCAGCGCGCTGAAGTGGTGTGCCCGCGTGGCCAGCAAACCCATCGTGGCCGACGGCGGCATCCGCCACCACGGCGACATCGCCAAGAGCGTGCGCTTCGGCGCGGCGATGGTGATGGTGGGCTCGCTGTTCGCCGGCCACGAGGAATCCCCCGGCCAGACGGTGGAGGTCGACGGCAAGCTGTACAAGGAGTACTACGGCTCGGCGAGCGACTTCAACAAGGGCGAGTACAAGCACGTCGAGGGCAAGCGCATCCTCGAACCGGTGAAGGGCAAGCTGGCCGACACCCTGCGCGAGATGCGCGAGGACCTGCAGAGCTCGATCTCCTACGCCGGTGGCCGGCAGCTGGCCGATCTGCGCAAGGTGAACTACGTGGTGCTCGGCGGCGAGAACGCCGGCGAGCACCTGTTCATGTAGCTCAGCGGATCAGCATGCCGCCGCGCTCGCCCGGCTCGGTCCAGCGCGGGCGGTCGGCCGGCTTGCGAAGGCCCAGGATCTTGGTCTTGGCATTGGCGGTGACGGCAGGGCAGCCGAAGCCGTCCGCATGGTCGCTGGCCGCGATCAGCAGCGGGTCGTCGGGGCTGCCGAGCGGCTGGCTGAAGTCCTCGGCCACCGGGCAGGTGGCATCGAAGCCATCGAAGTAGCGGCCCTGGTTGTCGGCGTTCACCGACTCGAAGTTCACCACGCTGTAGACGCTGGAACAGCCGTCGAACTGCGGCAGGAAGCCCACCGGCTTGCCGCAGGTGGTGTCGCCGATGGTCACCACGTTGACGAAGGGCCGCAGCGCGTTGATGACCTGCTCGCTGGCCGAGCAGGTGCGCGGGCCGGTCAGCACATAGACCTTCGACAGCCCGGTCGCGTTGGCGTAGGACTGGAAGCGGAAGTCCTGGTTGTTGCTGGACTTCCTGTCGTTGTAGAGCAGGCTCGCGAAGACCTCGCCCGAGGTGGCCGCACGGTTGGGGTAGGAAGCCAGCTTGTCGGCCACCGACACCAGGCCGCCGCCGTTGTAGCGCAGGTCCAGCACCACCTCCTGGATGCCGGCCGCCTTGAACTGGGCGAAGGCGGCGTCGAAGGGCGTCAGGGCCTGGTCGATCATGTCCTTGACCATCACGTAGCCCATCTTGCGGCCCGACGGCGTGGTGACCAGCGCGGTGTCGGGGACAGGGTCGAGCGCGTAGATGGCCGATGTGAGCGTCACCCTGAAGTCGCCTCCGCCATCGCGGATGTCCAGCGTGAGGGTCTGCCCCTCCTCGTCGGCAGACAAGGCGCCATAGTCGTTGCTGGCAATCACGTCGCGGGCGCTTCGGCCGTTGATCGTGAGGATGCGGTCGCCCCGCCTCAGCCCGGCCCGGGCGGCAGGTGAATCGGGTTCGACGTAGCGCGCGTAGAGCGGAAGGTCCGGTTGGCCGGTGACCTCCAGGCCGGCCACCATCAGGCCGTAGCCCAGGGTCTTGCCCTCGCCGAACGTGCGGTCGTAGGCCACCTTGGAGGTGGCGTAGCTCCAGCGGTCGGCGAACGGAAACGTCGGGTTCGTGCCGGTGTATTTCAGAGCCTCGAAGTAACTTTCGAGCGTCGGCGAACTGTCCGGGGCCGGGTTCGGGCTGTCCTGGTACCAGAAGTACCAGTCGTTCATGTAGCTGCGCAGCCAGACCTTCTGGTCGGCCTGGGAGCAGGTCAGCGGCGGCTCGACGCCACCGCCGCCACCACCACCGCAGGCGGACAACAGCGCCAGCGCCGCGAGGGTGGCAGCGCCGACACGCCAGCGCTTCGGCCACGGGGTTTTCGTTCGGGAAGTGGCGCGCATGGGGTGTCTCCGTGTGTCCTGTGGGCGAGGTCGCGGCAAACGTACCACGACCTACAATCGTCCAACTCCCCAGGCACCGCGCGGGTTGACACGATCAATGTGTCAGCCTGTAGCCGGGCCGACGCCGAATCCCCCTTTCCATGACCGAACTCGCCAAATCCTTCGAACCTGCCGCCATCGAGGCCCGCTGGGCGCCACGCTGGGAGCAGAGTGGCCTGTATGCCCCGACGCTGGACGCCGCACGCCCGTCGTTCTGCATCCAGTTGCCACCACCGAACGTGACCGGCACGCTGCACATGGGCCACGCGTTCAACCAGACCATCATGGACTCGTTGACGCGCTACCACCGCATGCGCGGCTTCAACACGCTGTGGGTGCCCGGCACCGACCACGCCGGCATCGCCACCCAGATCGTCGTCGAGCGCCAGCTGAAGGACCAGGGGATCGACCGCCACGCGCTGGGCCGCAAGAACTTCGTGGCCCGGGTGTGGGAGTGGAAGGCCCAGAGCGGCGCCACCATCACCCAGCAGATGCGCCGCATGGGCGACTCGGTCAGCTGGGCCCACGAGTACTTCACGATGGACGAGAAGCTCTCGGCCACCGTCACCGAGACCTTCGTGCGCCTGTACGAGGAGGGCCTGATCTACCGCGGCAAGCGGCTGGTCAGCTGGGACCCGGGCCTGATGTCCGCCGTGTCCGACCTGGAGGTGGAGAGCGAAGAGGAAGACGGCTTCCTGTGGCACATCCGCTACCCGGTGGATGGCAGCACCGAATCGCTGGTGGTGGCCACCACCCGGCCCGAGACCATGCTGGGCGACACCGCGGTGATGGTGCACCCCGAAGACGAGCGCTACACCCACCTCGTCGGCCGGCAGGTGCGCCTGCCGATCACCGGCCGCCTGGTGCCGGTGATCGCCGACGACTACGTGGA
This sequence comes from Vitreoscilla sp., assembly GCA_018780145.1. Classification (GTDB taxonomy): domain Bacteria; phylum Pseudomonadota; class Gammaproteobacteria; order Burkholderiales; family Burkholderiaceae_C; genus Ideonella. The sequence continues at coordinate 1,102 of JADMKA010000256.1, read as the reverse complement.
CAAGGCCTTCGGCACCGGCGTGGTCAAGGTCACGCCCGCCCACGACCCCAACGACTACCAGGTGGGCCTGCGGCATGGCCTGCCGATGCTGACCATCTTCACGCTGGAGGCCAAGGTCAACGACGAGGCGCCTGAGGACTACCGAGGGCTGGACCGTTACGTCGCGCGCAAGAAGATCGTGGCGCAGCTCGACACCGAAGGCCTGCTGGTCGAGACCAAGAAGCACCGGCTGACCGTGCCGCGTTGCGCGCGTTCGGGCCAGGTCATCGAGCCCATGCTCACCGACCAGTGGTACGTGGCGATGACCAAGCCGGGCGCCGGCGGCCAGAGCATCGCCCAGCAGGCCATCGACGCGGTCGAATCGGGCGAGGTGAAGTTCGTCCCCGAGAACTGGGTCAACACCTACAACCAGTGGATGAAGAACATCCAGGACTGGTGCATCTCGCGCCAGCTCTGGTGGGGCCACCAGATCCCGGCCTGGTACGGCGACGGCGGCGAGATCTTCGTCGCCCGCGACGAGGCCGAAGCCCGCGCCAAGGCCACGGCCGCCGGCTACAGCGGTGCGCTGAACCGCGACCCGGACGTGCTGGACACCTGGTACTCCTCGGCGCTGGTGCCCTTCTCCACGCTGGGCTGGCCCGGGAAGACCATCGAGCAGGACCTGTTCCTGCCCAGCTCGGTGCTGGTCACCGGCCACGACATCATCTTTTTCTGGGTCGCCCGGATGATCATGATGACCCGGCACTTCACCGGCAAGGTGCCGTTCCGCGATGTCTACATCCACGGCCTGGTGCTCGATGCACAGGGCAAGAAGATGAGCAAATCCGAGGGCAATGTGCTGGATCCGGTGGACCTGATCGACGGCATCGCCCTGCCCGCCCTGCTGGACAAGCGGGTCGTCGGCCTGCGCAAGCCCGAGACCGCTCCCAGGGTGCGAAAGAGCACCGAGAAGGAGTTCCCAGAGGGTATCCCGGGTTACGGGGCGGACGCGCTGCGCTTCACCTTCGCCGCCATGGCCACGCTGGGCCGCACGGTCAACTTCGACAGCAAGCGCTGCGAGGGCTACCGCAACTTCTGCAACAAGCTGTGGAACGCCACCCGC
>JADMKA010000115.1 GCA_018780145.1 Vitreoscilla sp. | reverse complement strand
GCGAACAGGCCCACGGCGATCAGCACCACCTCCAGGCCGTCCATCAGCTCGGGCACACCGCCGGTGAAGCGTGCCACGCCGGTGATCTGGTCCAGGCCCACCAAGCCGAGCGCCAGGCCGATGAACAGCGAGGTCAATCCGCGCAGCGTGCTCTTGCCCAGCACGGCGCTGACAGTGGTGAAGGCCAGCAGCATCAGCATGAAGTACTCGGGCGGGCCGAGCTTGACGGCGTAGTTGGCCACGATGGGGGAGAAGAAGGTCACCAGCACCGTGGCGATCGTGCCGGCCACGAAGGAGCCGATGGCGGCGGTGGCCAGCGCCGCGCCGGCGCGGCCGCTCTTGGCCATCTTGTTGCCTTCCATCGCCGTGACCATCGAGCCCGATTCGCCCGGTGTGTTCAGCAGGATGGAGGTGGTCGAGCCGCCATACATGGCACCGTAGTAGATGCCGGCGAAGAAGATCATCGACGCCGTCGGCTCCACCTTCAGCGTGATCGGCAGCAGCATCGCCACCGCCGTGGCCGGGCCGATGCCTGGCAGCACGCCCACGGCGGTGCCGATGGTGCAGCCCAGCAAGGCCCACAGCAGGTTGATCGGCGTACCCGCCGTCGCAAAGCCCTGCATCAACTGGTTCAGGGTGTCCATCACAACCATCCTGTCGAGGTGAGACCGGGCAAGCCGATCGCCAGCAATTGCGTGAACATCCAATACACCGGTGCAGCGATCGCAAACCCGATCGCCGCATCCGCCGCGATGCCGGCGATTCCCCCAGCCGGGTGGTCCTGCGACAGCTTCAGGCCGCGCACCGCCAACACGAAGCACAACGTGCAGCTGAGAATGAAACCAATGGTCGTGATCAACGCCGCGTTCGACAGGATGCCCACGGACACCCAGGCGAACCCGCGCCAGTCACCACGGTCCGCACCGGAGGGTTCCTCCATGCTGCGAAAGCCGCCCGTCCGGGCTTCCCACACCAGCCAGCCACCGCACAGGGTGAGCATGATGCCCACCACCAGCGGCAGGAAGTTGGGGCCGACGCCGGCATAACCGGCGTCGGAGGTCAGTTGAAGCGCGCCACCGACGAAGACGACGCCGATCGCCAACGTGCCGGCGCCGATCCAGGTCTGCGGCGATTTCATGCTCAGATCATCCCGGCCTTGACCATCACCGCGCGCAGGCTGGCGAACTCGTCATCGACGAACTTCTCGAACTCTGCGCCAGCCATCAGCGCCGGCGTCCAGCCGTTCTTCTGCAGCGACTCGGCCCAGGCCTTGGTCTTGGTGGCCTTGACGATCATCTCGGTCAGCGCCTTGCGCTGTTCGGGGGTGATGCCGCCGGCGCCGTAAACGCCGCGCCAGTTGCCGATCACCACGTTGATGCCCTGCTCCTTCAAGGTGGGCACGTTGATGCCCTTCAGGCGGGCGTCGGAGGTGACCCCGATGGCGCGCATCTTGCCGGACTCGATGTACGCCTGGAACTCGCTGTAGCCGCTGCCGCCGATGGTGACGTTCCCACCCAGGATGGCGGCCGTGGCCTCGCCACCCCCACGGAACGGAACGTAGTTGATCTTGGCCGCATCGACACCGGCCTCGCGGGCGATCATGGCGGCCGCCACATGCTCGGTGGAGCCGCGCGAGCCACCACCCCACTTGACGCTGCCAGGATCCTTCTTCATCTGCTCGACCACGTCCTTCATGGTCTTGAATGGAGAGTCGGCCGGCAGCACGAAGACGTTGTACTCGCTGGTCAGGCGGGCCAGCGGAGTGGCCTGCGACAGGCTGACCGGCGGCTTGCCGGTGATGATGCCGCCGAGCATCACCGCACCCATCACCATGATGGCGTTGGGATCGCCCTTGCTGGCGCTGACGAACTGGGCCAGACCCAGCGCACCGGCTGCGCCGCCCTTGTTGTCGTAGCTGACCGTGGCGGCCACGCCGGCCTCCTGCAGGGCCTTGCCCAGCGCGCGACCCGTGCTGTCCCAGCCACCACCCGGATTGGCCGGAATCATCATCTTCAGGTTGGCATTGGCCAGTGCGGAGAGCGGCAGGCCGCCGGTGGCGACCAGGGCGGCCAGGGACTTCAGGAAGGTATCGCGACGCATGGATTTGTCTCCTGTCGGTTGCAGAGGGGAACCAGGGCATGTTCGCTCGCCAGGCTGTCAACGCGCTGTCCAGACGCTAAGGGGAAACACGGATCCGGCCCGCACCGAGCCAACGG
>JADMKA010000097.1 GCA_018780145.1 Vitreoscilla sp. | reverse complement strand
ACCTCGTCCACATGCGGATAGGGGTACACGTAGTGCAGGCGCACCCAGGCGCCGTGCTGCCGGGCCAACTCGCCCAGCTCGGCCACCAGATCCAGCATGCGGGTCTTGACCGGTTTGCCGTCCCAGAAGCCGGTGCGGTACTTGACGTCCACCCCATAGGCCGAGGTGTCCTGGCTGACGACCAGCAACTCCTTCACCCCGCCCTCGAACAGCGCCCTCGCCTCCTTCAGCACGTCGCCCACCGGCCGCGAGACGAGGTCGCCGCGCATGCTGGGGATGATGCAGAAGGTGCAGCGGTGGTTGCAGCCCTCGCTGATCTTGAGATAGGCGTAGTGCCGCGGCGTGAGCTTGATGCCGGCGGCAGGCACCAGATCGACGAAGGGATCGTGCGGCTTGGGCACGTGCAGGTGCACCGCATCCATCACCTCCTGGGTGGCATGTGGGCCGGTGACGGCCAGCACCTTGGGGTGCACCTGGCGCACCAGGTTCTCGCCACCCTCGCCCTGCTTGGCGCCCAGGCAGCCGGTGACGATGACCTTGCCGTTCTCGGCCAGGGCCTCGCCGATGGTGTCCAGGCTCTCCCGCACCGCGTCGTCGATGAAACCGCAGGTGTTGACGATCACCAGGTCGGCGCCCTGGTAGGTCTTGGCGGTCTGGTAGCCCTCGGCAGAGAGCTGGGTCAGGATCAGTTCGGAGTCGGTCAGCGCCTTGGGGCAGCCGAGGGAAACGAAGCCGATGGTCGGCGCGGCACGGTCGGCGGAAGAAGCGGCCCGTGCGGTGGTGTCTGCGGTCATGGCCCGGATTGTCGCAAACCGGGCCCTTGCCAAGGGGATGCGGGGCTACTTCTGCGCCGGTGGCACCGGAAAGCCCGGGAAGCCCGGCAGCAGCCCGCCAGACTGCTTCTGCACCTGTTCCTGCATCTGAACGAACAGGTTCTTGGACTGCTCCAGGTAGTTGCCCATCAAGCCCTGCATCACCGGCGCCTGCCCGCTCATGAACTGTGCCCACATCTCGGGCGTGAAGGCCTTGGGGTCGTACAGGCCGCGGGCCTGCTCGGCCATGCGCGCCTGCATCTCGACGAAGGTCTGCAGGTTCTTCTCCAGGTAGGAGCCCATCATCCCCTGCATGGCATGGCCGTAGAAGCGGATGATCTGCGCCAGCATCGTGGCGGTGAACATTGGAGCGCCGCCGGTCTCTTCCTCCAAGATGATCTGCAGCAGGATGCTGCGGGTCAGGTCGTCGCCGGTCTTGGCGTCACGCACCTCGAATTCGATGCCTTCGAGCACCATCTTCTTCACATCCGCCAAGGTGATGTAGGTGCTGGCGCTGGTGTCGTAGAGGCGGCGGTTCGGGTACTTCTTCAGGATGCGCGGCGCGCTGGCCTCGGCAGAGGCGGCTTCGGCGGCGGGCCGGCGGGTGGATGGCATCGAAGAAGGCTCCTTGTGCGGTGCGTCCGCAGGAGGCATTGTGCGGCCGCACATGGATTCTAGGGGCCGAGCTTTTCAGCTCCCCACGGGGATTGCACTGTCAGGGAGAGCCCCAGACCAGCCTGGAATCCAGCCTGGCACACGCCTTGCATTCACGTCTTGCATACAAGATCGAGTGAAGAAATGGCACCAAGCCGGAGCACGCGCACCAGCCCCCAGCAGATCGCCGACCGCGTCGTCGACGCGATCCTGGCCGGGCGCGTGCTGCCTGGCCAGCGCCTGGGCGAGCAGGCGTTGGCCGACCTGTTCGGCGTCAGCCGCACGCTGGTGCGCGAGGCCATGGCACGCCTGTCGGCACGTGGCATGGTGCAGGTGGATTCGCGCCGTGGGTGGTTCGTCGTCGAGCCCTCCCTCGATGAGGCCAAGGAGGCCTTCGGAGCCCGCGTGGCCATCGAAACCGGTCTCCTGCACGCCCTCGAAGCCCCCGTCCCAAAGCCGCGCCTCGCGCGGCTGAAGCAGCACATCAAGGCCGAGCAGGCCGCCATCCGCGCCGGCGAGCCGGGCCAACGCAGCTACCTGCTGGGCGACTTCCACGTCTGCCTGGCCGAGTGCCTGGGCGGCCCGCTGATGGCCGACATCCTGCGCGACCTGACCGCGCGCACCACCTTGATCGCCACACTCTTCCAGTCGACCCACGATGCCGCCCAATCCTGTGCCGAGCATGCGCAGATCGTCGCGGCACTCCAGTCCGGCGACCACGCCCAGGCCATCGCGCTGATGCGCAGCCATATCGGCACGGTCGAAAGCCACCTGCGCCTGCCGGCCGGCCGCGAAGACCCCCTGGCCGGGCTGCGCAGCGCATTGGAGCCGCGCAAGCGGCTGTTCACCGATCTGATCGATTCCACCACCCCTCCGCGAACCCAGGAGAAACGCCCATGACATCCCGCCGCCGCCTCCTCCCCCTGCTCCTTGGCGCCGCCTTGACGGCCGCCGGGGCGGCCCATGCGCAGAACGCGCTCGACTCCGTGATGGCCAAGAAGCAGATCGCGATTGCCATCCCGACCGACTTCCCGCCCTATGGCTTCGTCGGCACCGACCTGCAGCCGCAGGGGCTGGACGTCGACATGGCCCGGCTGGTGGCCGCCAAGCTGGGCGTGAAGATCGAGTTGGTGCCGGTGACCAGCGCCAACCGCATCCCGTACCTGCAGACCCGCAAGGCCGACCTGGTGATCTCCACGCTCGGCAAGAACCCGGAGCGGGAGAAAGTGATCGATTTCACCGCCGCCTACTCGCCCTTCTTCCAGGCGGTGTTCGCGGCCAAGGGCACGCAGGTCAAAGGCCCGGCCGACCTGGCCGGCAAGAGCGTGGGCGTCACCCGTGGCGCCATCGAGGACCTGGAGCTGACCAAGATCGCGCCGCCCACCGCGGACGTCAAGCGCTTCGAGGACAACAACGGCACCGTCTCGGCCTTCGTCTCGGGCCAGGTGCAGGTGATCGCCACCGGCGCCTCGGTGGCCGGCAACCTGATGGCCCGCAACCCGCAGCTGGGCGTCGAGTACAAGTTCGTGCTGAAGGACTCCCCCAACTTCATCGGCGTCGCCAAGGGCGAGGACGCATTGCGCCTGAAGGTGAACCAGATCATCGCCGAGGCCAAGACCAGCGGCGAGATCGAGAAGATGGCCCAGAAATGGCTGGGCCGCCCCGCGGGCACTCTGCCCGAGTGAGGCCGGCATGATCGCGCTCGATTTCGGCGCCGTGCTCGCGGAGTGGCCGCTGCTGCTGCGCGGCGCGGCCTTCACCCTCGGGCTCACCGCTGTCTCGGCGGTGCTCGGGTTGGTGCTCGGCGTGGCCTGCGCCTGGGCGCGCGCCTGGGGGCCCGCGCCCCTGCGGTGGTTGACGGCGGGCTACGTCGAACTGATCCGCAACACGCCCTTCATCGTGCAGCTGTTCTTCGTCTTCTTCGGGCTGCCCAGCCTGGGGCTGCGGCTGTCGCCTGAACTGGCCTCCGTCATCGCGATGGTGATCAACCTGGGCGCCTACGCCGCTGAAATCGCGCGTGCCGGCATCGAGGGCACGCCCAAGGGCCAGGTCGAGGCCGGGCGCAGCCTGGCGCTGACCGAGGCACAGGTCTTCCTGCGGGTCGTGCTGCCGCCCTCCCTGGGCAGGGTCTGGCCCGCGATGGTGAGCCAGATCGTCATCGTCATGCTGGGGTCGGCCGTGTGCGGCCAGATCGCCGCGGCGGAGCTCAGCTACCAGGCCAACCTGATCCACAGCCGCAACTTCCGGGCTTTCGAGGCCACCATCGTCGCGACGCTGATCTACCTCTCGTTGGCGATCCTGCTGCGCCAGGCCATGAACTGGATCGGGCCCCGCTGGCTGTTTGGCCGCGTGGCCACGGGGGGCCGCTGACATGGTGGACTTTTCACTGTGGGACATCACCCGCAACCTGCTGTTGGCTGCCCGCTGGACCGTCATGCTCTCGCTGATCGCCTTCGTCGGCGGCAGCCTGGTCGGGATGGCGCTGCTCACCGCACGACTGGCCGGCGGGCGGCGCACCGGCCTGGCGGTGGCGGGCTACGTGCAGCTCTTCCAGGGCACCCCGCTGCTGATGCAGTTGTTCCTGGCCTATTTCGGCCTGGGGCTGCTCGGCATCAACGTCTCGCCCTGGCTCGCCGCCGGCATGGCGCTGACCCTGTACGCCAGCGCCTACCTGGCCGAGATCTGGCGCGGCTGCGTCAACGCCATCCCGAAGGGCCAGTGGGAGGCCGCCGACAGCCTGGCCCTGAGCTTCGGCGAGAAGCTGCGCCATGTCGTCGGCCCCCAGGCGCTGCGCATCGCCGTGGCGCCCACGGTGGGCTTTCTGGTTCAGGTGATCAAGGGCACGGCGCTGGCCTCGGTGATCGGCTTCGTCGAGCTCACCAAGGCCGGCACGATGATCACCAACGCCACCTTCAGGCCCTTTACCGTCTACGCCTGCGTGGCCCTGATGTACTTCGCGCTGTGCTGGCCGATCTCGGCCTGGAGCAAGCGCCTGGAAAGGAAACTCCGCCGTGAAATCTGAACCCATCGTCTCCGTGTCCAGCCTGCGCAAGCGTTTCGGCAGCCATGAGGTTCTCAAGGGCATCGACCTGCAGGTACAGCGCGGTGAGGTCATCGCCATCATCGGCAAGAGCGGCTCGGGCAAGAGCACGCTGCTTCGGTGCATCAACGGCCTGGAGGCCTTCCAGGAGGGTGCCCTGCAGGTGGATGGCCAGCCGCTCAGGCATGGTGACGCCAAGGCCATGCGCGCGCTGCGGCAGCACGTGGGCATGATCTTCCAGAGCTTCAACCTGTTCCCGCACCTGAACGTGGGCCACAACGTGATGCTGGCGCCCACGCTGGTGAAGTCACGCGACCGCGCCTCTGCCGAGTTGCAGGCGCGTGCCTTGCTGGCGCGGGTGGGCTTGGCCGAGAAGTTCGAGGCCTGGCCGGATCAGCTCAGCGGCGGCCAGCAGCAGCGCGTGGCCATCGCCCGCGCCCTGGCCATGGAGCCCAGCGTGATGCTGTGCGACGAAATCACCTCGGCGCTGGACCCAGAACTGGTGGGCGAGGTGCTGAAGGTGGTCGAGAGCCTCGCCGACGAAGGCATGACGCTGCTGATGGTCACCCACGAGATGAACTTTGCCCGCAAGGTCAGCGACCGGGTCGTCTTCATGCACGCCGGGCGGATCCACGAGATGGGGCCGCCCGAGCAGCTGTTCGGTGCGCCGCAGTCACCGGAACTGCAGCAGTTCCTGTCCGCGCTCCACTGATCCCCGGGGGCTGGCGCCCGCGAAAATCGAGCCGCCATGTATCAGGCGGCGTGGTCCCTGTTCTGTCCCTTGAACCGGCCATGCCGCAGGGTTCTTGTCTTCGGTCAAGTGCTCATGGCCGTCATGCGGCCATGCTGACTCCCGACCACAAAGGACAACCCCTCATGCTTCGACACCTCCTGACCGGCTGCCTCCTCGCAGCGACGGCACTCACCACCCAGGCCCAGGTCACGACCGAATGGGTCAACCAGCCGGGCGGTGTCTCGGTGGCCCTGAATGCAGCGGGCGAGGTCTACACCGCGCGCTGGGACTACAACCCCGGTGGCGACATCTTCCTCACCAAGCGAAGCGCCGCCGGTGCCGTGCTGTGGGAGGCGTCATCCGGCAACAACGACTCCACCAAGCACGAGGTGGCCACCTGGGTCGCAACCGACAGCCAGGGGAACATCCTGGTCTCCGGCACGCTGCGCTCGGGCTTCAGCAATCCGGTGACAGCGAACGGCCTGCTTCTGAAGTTCAACGCCCAGGGCCAGTTGCTGTGGCGGCGTGACATCGGCAGCTTCTTCGACGGTTCGTCGACCCGCAAGTTGCTGGTGGACGAACAGGACAATGCCTACGTGCTCGGGCTGGGGTCCGCCCCGAACGGCCTGGTGACCCAGGTCCGCAAGGTCGCACCCGACGGTTCCGATGTCTGGACCTACTCAGACAGCGCCGGCGTCGGCGCCCCGGTCAACTTCAAGTGGACGCCGGACCAGGCCCTGGTGATCGTGTCGCGGGGTATCACCGGCATCCTGAACGGGTACACGAAGATCGACAAGTCGGGTCAACTCGTCTGGCAACAGGCCGGGTTCGCCAGCACACCGCAGGGTGACGCAGCCGGCGACGCGGCCGGCAACACCTATCTGGTGAACGACGGTACCGAACTGCGCAAGCTCTCACCCACCGGGGCCACGCTGTGGGCCCGCCACCACGCCATGACGGCGATGAGGGTCGAGGTGGGCAGCGACGCCCAGCCCGTGTTGAGCGGCTTCCCTGCGGGCGGAGGGGCCGGCGCTGCCTTCATGAAGTACAACGCCAGCGGCGATGTCCTGTGGGACCAACCCGACGGCGATGGGCCAGGCGTGTCCCTGCTGCTTCATGCGCAGATGCAATTGGACCGCTACGACAACGCCTACCTGGCAGCCAGCACCTTGTTCGAGATGGCCGTCACCAAGGTGCGTGCCGATGGCAGCCGGGCCTGGACCGCAACGACCCCCGGCTCATCGGCCGTGGGCCTGGCCTTCGGCAAGGACCTGAGCGTCCACGCCGTGGGCGGCCAGACGGCCAAGCTCCGGCAGGTGCTGGCCGATCTCTCGCTGAGCCTCGCCGATGCCCCCGATCCTGCCCATGTCGGCCTGCCGCTGACGGTGACCCTGAACGCACGCAACAAGGGGCCGGTCGTGGCGGACGGCGTCACGCTGAGCTATGCCGTGCCGGCGACCGCAACGCTGTCGAGCGTGTCCGCGTCCCAGGGGACCTGCACGGTCGACGCCGGCGCCGTGCAATGCGCGCTGGGCTCGATCGCCCAAACCGGGCAAGCCCAGGTCACGCTCGTGCTGGTCCCGCAGGTTCGCGGCACGATCAGGCATCTGGCCAACGTGTCGGCCAGCACGGAGGATCCGGCGCCCCAGAACAATGGGGCCAGCGGCAAGACCCGAGTCAAGCCCTGACGGGCAGCATTGGACCGCAGGCCCCGGCTCCCGCCGGTGAGCCGGGGCGGGCACTTGTCCACTGCGAAACGCCATACTCTGGGGATGCCGTTGATCGCTGAAGCGCTTCTCGCGGACTTGAGGCACCACTTGGGGGATGCACGTCTCCCCCGAGTGAAGGCCCTGCATCTGCCGCCCGCGCCCTGGAACGGCAGCAAGGATGGGGAGTTTGGCGCGCTGGAACTGGAAGACGGCTCGCTGGGCTTGAGCTATGTGCTGCTCGACGACAGCCTGGGAGCGCTTGCCGGCGGCCGAGAGGCAATTGACCTGGCGGGCGCTGACCCGATGAAGGTCGCTGCCGGTTGGCTCGAACGCCCTGGCGCTGCCCGCACGCTGGGCTTTGCGGCGGTCAACGCCCTTTCTCGGCATTTTCTTGACCGGATAGGCTTCGTCCCACCCGATGCACCTGACTCGATCGGCGGCCTCGACCCTCAGCCCGGCGAACACATCGGCATGGTCGGCTACTTCCCGCCGTTGATCAGGCAGGTCACCGCCCGTGGTGCGCGCCTGACGGTGCTTGAACTGCGGGCCGATCTGGCTGGTGAACACGCCGGGTTCACGGTGACACTCGACCCGCGGGACCTGAATGCCTGCGACAAGGTGCTGTCCACCAGCACCGTGCTGCTCAACCACACGCTGGATGAGGTGCTGGCAAACTGCCGCCAGGCACGCCGCCTTGCGCTGATCGGCCCCGGCGCCGGGTGCCTTCCGGGTGTGCTTTTCGAGGCCGGTGTCACCACCCTGGGCGGAACCTGGATCACCGACCCGTCAGGCTTCAAGCAGGCGATGCAGCAGGGCCTGCCGTGGAGCCGGTTCGCCCGCAAGTTCGCACTGAATGCCACCGCTTGGCAAAGCGCAGGCCTGCAGGGCTGACCTCTGTCGTGCTCAGACCTTGCCCTTCCACGGCACCAGCACTTTTTCCAGATGGCGCATGCCAGTGAATTTCTCGGGCAGGGCCGACTTCAGGATGACATGCCAGATGACCTGCATGCGTGTCGCGCCATCGAGTAGGCCGCGTGGATCTGCTCGATCGACACCGAACGCACGCCGGAACGGGCGGCGATCGCCATCGGCGCGAAGATCGCCAGGAAGATCAGGTAGACCTTGGAGAACTCGCCGATGCCGAACCAGATGATCACCATCGGCAGGTAGGCCAGCGGCGGCAGCGGGCGGCAGAACTCGATCGGCGGATCGAATAGGCCTCGCGCGACCCGGCTCGCATGAGGTCGAATGGCCGCTCCCTGGCCGGGCGGAGCCACTCGCGAATGACTCGGTCGACGGCAAGCGCTCGTCTAACGAGGCGATAGACGAACCGCGCGCATCACGAAGTGCTGCACTGGTTGCGGCTTGGCCCAAGCCCCTGATCGGTGACGCTGGGACCTGCTGTTCCGTACGCGTTCTGTACCGACAAGAAAAAAGCACCGGGCGTTTCCGCCAAGTGCTTGATCTTCCTACCGAATCTGGTAGGCGCGATTGGATTCGAACCAACGACCCCCACCATGTCAAGGTGGTGCTCTAACCAACTGAGCTACGCGCCTGCTAAGCCTTGCAGTATAGCATCTGCTTTGGCTCATTTTCGGCGTACGTGGCGCACGCCGGAAACCTTGGCCACCTGAGCCAGCACCTGCCTCAGGCGAGAGGCGTCGGCCACCTCGACCGTGAAGGTCATCCAGGCTGTCTTCCCCTCGGCATCGCGCACCGACTGGGTGTGCACGCCGGTGACGTTCATCTTCTCCTTGGCGAACACCTCGGAGATGTCGCGCAGAAGCCCCTGACGGTCGCTGGCCTCGATGGCGATGTCCACCGGGTAGGCGGCGTCGCGCCCCGGCGGCGGCGCCCCCCAGGCCACCGCGATCACGCGTTCGGGCATGCGGTCGGCCATGTGCCGGAAGTTGGAGCAGTCGCGCCGGTGGATCGCCACGCCCTTGCCTCGGGTCACGAAACCGCCGATCGCGTCCGGCGGGGCCGGTCTGCAGCAGCGGGCCAGGTTGGTCAGCAGCGATTCGACACCCACCACCAAAACGCCGCCGCGCGAACCGGTGGTCTCGGCCCGGGGGCGGCTCAGGTGTGGCAGTTCGTCGGCCTCGGGCGTCGGTGCTGGCGGGTTCAACAGTTGCTCGATGTTGCGCAGCGAGAACTCGTCCTTGCCGACCACCTCGAACAACGCTGCTGCATCGCGAAAGCCCAACTGCGAGGCCAGATCGTCGAGCTTCAGCGCCGTGCGCCCTTCCCGCTGCAACAGCTTTTCGACCAGCTCGCGTCCGCGGGCGATGGTCTGGCCCTGCGCCATGGCGTTGAACCAGGCCCGCACCTTGGCGCGCGAACGCGGGCTGCGCAGGAAGCCCAGCTCGGCATTGAGCCAGTCGAGCGACGGGCCGCCCTCCTTGGCGGCAATCACCTCCACCGTCTGGCCGTTCTGCAGCGGGGTGTGGAGCGTGACCATCGCGCCGTCCACCCGGGCGCCGCGGCAGCGGTGGCCGAGGTCCGTGTGCAGCGCGTAGGCGAAGTCGACCGGTGTGGCGCCAGCCGTCAGTTCGATGATGGTGGCCTGCGGGGTGAACACGTAGATGCGGTCGTCGAAGGCGGCCCCCGGCTCGGTGCCCGCGTTCGACGAGAAATCACGCTCCCATGCCAGCAGCTGGCGCAGCACGGCCTTGCGCGCCTCGGCCACCCGCTCCTCGAACCCGCCGGCCGCGCTGACCCCCGCATAGCCCTTGGTGCCGGCCTCCTTGTAGGCCCAGTGCGCGGCCACGCCGTACTCGGCGTGCTCGTGCATGGCCTGGGTGCGGATCTGCACCTCGATCGGCTTGCCGTCGTCTCCCAGCACCACGGTGTGCAGCGAGCGGTAGCCATTCGGCTTGGGCTTGGCGATGTAGTCGTCGAACTCGCCGGCGACCACCGGGTAGCGCTCGTGCACGCGGCTCAATGCCGCATAGCAGGCGGGGACGTCGGCAACGATGACGCGCAGCGCCCGCACATCGAGCACGCCGGTGAAGTCGAGTTGCTTGCCCTGCATCTTCTTCCAGATGCTGTACAGATGCTTGGGGCGACCGTGCACCAGCGCCGCCACACCCTGGCCCTTCAGCATCTCGGCAATCTGCTGGCGCACCGCCTCGACACTGCTTTCACGCTCGATCCGCTTCTCCGCAAGCTGCACGGCGATGCGCCGGTAGGCCTCGGGTTGCAGGAAGCGGAAGGCGAGATCCTCGATTTCCCACTTGATCTGCCAGATGCCGAGCCGGTTGGCCAAGGGGGCGAAGACCTGCTGCGACTCGGCGGCCAGTGCCTGCGGGCAAGGCTGCCTGCTGGCGGCGTAGTAGCGCAGAGTCTGCAGCCGCGAGGCCAGGCGCAGCAGCACCACCCGCAGATCACGAGAAAAGGCCAGCAGCATCTTGCGGACGCGCTCGGTCTGCTGGGCCTGCTGCTCCTGTTCGACCTGCGCCTCGCGGGCCGCACGCTGGATCTGCACCAGCTTGCGGGTCAAGGTCACCAGGCTCGCATACGAGGGGCCAAAGGCCTTGGCCACCACCTCCTCGGGCCGCTGCAGGTAGTCGCCTGCATAGACCAGGTAGGCCGCCGCCTGCAACCCCGGAGCCCCGCCGATCGAGGCCAGCACACCAGCCACCCCCTGGGCGTGCGCGAACGCATCCTCGCCGGTGTCGAGGACGCGGCCCTTCAGCAGCGGCTCGGCAAAGGCGGTGGCGCGTTCCAGCGCCGAGGCACCGGCGCTCGCGTCGTCGGCCAGCGCGACGATGGGCGCCTGGCTGCCCTCTGGCGTGGCCTGGCGGCTCTTCATGGCTCCAGCAGAAAGCGGCGCACCACCTCGACCTGATCGGGCTGCACCAGCATCGGCGCATGGCCGACACCAGCGAACTCGTGCAGCCGGGCCCGCGGGCCGCGCTGCGTCATCTGGGCGGCCGTCTCGCGGCTGAGCAGGTCCGATTCGGCGCCGCGCAGCAGCAGGGTCGGGCAGCGGATCTGGTCGTAGCCGTGCCACAGCATGGCCTCGCCGGCTGCGGCCACCTGGGCCGTGACGGCGCGGAACGGCACCGCGATCGCCGGGTCGTAGTGTGGCTTGAAGCCCTGGCCATCGGGCTTGAGCTGCGGCGCCGTCAGGGCCAGCCATTGCTCGCGGGTGTGCGGGCCGAAGCCCTGCGAGATCGCCCACAGCGCGTCGGCCGCTTCGTCCAGTGAATTCCAGTGCACCGGCAGGCCCAGGTACTGGCCGATGCGCACCAGCGACTCGTATTCGATCTTCGGCCCGACGTCGTTGAGCACCAGGCGCCGGATGGGTGTGTCGGGCAGCGCGGCCAGGCCCAGCCCGATCAAGCCGCCCATCGACGTGCCCACCCAGTGCACCTCGCTCGCATTCAGCCGGGCCAGCAAGGTGACCATGTCGGCCACGAAGTTCGGGATGGCATAACCCATCGGGTCGGCCAGCCAGCCTGATCGGCCGCGGCCGACCACGTCCGGGCAGACCACCCGGTACTCGCCGGCCATGGCCTGCGCCAGCGTGTCGAAGTCACGCCCCTGGCGCGACAGGCCGTGGGCACAGACCAGCACCCGCGGATTCGCGGGGTCGCCCCACTCGGCCCAGGCCATGCGGTGCAGGCCTCGTGAATCGAGACACTGGACCTGGTCGAAGCGCGGTGTGAGGGTGGTGTTCATGTGCATTCAAGCTGGGGTTCCCGATAATCACTGTAGCAACCCCCGGAGAAACCTCATGCTGAACGGAAAAACCGCACTCGTCACCGGATCCACCAGTGGCATCGGGCTGGGCATGGCCCAGGCCCTGGCCGCCCAAGGTGCCCACGTCATGCTGAACGGCTTCGGCGACATCGAGGCCGCCAAGGCCGCGGTCGCCCAGGTGGCCACCGGCGGCGCGAGAGTCGGCTACCACGGCGCCGACATGAGCAAGCCGGCCGAGATCGAGGCCATGGTCCGCGCCTGCGAAGCCGAGTTCGGCGCGGTGGACATCCTGGTGAACAACGCCGGCATCCAGCACGTGGCACCGGTGGAGGACTTCCCGGTCGATCGTTGGGACGCCATCATCGCCATCAACCTCAGCTCGGCCTTCCACGCGATCCGCGTGGCGCTGCCGGGCATGAAGGCGCGCGGCTGGGGCCGCATCCTGAACGTGGCCTCGGTGCACGGCCTGGTGGCCTCGGCGCAGAAATCGGCCTACGTTGCGGCCAAGCACGGCATCATCGGCCTGACCAAGACCGTGGCACTGGAGACTGCGACCACCGGCGTCACCGTGAACGCCATCTGCCCGGGCTGGGTGCTGACCCCGTTGGTACAGAAGCAGGTGGACGCCCGCGCCGCCGCGGCTGGCATCAGCGAAGACGAGGCCAAGAAGCAGTTGCTGGCCGAGAAGCAGCCCTCGCTGCAGTTCACCACCCCCGAAGAACTGGCCGGGCTGGCCGTGTTCCTCTGCTCGCCCGCCGCCAACAACCTGCGCGGCGCCGCCATCAACATGGACGGCGGCTGGGTGGCTCAATAACTCATTTCATCTGTACGCTGCCGCTGACGGTGGCCGTGACCGAGCCCTTGCCTGCCTCGACAGGCAAGGCCTCGCCCGCATCGGCCTGGGCCATCGTCACTCTCCCGCGGGCCATCGGCATGATGCCCACCGGCGGGGCCTCGGCCGACACATTGACTTCCCGAACCACGTAGCCCGCGTAGCCGAACTGCCTGGCGAGATCGGCCGCACGGGCCCGGAAGCGTGCCACCGCCTGCGCGGAGACCTCGGCCTCGACCTTCTCGCGCGCCTCGCGTGACAGGCCCTGGCTGACCCGGGCGATGGTCAGGCTGCTGATCCGGCCGGTCAGTTGGGCGATGGCGCCCATGTCGCGCCCCTCCACCACCAACTCGGTCTGGCCTTGCCACCCGGTCATGGTGCCCTTGGTGCCATAGCGGGGGAAGATCGAGAAAGCGCCGGTCTGGACCTCCACCTGGCCGGGTTTGGCGACCTTGCGGGCTTCGGCCAGCGCCGCGTCCACAGCCTGCTTGAGCTGGTGCTGCACGCTGGCGGCGTCGGTGCCCTCCCGCGTGGTGGCCAGGGTGACGCTCATCCAGTCGTGCGGGACCTCGACGGTGGCGCTGGCGGTGATGTTCAGCACGCCTTGCGGCGCGGGCGGCGTCTGCGCCGTGGCGGCCACGCCCAAGGGCAGCAGCACGCACGGCAGGGCATGGCGGGCGATGGAACGCAGGGAATCGCGAGGGTGTGGGTTCATGGCCAGTACAACGCGACAGGCCGGCTTTCCGGCGACCGGACGGCCTTTCCTGACCGGGGCAACATTTGTAACAGAGGGTCAGGCAGCCCGAAATCGCCCCGAACCGGCCTGCACAATGCCTCTGTTACAAATTCAGGAGCCGCCATGAGTGCCACCGGGAATGCCCGACCGGACCGCATCGTCGTCGTCGACGACGACGCCCGCATCCGCGATCTGCTGCGGCGCTATCTCACCCAGGAGGGCTTCGAGGTGCTGCTGGCCGAAGACGCCAAGGCGCTGACGCGCCTGCAGACCCGCGAAACCATCGACCTGATCGTGCTCGACCTGATGCTGCCCGGCGAGGACGGCCTGTCGATCTGCCGCCGCCTGCGCGCCGCCAGCGACTCCACCCCCATCATCATGCTGACCGCCAAGGTCGAGGACGTGGACCGCATCGTCGGCCTGGAGGTCGGCGCGGACGACTACCTTCCCAAGCCCTTCAACCCGCGCGAGCTGCTGGCCCGCATCCATGCGGTGCTGCGCCGCCGCCCGGCACAGGAGGCGCCCGGTGCGCCGGCCAAGGACGCCCAGATCGTCACCTTCGGCCCGTTCGAGTTCGACCTCTCGCTGCGCCGCCTGACCAAGGACGGTGAGCAGATCACCCTGACCACCGGCGAGTTCTCGATGCTCAAGGCCCTGGTCCGCCACCCGCGCCAACCGTTGTCACGCGACAAGCTGGCCCAGTTGGCCCGCGGCCGCGAGTTCGAGCCCTTCGACCGCAGCCTGGACGTGCAGATCTCCCGGCTGCGAAAGATGCTGGAGCCCGACCCCTCAAATCCGCGCTATATCCAGACGGTGTGGGGCGTAGGCTATGTCTTCGTCCCCGGCGATGGCGCCTGAAAGGACGGCCGAAAGCTCCTAGATGCCCTTGGCACGCCCCCCGTTTGCGCTGAACCTCTTCTGGCGCACCTTCTTCCTGCTTGCCATTCTGCTGGCCGGCGGCATCCTGGCCTGGGTTCAGACCCTGCGCCAGCTCGAGTTCGAGCCGCGCGCGGTTCAGGCCGCACAGCAGATCGCCAGCCTGGTGAACCTGTCGCGCGCCGCGCTGCGCTTTTCGGATGGCATCAACCGCATCGCCGTGGTCAAGACCATGAGCGACCAGGAGGCGGTGAAGATCGTCCCGCGCGAGCCCGGAGACCAGTGGGAGCCCTTCGAAACAGACCGTTTCACCCGGCTGGTGGCCAACGACCTGCGCAACCGCTTGGGCGAAGCCACGGTGGTCGCCCGCACGGTGAACGGGGTGCAGGCGCTGTGGGTGGGCTTCAACATCGAGCGCGACCCCTACTGGATGCAGGCCGAGTACGCCCGCGTTCAACCGCTGACCCCCGGCACCTGGTTCATCTGGGTGGCCACCGCGCTGCTGGCCACCATCGTCGGTTCGATCCTGATCGCCCGCGCCATCAACCGGCCGCTGCAAGACCTGTCCTTCGCCGCCAGCCGCATCCGCGAGGGGGAGTTCGACTCCCGGCTGGACGAATCCACCCTCACCAGCGAGATCCGCGCGGTCAACATCGGCTTCAACCGGATGGCGCGGGAACTCGCCAAGGTGGAGGAGCAGCGTGCGGTGATGCTGGCCGGCATCTCGCACGACCTGCGCACGCCGCTGGCGCGCCTGCGCCTGGAGGCCGAGATCAGCGTGGCCGACGAGGAGGCCCGGCGCAACATGGCGCTGGACATCGACCAGCTCGACGCCATCATCGACAAGTTCATGGACTACGCCCGGCCGGACGAAACCCGCACCGGCCCGGTGGACCTGACCCAGGTCGTCGTGCGCGAGGCCGCGGCCTTCCGGGACACCTCGCAGATCCGCGTCTCATTGCGCCTGCCGGCCGGCTTGATGGTCGAGGGCGACGACACCGAACTGGGCCGCGTCTTCTCCAACCTGTTCGAAAACGCGCGCCGCTACGGCCGCACCGTGGAAACCGGTGTGGCCCGCGTCAAGGTGACCCATGTGCAGACCAGCGATTCGGTGATCGTCACCGTTCGCGACCACGGCCCGGGCGTGGCCATCGAGAAGCTCGACCACCTGACCACCCCCTTCTTCCGCGGCGACGCGGCCCGCACGGCCGCCACCGGCGCCGGCCTGGGCCTGGCCATCGTGAAGAAATCGCTGCAGCGGATGGACGGCAGCCTGGAGCTGGCCAATGCGCGCGACGGTGGGCTGATCGCCCACATCCGGCTCAAGCGAGCTTGACCAGCAGGCAGACCGCCCGCGTTTCGATCGCCCTGCCCTCGCCCACCGGCCCCATCCGCTCGGCGGTCTTGGCCTTCACGTTCACGGCATCCAGCGCCAGCCCCAGCACCTCGGCGATGCGCTGGCACATCGCCGGGATGTGGGGCGCCAACTTGGGCGCCTGGGCGACGACGGTGCTGTCCACGTTCACCAGTTCCCAGCCGGCGGCACGCACGCGGCGCGCGGCCTCGGCCAGCAGGGCCGACGAATCCGCCCCCTTGAACTCGGCCGCCGTGTCCGGGAAATGCCGGCCGATGTCGCCCAGGCCGGCGGCACCCAGCAGCGCGTCGGTGATCGCGTGCAGCAGTGCGTCGGCGTCGGAGTGGCCCAGCAGGCCGTGGCTGTGAGGGATCGTCACCCCGCCGAGCACCAGCGGCCGGCCGACCACCAGGGCATGGGTGTCCCAGCCCTCGCCAATGCGCAACGCGGGCCATCGTGGCGAGTCGGTCATGTCGGGCTTTCTGTTGAAGGGGCCACCGTGCGCATCAGGCGCGCTGCCAGGTCGAAGTCACCCGGCCAGGTGAGCTTGAAGTTCTCCCATTCGCCGCGCACCAGCTTGGGCGCGTGGCCCAGTGCCTCGACGGCACTAGCTTCGTCGGTGACCTGCTCGCCGGCCTGGTCCAGGGCCGGGGCCAGCAGCCCCAGGCGGAACATCTGCGGCGTCTGCGCCACCCACTTGTGCTGGCGGTCAATGGTGTGGCCGCTGCGGCCGGCAAGCTCCGCCTTCAGGGTGTCGGCCAACGGCAGGGCGAGCAGGCCGCCGACCTCGTCGTCCTGGCAGGCGTCGATCAGGCGGTCCACCCAGGCCGGGCGGATCAGGCAGCGCGCCGCGTCGTGCACCAGCACCCAGTCGTGCGGCTGGGCGCCCCGTTCGCGCAAGGCTGCCAGGCCGTTGGCCACGGTCTCGGCCCGCGTGGCGCCGCCGCAGCGGGCCACCCAGGCCCGGTCACCCCGGAAGGCCGGCGCGGCGCCCTCGAAGGCCGTGTCGTCGGGGGCCAGCACCACCAGCGTGGCGTCCAGGCGGGCCACCTTGGCCAAGGCCGCCAGCGTGTGCGCCACCATCGCCTGCCCGGCCACGGCCTCGTATTGCTTGGGGCCCGCAGCCCCGGAACGGGCGCCAATGCCGGCACAGGGCACCAACGCGAAGCAGCGTGGCATGCCCCCAGCCAATGGAATATTCATGGGGCGATTTTAGGAGGCTGTCGGGCTTTG
>JADMKA010000253.1 GCA_018780145.1 Vitreoscilla sp. | reverse complement strand
TCGTGCAGGTAGCGCATTTCCGGCGTGTCGTCGGCCGGCTTGTAGAACGGGATCTGCGCCAGTTCGCTGTCCGGGATGGGGATGTTGAAGCGGTCGCGGAACGCCTTGATGTCCTCGTCGGTCAGCTTCTTGGCCTGGTGGGCGGTGTTCTTGCCCTCGCCGGCCTTGCCCATGCCGAAGCCCTTGACGGTCTTGATCAGCATCACCGTCGGCTGGCCGGTGGTGTTGACGGCCTTGTGGTACGCCGCGTAGACCTTTTGCGGGTCGTGGCCACCGCGCTGCAGGCGCCAGATGTCGTCGTCGCTCATCTTGGCGACCATTTCCAGCAGCTTCGGGTGGCGGCCGAAGAAGTTCTTGCGGACGAAGGCGCCGTCGTTGGCCTTCATGGCCTGGTAGTCGCCGTCCAGCGTGTCCATCATGACCTTGCGCAGCAGGCCTTCCTTGTCGCGCGCCAGCAGCGGGTCCCAGTAGCTGCCCCACAGCAGCTTGATGACGTTCCAGCCGGAGCCGCGGAACTCGCCTTCCAGCTCCTGGATGATCTTGCCGTTGCCGCGCACCGGGCCGTCCAGGCGCTGCAGGTTGCAGTTGACGATGAAGATCAGGTTGTCGAGCTTTTCGCGCGCCGCCAGGCCGATGGCGCCCAGGCTTTCCGGCTCGTCCATCTCGCCGTCGCCGCAGAAGACCCAGACCTTGCGCTTGCTGGTGTCGGCAATGCCGCGGGCATGCAGGTACTTCAGGAAGCGTGCCTGGTAGATCGCCATCAACGGGCCCAGGCCCATCGAGACGGTCGGGAACTGCCAGAACTCGGGCATCAGCTTCGGGTGCGGGTAGCTCGACAGGCCCTTGCCGTCGACCTCCTGGCGGAAATTGAGCAACTGCTCCTCGGTGATGCGGCCCTCCATGAAGGCGCGGGCGTAGATGCCGGGGGCCGAGTGGCCCTGGATGTAGAGCAGGTCACCACCATGGTCCGCCGTGTCGGCGTGCCAGAAGTGGTTGAAGCCGGCGCCGAACATCGTCGCCACCGAGGCGAACGAGGAGATGTGGCCGCCCAGGTCACCGCCGTCCTCGGGGTGCAGCCGGTTGGCCTTGACCACCATGGCCATGGCGTTCCATCGCATGTAGGCGCGCAGGCGCTCTTCGACCTCGAGGTTGCCCAGGCAATGGGCCTCGTCCTCCGGCTCGATCGTGTTCACGTAGCCGGTGGTGGCCGAGAACGGCCGGTCCACGCCGTGCTGGCGGGCTTGCTCCAGCAACTGCTCGAGCAGGAAGTGGCCACGGTCGCGGCCCTCGCTCTCGATGACGGCCGACAAAGCGTCGAGCCACTCGCGGGTCTCCTGGGCATCCGCGTCGTTGGCGGCTGCGCCCTGGAATGAATCAGGCATGGCGGACATGGCTTGTCTCCTCTAGAAATGCCGTCTGCAGGGGGTGTCGGCGCGAAGTTTCGCACAGGCCGCTGCAAATTTCAAATGGCGACTGCTGGTTTCATAATGTGGATTACACGTACGACCACCGGGCTCGAAGCGAGCCCTGCCGAGCCGGGCCGCGCCGCGGGCCCCATCGATAATGTCACCCGATGACCCTGGCTCGTGAACCTCTCAAACCCGCCCCTTCTCGCCTGCAGCGGCTGATCGGGCGCTGGTGGCGCCAGCAATCACCAGCACGCCAGGACCGGTTCGCCACCATCGGCCCGCTGGTGTCGGTGCTGCTGTTCCTGGCCGCGATCACGGCGGCTTTCTGGTACTTGCGCACCGAGGAAATCGACCGCGCCACGGACGCGCTGCGGCGTGACACCGAGGTCGCCCAGCAGCAGATCCGCCTGCACCTGATCGAAAACCAGGAGCAGTTGGTGCGCATCGCGCGCGAACTGGTCACCCGCGACATCGACACTGCCGAGTTCCTCGGCCAGGCCGGTGCGTTCCAGCGCGAGCGGCCCGAGGTGCGTCACTTCACCTGGGTGAACGCGCAGCGCCGCGTGCGGGCCAGCCAGGCGGTGCTGACCTTCCACCCCGACGACGACACCAACTCGACCCGTATCGACCCGTCCCTGCCCGCCGAGGGCCGGCGCGGCGAGGCCGAATACGCCTTCCTGGCCGCGCGCGACACACGCCAGCCGGTCTACTCTCGGCCATTCACGGATGCCAGCGGCGTCGCAGTGTTCCAGGTACAGGTGCCGCTGCTGGACCGCAACAGCTTCGCCGGCACCCTGATCGTCGAGTACTCGGTCGAGGCCTTGGTACGCTTCTTCGTGCCCACCGAGGTAACCCGGCGCCACCTGATCAGCGTGCTGGGCCCGGACCAGCAGGTGCTGGTCAGCACCGTGGCCGCGATGCCCGGGCAGCCCAGCGCGGCACCCTCGCTGCAGTACGACCTGCCGCTGGCGCCGATGTCCAACGGCCTGACGCTGCGCGGCCAGGGCTACCGCACCTCCATCGGCCTGATCGGCAACACGCTGTTCTGGATGGTGGTGGCCCTGTCGGTGCTCACGGTCTGGATGCTGCTGGGCACCTGGCGCCACATGCGGCGCCGTGCCCAGATCCAGAACGCGCTGGTGCAGGAGACCAATTTCCGCCGGGCGATGGAGAACTCCATGCTGACCGGCATGCGGGCCATGGACAAGGACGGCCGCGTCACCTACGTGAACCCGGCCTTCTGCGCGATGACCGGCTTCGCTGAGACCGACCTGATCGGCCGCCACCCGCCCTTCCCCTACTGGCCGCCGGACCGCATCGAGGAAAACTCGCGCCTGCTGCAGCAGGAGTTGCAGGGCCGCAGCCCGGTGGGTGGCATCGAGGTGAAGGTGATGCGCAAGGACGGCTCGATCTTCGACGCACGCATGTACGTCTCGCCGCTGATCGACCCCAAGGGCCAGCAGACCGGCTGGATGACCTCGATGACCAACATCACCGAGGCGAAGCGAATCCGCGACCAGCTTTCTGCGTCGCACGAGCGCTTCACCACCGTGCTGGAAGGGCTGGACGCGGCCGTGTCGGTGCTCTCCGTCCAGCAGAGCGAGCAGTTGTTCTCCAACCGTTCCTACCGCCTGTGGTTCGGCGCTGATGCGCGCGGCCACGGTCTGCTGGCCAACAGCTCCAGCGGCGCACCCTACCGGCCCGAACCTGATGAGGAGGTGGACAGCTTCTCCGGCATGCCGACCCAGCCATTGACCGAAAGTGGTGCCCAGCCGCGCGAGGTGTACATCGAGTCGCTGCAGATGTGGTTCGACGTGCGCGCACGGTACCTGCAATGGACGGACGGCCGCCTGGCGCAGATGCTGATCGCCACCGACATCACCGCCCGCCGGCGTGTCGAGGAACAGGCCCAGCAACAGGCCGAAAAGGCCCAGGTCACCAGCCGCCTGATCACCATGGGCGAGATGGCCTCGTCGGTGGCCCACGAGCTGAACCAGCCGCTGACCGCCATCAACAACTACTGCAACGGCATGATCAGCCGGGTACGCAACGAGACCATCGCCACCGACGACCTGATCGCCGCCCTGCAGAAGACCGGCCGCCAGGCGGAGCGCGCCGGCCAGATCATCCACAGGATCCGCGCCTTCGTGAAGCGCAGCGAGCCGCAAAGGCAACCGGCGCACGCACGCGACATCGTCGAGGACGCGGTCGAGCTGGCCGGCATCGAGTTGCGTCGGCGCAAGGTGGCCATCCACACCTACGTGGCACAGCACCTGCCCAACCTGCACGTCGACCCGATCCTGATCGAGCAGGTGCTGATGAACCTGCTGAAGAACGCCGCCGAGGCGATCGACAACGCCCACCTGCCGGTCACCCGCCGGCACATCGAGCTGCGGGTCATCCCGCGCCACACGCCCGAGGAGGGCGGCGTGATCGAATTCAGCGTCACCGACATGGGCCCGGGCATGAAGGAAGAGGTGCTGGCGCGACTCTACGAAGCCTTCTTCTCCACCAAGGCCGACGGCCTGGGAATCGGCCTGTCCTTGTGCCGCTCGATCATCGAGTCGCACCGGGGCAGGATCCGGGCCCAGAACCTCTACAATGGCGATTTGGTGACAGGGTGTCGCTTCGCGTTCACCCTGCCCGTCGATCTGACCCAGCGTGCCGAGCCGCAACCCGTGCCAGACGTGCCGGATGCGGCAGCGGCATCGAACCCGAACGCCTCCGCCTCATGAGCTTGATTCCGAAGAAGGGTACTGTCTACGTGGTCGATGACGACGAGGCAGTTCGAGATTCACTCCAATGGTTGCTGGAAGGCAAGGACTACCGAGTCAAGTGCTTCGACTCCTCCGAGTCCTTCCTGTCGCGTTTCGATCCCCGCGAGGTGGCCTGCCTGATCGCCGACATCCGCATGGACGGCATGAGCGGCCTGGAGCTCCAGGATCGCCTGCTGGAGCGCAAGAGCCCGCTGCCGGTGGTCTTCATCACCGGCCATGGCGACGTGCCGATGGCCGTCAGCACCATGAAGAAGGGCGCGATGGATTTCATCGAAAAGCCCTTCAAGGAAGAAGAACTGGTGGTGCTGGTCGAGCGCATGCTGGACCAGGCCCGCGTGGCCTTCTCCCAGTACCAGGAGCAGGCCAGCCGCGACGCCCTGCTTTCGCGCCTGACCACCCGTGAAGCGCAGGTGCTCGAGCGCATCGTGGCCGGCCGCCTGAACAAGCAGATCGCCGACGACCTGGGCATCAGCATCAAGACGGTCGAGGCGCACCGCGCCAACATCATGGAAAAGCTGAACGCCAACACCGTGGCCGACCTGCTCAAGATCGCCCTGGGCGCGTCGCAGAAGGCCTGATCCGGCGCCGCACCACCCAACAACGGGGCCCTCGGGCCCCGTTTGACCTTCCAGACCCGAAAGCCACCCATGCCCGCCCAGATCATCGACGGCAACGCCCTGTCCCGCCAACTCCGCGCCGAGGTCGCCAGCCGCGCCGCCGCGCTCACGGCCCGTGGCCACCCCCCCGGGCTGGCGGTGATCCTGGTCGGCGCCGACCCGGCCTCGGCCGTCTATGTGCGCAACAAGGTCAAGGCCTGCGAGGACAGCGGCGTGCGCTCGGTGTTCGAGAAGTACGACGCCGACCTCAGCGAGGCGGCCCTGCTGGAGCGCATCGCCGCGCTGAACGCCGACCCCGCCATCCACGGCATCCTGGTGCAGATGCCGCTGCCGAAACACATCGACCCGCACAAGGTGATCGAGGCCATCTCCACCGAGAAGGACGTGGACGGCTACTCGGTGCTGTCGGCCGGTGAACTGATGGCCGGCCTGCCGGGCTTCCGGCCCTGCACGCCCTATGGTTGCATGAAGCTGATCGAGAGCACCGGCCAGTCCCTGAAGGGCAAGCATGCGGTGGTCATTGGCCGCAGCAACACGGTCGGCAAGCCGATGGCCCTGCTGCTGCTGCAGGCCAACGCCACCGTCACGGTCTGCCACAGCGGCACGCCGGACCTGGCGTACCACACCAGACAGGCGGACGTGGTGGTGGCCGCCGTCGGCCGCCAGAACACCGTGCGCGGCGACATGCTCAAGCCCGGCGCCATCGTGATCGACGTGGGCATCAATCGCAACGAAGCCGGCAAGTTGTGCGGAGACGTCGACTTCGCCAGCGCCGCCGAGGTTGCTGGCTGGATCACCCCCGTCCCGGGAGGGGTGGGCCCGATGACCATCACAATGCTGCTCGTCAACACCCTCGAAGCTGCGGAGCGCCGTGCCGGCGCCTGACCATGACCCACAACCCCCTGCTTCAATTCGATGGCGCCATCGCCTTCGACACCATCCGGCCCGAGCATGTCAGCCCGGCGCTCGACCACCTGCTGGCCGAAGCCAACAGCGCTCTCGAGAAGGTGGTCGGCCCCGAGGTGCCGGCCGATTTCGATGCCATGTCGGCCGTGCTCGCCGTGGCCACCGAGCGCCTGGCGCGCGCCTGGGGCGCCATCGGCCACCTGAACCATGTGGCCGACACGCCCGAGCTGCGCGCCGCCCACGCCGAGAACCTGCCGCGCGTCACCGAGTACTACACCCGCCAGGGCAGCGACGAGCGCCTGTACGCCAAGTACCGCGCGGTGGCCGAGAGCCCGTCCGCAGCCGCCCTGTCGGCACCCCGCCGCCAGGCCCTCAGCCATTGGCTGCGTGACTTCAAGCTCGGCGGCGCCGATCTGCAGGGCGAGGCCAAGGAACGCTTCGCGGCACTCCAGGACCGCATGGCCGAGTTGTCGCAGGCCTACTCCAACCACGTGCTGGATGCCACCGACGCCTTCGCCTATTTCGCCAGCGCCGACGAGATGGCGGGCGTGCCGGGTGACGTGGTCGAGGCGGCACGCGCCGCGGCCGAGCGCGACGGCCAGGCCGGCCACAAGATCACGCTGCAGTTCCCCAGCTACTTCCCGGTGCTGCAGTACGGCACCCACCGCCCGCTGCGCGAGAAGCTCTACACCGCCTACGTCACCCGCGCCAGCGAGCTCGGCCCGGTAGAGCTGGACAACAACCCGGTGATGGCCGAGTTGCTGAAACTGCGCCAGGAAGAGGCCGCCCTGCTGGGCTACCCGCACTACGCCGCCGTGTCGCTGGCCAGCAAGATGGCCCGCAGCGCCGACGAGGTGATGGCCTTCCTGCGCGACCTGTCGCGCCGTGCCCGTGCCAGTGCCGAGAAGGACCTGGCCGAGCTGCGCGACTTCGCCGCCCGCGAACTGGCCCTGCCCGATCTGCAGGCCTGGGACATCGCCTTTGCCAGCGAGAAACTGAAGGAGGCCCGCTACGCCTTCAGCGACCAGGAAGTGAAGGCCTATTTCCCGCTGCCCAAGGTGCTGCAAGGCCTGTTCGGCATCATCGAGACCCTGTTCGAGGTGGCCATCCGCCCCGCCACGGCACCGGTGTGGAACGCCGGGGTGCGCTTCTACCGCATCGAACGTGCCGGCGAACTGGTCGGCGAGTTCTATCTCGACCCCCATGCCCGCCCGGGCAAGCGCCCTGGCGCCTGGATGGACGATGCCCGCGAGCGTTGGCTGCGGCCCGACAGCGGCCGCCTGCAGACCCCGGTGGCCCACCTGGTCTGCAACTTCGCAGCGCCGATGGGCGAGCGGCCCGCACTGCTCACCCACGACGACGTGATCACGCTGTTCCACGAGTTCGGCCACGGCCTGCACCATCTGCTGACCCGGGTGGACGACCTCGGCGTGTCCGGCATCGCCGGTGTGGAGTGGGACGCCGTCGAGCTGCCCAGCCAGTTCATGGAGAACTTCTGCTGGGAATGGGAGGTGCTCAAGCACCTCACGGCCCATGTGGACACCGCCGCCCCCATGCCGCGGGCCCTGTTCGACAAGATGCTCGCCGCCAAGAACTTCCAGAGCGGGCTGCAGACCTTGCGCCAGGTCGAGTTCGGCCTGTTCGACATGCGCCTGCACACCGAGCCGGATGCGCCGGAGCGCGTGCTGGCCATCGCGCGCGAAGTGCGCCAGGAGGTGGCGGTGGTCTTCCCGCCCGATTTCGCGCGCGGCGCGAACACCTTCTCGCACATCTTCGCCGGCGGCTACTCGGCGGGCTACTACAGCTACAAGTGGGCCGAGGTGCTCTCGGCCGACGCCTGGAGCGCGTTCGAGGAACAAGGCGTGCTGAACGCCGACACCGGGCGCCGCTACCGCCAGGAGATCCTGGAGGTCGGCGGCAGCCGGCCGGCGCTGGACAGCTTCAAGGCGTTTCGCGGCCGGGAGCCCAATATTGACGCGTTGTTGCGCCACCAGGGCATCACCGCCTGATGGCGGCGCGGATATCGGCTAGATTCCCGGCCATGGACATCGCCCTGCTGAACGCCCTTCGTTCCATCGCCCGCCCGACCCTCGTGCTCGGCGGCCTGCTGACCCTGGCCTGCCTGCCTGCCCAGGCTGTCTACAAGGTGGTTGGACCGGACGGCAAGGTCACCTACACCGACACCCCGCCGCAGACCGGCAACGCCCAGGTCAAGCCGATGGCCACTGGTTCGGGTGGCGGTGGTGGGCTAGATCTGGCCAACCTGCCGTTCGAGGTGCGTCAGGCGGCCACGCGCTATCCGGTGACGCTCTATGCCAACGCCAACTGCCAACCGTGCGACGCCGGCCGGCAATTGCTGCAGCAGCGCGGCGTGCCGTTCGCCGAGAAGCGGGTCAACGACACCGGCACCGATATCGCCGCCCTGCAGCGCCTGGCCGGCACCAACCGGCTGCCGGTGCTGACCATCGGCCAGCAGCAGGTCAAGGGTCTGGTGCCGGCCGACTGGAATAGTTTCCTGGACGCTGCCGGCTACCCCCGCGAGGCCAAGCTGCCGGCGAGCTACCGAGCCCCGGCACCTACCGCCTTCGTGGCGCCGGCCGAACCTGCCCCAGCGGCCGCAGTGGAAGCACCAGCGGCCACCACTGCCGAACCGCCGGCACGCGCCGGCAGCGGGCCCAACA
Organism: Vitreoscilla sp.; assembly: GCA_018780145.1. Classification (GTDB taxonomy): domain Bacteria; phylum Pseudomonadota; class Gammaproteobacteria; order Burkholderiales; family Burkholderiaceae_C; genus Ideonella. The sequence goes on along the minus strand of JADMKA010000253.1, from coordinate 8,349 downwards.
TCCGCTTCTAGTACCTTCGGATCCGGCACGCCGGCCACTGTGCCAGCAGCACCAGGGCGCCCATCAGCCACAGGGGCGCTGCCGGAACGGTGAGCGCCGCCAGCAGGCCGAACCCCAGAGGCATCACGATGGTGGCTGCGTTGGTGGCCACCATGCGCAAGCCCAGCGCCTGGCCGTGGCGATCGGCCGGCGTGACCTGGTGCAGCATCGACAGGATCATGGGTTGCACCGAACCCAAGGCCAGCCCCAGCAGGGCCGAGCCGGCCACCATGCCGGCCGTGCCCGGCAGCCACAGGTAGACCGCGCAGGTCAGCGTGGCCAGGGCCATGGCACGGCGCAGCGCGCGCCGCTCGTCCAGGTGATCAGCCCAGCGCGAGATGGCCAGCCGCACGACCGTGGCGGCCACCGCGAACGAGCCCAGCACCACGCCGATGCTGGAGGCGCTCAGGCCGCGCGCATGGCCCAGCACGGGCACGGCAAAGCTGTGGGCGTCCCAGCACGACGAAAGTGCCAGGTTGACCAGCAGCAGGCGGCGAAACGGCGCCCCGCGCAGCAGGCCCCAGGCACCTTGACGGGCCGCAGCACCCGACGGCTCCACTGCCGGCAACGGGCTGCGCGGCACGGCATGCCCGAAGCCCCAAGCCATCAGCGGCAACACCGCCGCAAAGACGAAACCGGCGCGAAAACCAATGTGGTCGATCAGCAGACCCACGATCACCGGTGCCACCGCATTGGACACGGCAGGCCCAAGCGACACCCAGCTGAACACCCGCTTCAGGTCGCTGGGCACGCGCGCCATCAGGCCGGCTTCACGCTGGATGCCGACCGCGGCTACCGAGATCGCGCCGCCTGTGGCCAGCGCCGCCACCGCCAGCGCCACCGGATGCTGCGACACCACGGCAGCGGCGGCTCCCAGCGCGCCCATCACCACGCCCACGCCGAGCGGCCGGTGCATGCCGTGGCGGTCGGCCAGGCGGCCGGCCCACAGCGCCAGGCCGATGGGGGCCACGGCGAACAGAGACAGCAGTGCACCCACTGTCCACTCCGGGTAGCCGGCATGCAAGAGCAACAGGCTGGCGGTGACCCTCGTGGCGGCCATGCTGGCGTGCACGCAGACCAGGGCGCCGATGACGGCCGGGAAGGCCTTGCGCAGGTTCTCCGAGTGGGTGATGGGCGCGGGCTCTGCCCCGCTCACGCATCCACCTCCGGGGCATCGTCGTCGGCCACGGTGCCCAGAAGCACCTGGGCACGGCCCTCGGGCAGCGTCTCCACGCCCTTGAGCTTGCGGGCCATCATGCGGGTGCGGGTCTCGGCGTCGTCGATGGTCTTGCTGGCCTCGTCCAGCTTCTTCTTGGTCTTGGCCAGCACGTCGCCGAACTTGCCGAACTCGGTCTTGACGGCGCCGAGCACCTCCCAGACTTCTGCACTGCGCTTTTCCAACGCCAGCGTGCGAAAACCCATCTGCAGGCTGGTGAGCGTGGCCAGCAGCGTGGTGGGGCCGGCCAGCGTGACGTGGTGTTCGCGCTGCAAGGCCTCCATCAGGCCGGGGCGCCGCAAGGCCTCGGCGTACAGGCCCTCGGTGGGCACGAAGAGGATCGCGAACTCGGTCGTGTGCGGCGCACCGATGTACTTCTGGCGGATCGTCTTGGCCTCCAGGCGCAGGCGCTGCTCGATCGCCTTGCCGGCGGCCTCGGCGGCCGGCGCATCGGCGCGTTCCTGGGCATCGAGCAGGCGCTCGTAGTCTTCGCGCGGGAACTTGGCGTCGATGGGCAGCCACAGCGGCGCCCCGTCGTCGCGCCGGCCGGGCAGGCGGATGGCGAACTCCACCCGCTCACGGCTGCCAGGCACCGTCTCGACGTTGCTGGCGTACTGGTCCGGCGTGAACACCTGCTCCAGCAGGCCGGCCAGTTGCACCTCGCCGAACATGCCGCGGGTCTTCACATTGGTCAACACCCGGTTCAACGAGCCCACGTCCTTGGCCAGGCCCTGCATCTCGCCCAGCCCCTTGTGCACCTGCTCCAGCCGGTCGGCCACCTGCTTGAAGCTCTCGCCCAGGCGCTGCTCCAGCGTGGCGTGCAGCTTCTCGTCAACGGTGAGGCGCATCTGCTCGAGCTTCTTCTCGTTGCCCTCCTGCAGCGACGCCAGCTTCAGCTCGACCGCCTGTCGCACCTCGCCGAGCCGCCGCTCGTTCGCCTCCGACAGCGCCTTGATCTGCTCGCCCTGCCCTTCGGCGAAGCGCTTGAGCGCCAGGTCCTGCGACTCGCGGTTCTGTGCCTGGGCCTGCGACAGGTGCTGCTGCAGTGAAGCAAGCTGCACGCGAAAACTGTCGATCTGCTCGTTCTGCGTGCGGGCCACGTCACCGGCCTGGGCCAGCAAGGCCTGCTGGAACACCGACAGGCCTTGTGTCAGCTCGCTGCGGGTGGCGCTGGCGCTGGCCTGCACCTCGCCGCGCAGCTCGCGCTCCAGGCGTTCGCCGCCCTGCTGCTGCTGGCGCACGAGCGCCTCCAGCTGCGTGGCAACGCCATCGTCGGCCCGCCGGCGAAAGCCGATCCACAGCAGCAGAATCAGGTTCAGCGCCAGCAGCGCCAGGGTCAGCCAATCGGAAAGGGTCATCGCCCGATTTTGGCAGGCCGCTGGCTCAGAGCCGCAACGCCTCCGGGTTCAGTGCGGTGGGCGGCGTGCCGCCGGTCAGCGCGGCGATCAGGTTGGTGGCCGCCAGGTCGGCCATGGCACGCCGGGTGGGCAGGCTGGCGCTGGCGATGTGCGGCGTCAGCACGACGTTCGGCACGGTCAGCAGGCCCGGGTGCACCTGGGGTTCGCCCTCGAACACGTCCAGGCCGGCCGCCGCGATGCGGCGGGCGCGCAAGGCCTCGGCCAACGCCGCGTCGTCGACCACGCCGCCGCGCGCGATGTTGGTCAGGGTGGCGGTGGGCTTCATCTGCGCCAATTCGGCGGCACCGATCAGGTGGTGCGAGCTCGCGCTGTACGGCACCACGATCACCAGGTGGTCGGCCTCGCGCAGCAGCTCTGCCAGCGAGGCGTAGCGCGCGCCGACAGCGGCCTCGTCGGCCTCTGGCAGCCGGCTGCGGTTGTGATAGACCACCTTCATGCCGAAGCCCAGCGCGCCGCGCCTGGCGATGGCCTGGCCGATGCGGCCCATGCCGAGGATGCCCAGCGTGGCGCCGTGCACGTCCGTGCCGGCGAACATGTCGTAGGACCAGGTCTTCCACAGGCCGGCACGCAGGAAATGCTCGCTCTCGGTGACCCGGCGCGCCGTGGCCATCATCAGCGCGAAGCCGAAATCGGCGGTGGTTTCGGTCAGCACACCTGGCGCGTTGCTGGCCAGCACACCGGCCGCCGTGCAGGCCGGCACGTCGATGTTGTTGTAGCCGACCGCCATGCTGCAGACGGCCCGCAGCTGCGGGCAGGTGGCGAGCAGTTCGGCGTCGATGCGTTCGGTGCCGGTCACCAGCACGCCGGCACAATCTTTCAGGCGCGCCGCGAGTTCGGCGGGCGCGAACGGATCGGGCGCATCGCTGGCATCCACCTCGAAGTGGGCACGCAGCCTATCGGCCACCTCGGGGAACAGGCGGCGCGCGATCAGCACGCGGGGAAGACGACGTTCGTTGGTCATGGCCGGTGTCCTTCGGGATCGGGGATCGAACTCAGTCCAGGAAGCGCGCGAATCCGGCCACCGGCTCGCGCTCGGTGACCAGGGTGTTCTCGATGGCGTCAGGGTCGGCCCAACCCAGCGACATGCCGCAGACCACCATCTCGTTCGGCGGCAACGCGAGTTCATCCGCGATCACGCGGTGGAACGGCGTGAACGCCGCCTGGGGGCAGGTGTCCAGCCCGCGGGCTCTGGCGGCCACCATGATGTTCTGCAGGAACATGCCGTAGTCCAGCCAGCTGCCCTGCTGCAGCACCCGGTCGATGCTGAACATCAGGCCCACCGGCGCGTCGAAGAAGGTGTAGTTGCGGCCGTGCTGGGCGTGCATGCGGGTCTTGTCCGCCTTGCCGATGCCCAGCAGGCCATACAGATCCCAGCCGACCTTGCGGCGGCGCTCGATGTACGGCGTCTGCCACTCGGTCGGGTAGTAGGCGTATTCCTCGCTGAGCTGCGCCCGCTGCGCCGGGTCGTCGTGGACGGCGTGCAGGCGCTGCACCATCCGGTCGCGCGCTGCCCCGGTCAGAACGTGCACCTTCCAGGGCTGCGTGTTGGTGCCGGACGGCGCACGCGCCGCCACCGACAGGATCTGCGCGATGGTCTCGCGCGGCACCGGCGTCGGCAGGAAGGCACGGATCGAACGGCGCGAGGTGATGGCGGCGTCCACGGCGGCGGTGGCGATGGGGTCGACGGGCAGGTTCATTCGAAGGCTTTCAACGCGTCAAGCGCGGTGCGAAGTGCAGCGGGGAGCTCGGTCGGGCGGCGGGTGATGCGGTCCACGTAGACGTGCACGAAGTGGCCGGCCGCGGCGGACAACGGCTGCCCGGCCGCGAACAGCCCCACCTCGTAGCGCACGCTGGAGCGGCCCATGTGGGCCACGCGCAAGCCGGCGTCGATGGCCTGCGGGAAGGCCAATGGGGCAAAGTAGTTGCAGCGTGTCTCGATGACCAGGCCGATGACCGTGCCGGCGTGGATATCCAGGGCACCCACCTCGATCAGGTGGCCGTTGACCGCCGTGTCGAAGAAGCTGTAGTAGACGACGTTGTTGATGTGGCCGTAAACGTCGTTGTCCATCCAACGGGTGGTGATCGGGCGGAAGGCGCGGTAGGCGCTGCGGGCCTCGGGTGCAGCGCGCACGCCGCTGACAGTGGGTTCGACGGTGCTCATTCGCCCGATTGTTCCATCGCGGGCTCGCGAGCACGCCACAGGGCCCAGCTCTCCGCGGCCAGTGCCAGGGTGCGTGCCTGCAGGCTCACGGTCTCATGGATGTCGCGCCCGTAGCCGCCAGCCATGCTCAGCGCGACCGGCAAGCAGCGCTGGCGCAACGCGGCCAGCACCCGCCGATCGCGTTCGGCCAGGCCCTCGGCGCTCACCTTCAGGCGGCCCAGGCGGTCGTTTTCGTGGGGGTCCGCGCCGGCGAGATAGAAGACCAGGCCTGGCGGATGCGCGGCGTGGCGGCGCCAGACCTCGGCCAGCCCCTGGTCCAGGGCAGCCAGGTACTCCGCATCGGCACAACCATCCGGCAGCTCGATGTCCAGGTCGCTGGCCACCTTTCGAAAAGGGAAGTTGCGCGCACCGTGCACCGAAAACGTGAACACGGTGGGATCGTCGGCAAAGATGGCGGCCGTGCCATTGCCCTGGTGCACATCCAGATCGATCACGAGCACGCGAAGCAGGGCACGGTGGCTGCGGTGCCACTCGGCCTGCATCAGGCGCGCGGCCACCGCCACATCGTTGAAGACGCAATAGCCAGAGCCCTTGTCGGCTGTGGCATGGTGCGTTCCGCCAGCGAGGTTCGCCGCAACGCCTTCCGCCAGCGCGGTGCGTGCCGCGGCGATGGTCGCGCCGACGGATCGCCGCGCCCGCTCGGCCATGCGCGGCGACCATGGAAAACCGATCTCCCGTTGTGCCGCTTCGCTGAGCAGGCCTTCGGCCACGGCGGTGACATAGACCGGGTCGTGGGCCAGGGCCAGTTCCCCGTCACTGGCTGGTGGCGCCTCATGAAGATGGATCGCCGGCAGTTCGGCGGAAACCTTCTCCTTCAGCAACCGGTACTTCGGCATCGGGAACCGATGGCCCTCGGGCAGCGGCAGGACGAACTGGTCGGAGGTGTAGGCCCGCATCGCCTCGGGAATGTGCCACAGCCGTCATTCCTAGGTGTTGCGGCCTAGTTTGCTGCACCGCAACAAAAAGCACTTGCAATCGCTCGGGAGAACCCTATACTTCGAGTCATGTTGCAGCGCACCATTGTCGGAAGGGCTGCAGAACGTTCCCCTGTACCACCGTTGGAGATGAACATGCTGACCGCCGAACAAGTGCTGGCCGCCCAGAAGGCCAATGTCGAAACCCTGTTTGACCTGACCAACAAGGCCTTCGAAGGCGTTGAGAAGCTGGTTGAACTGAACCTGCAAGTCGCCAAGGCTTCGCTGGGTGAAGTCGCCGAGTCGACCAAGGCCGCCCTGTCGGTCAAGGACGCGCAAGAACTGCTGTCGCTGCAAGCCGGCCTGCTGCAACCCGCCGCCGAGAAGGCCGCCGCTTACAGCCGCCACCTGTACGACATCGCCGCGTCGACCAACGCCGAAGTCGCCAAGGCCGCCGAAGCGCAAATCGCCGATGTGCAGAAGAAGTTCCTGGCCTCGGTCGACACCGCCGTCAAGAACGCTCCCGCCGGCACCGAAAGCGCCGTGGCCCTGGTGAAGTCGGCCCTGTCGGCCGCCAACAACGCCTACGAAAGCGCCCACAAGGCCGCCAAGCAGGCTGCTGAAGTCGCCGAAGCCAACTTTCAGGCCATGACCAGCACCGCCGTCAAGGCCACGCAAGCGGCCCCCAAGGCCCGCCGCGCTGCCTGAAACAGCCAGACGAACAGACTACCGACGCTGTCAAACCGAGGAGCACGCGACCCGGACCCATGTGAACGGAACTTCCGTCGCGTGCCGGATGTCTCTCGAAGTGCCACCGGGTCCTGACCGGGTGGCCTTCATGGAAGGTTGTCTCCTCGGTACCTCTTGAAAGTTCGGCTTTCCAGGTACCTTCAAGCCCGGCCCGCAAGGCCGGGCTTTTTTATGCCCGCTGCGCTTTCAGCGGGTCAGCGCCGCCAGGCGCTGGCGCAGTGCGGGCAGCAGGGCCAGTGCCGCGTCCCGCCCAGCCTGGATCGCCTTCAAGCGCGCGGTGAAGTCCGCGCTGGACACGCCCGCCAGGGTGGGCCGCACGACCACATCGGCGTCCTTCAGTTCCAGGCGGTTGATGCTGCGGCCCATGATCGCGAAGGTCTGCAGCAGCATGTGCATGGCGTCGCCGGTGGCGTTGCCGTCCGGCGGCGACGAGATGTCGACCGCGATCACCAGCTCCGCGCCCATCTGCCGTGCGAAACGCACCGGCACGGGTGACACCAGGCCGCCGTCCACATACTCCCGGTTGCCGATCCGAACCGGCTGGAACACCGCCGGAACCGCGCTCGAGGCGCGCACCGCGGTGCCCACGTCACCACGCTGGAAGAGGATGGGCTGGCCGTCCGCCAGGTCGGTGGCGACGATCCCCAGCGGCAACTTCATCTGCTCGATGGCCAGGCCGCCGGCCTGGCTGCGGGCAAAACGCGCCAGGGCCTCGCCGCGGATCAGCCCGCGGCCCGGGAACGACCAATCGGTGAGCGCCGATTCGTCCATGGTCTGCGCCAGCGAGCCCATCTCGACGCCGGTCTTGCCCGAGGCGTACATGGCCGCGACCAGGCTGCCCGCCGAGGTGCCGACCACCAGATCCGGCCGGATGCCCTGCTCCTCCAGCACCTGGATCACGCCGATGTGGGCAAAGCCCCGGGCCGCGCCACCGCCCAGGGCCAGGCCGATGCGCGGCGGCTTGGGCGGCGGGGGCGCCACAGGAACCGGCAGAGGCTGCTCCACGGCCACCGCCACGGGCTTGGGCGGCGCTGTGGTCTGGCAGGCCGCCAAGGGCAGGCCCAGCGCGGTGACGCACACCACCCGCTCCAAGGCGCGGCGGCGTGTGAGGCCGGGCAAGTTCGTCGATGTGTTCCGCAAGTTGTTGATTTTCAAGTAATTTCTCAGAATTTTCACCTGCATATATCGTGTAGATATAAACAAGTGACTTTTGTGTTCTTTTCAAGCATATGAGCAGTCCGTAGAGTGCCCTTCAGGTCGCCACCAGGCGGCAACGCTTCCATCGCACACCATGTACTCATACACGTCTTTCGACCGCCAGGTGGTCCGCCAACGAGCCACGCAGTTCCGTGACCAGTTGCAGCGCAACCTGGCCGGTGAACTCGCCGACGACGACTTCCGCCCGCTGCGCCTGCAGAACGGCTGGTACGTCCAGCGCCATGCCCCGATGCTGCGCGTGGCCGTGCCGTATGGTGAGCTGTCCTCGCGCCAGTTGCGCCAGCTGGCCCGGATCGGCCGCGAGCATGACCGCGGTTTCGGCCATTTCACCACCCGCCAGAACCTGCAGTTCAACTGGATCCCCCTGCCCCAGTCCGCTGATGTGATGGATCTGCTGGCTGAGGTCGACATGCACGGCATCCAGACCTCGGGCAACTGCATCCGCAACATCACCAGCGACGTGCTGGCTGGCATCGCGCCGGACGAAATCGTCGATCCGCGCCCCTACTGCGAGATCCTGCGCCAGTGGAGCACGCTGCACCCCGAGTTCGCCTTCCTGCCGCGCAAGTTCAA
>JADMKA010000250.1 GCA_018780145.1 Vitreoscilla sp. | reverse complement strand
AAGGAGTTCTACCTCGGCATGGGCGGCGGCGACCGCAAGAGCTTCAAGGACGCCAAGAGCTACAAGCGCCGCAAGCGCTGGCTGGCGTGAGGGTGGGCACGGTGTCCGACGACGTCTTCGGCTTCGCGCCGCCCCCGTTCCGGCCAGCCGACGCGCTGGTGGCTTTGCGGCGCCAGCTGCGCGACCTGCGCCTGGCCGAGCGTGGCGATGGCTACGAGCTGAAGGGGGCGCGGGTGATCGAGCTGGCTGCCAGCGACACCTCGATCGACGCCAAGCTGGCGCGCAAGCCGTCGCGCCAGGTGCCCGAGTGGGACCGGTTCACCCTGGCCGACGCGGCCCAGGTGCGCAAGTTCACCGACGACGTGAAGAAGCGCCTGGCGCGCTGGACCGAGGAAGAACGATGAGCGACTACTTCGACGCGCTCGAGACGCGCCCGCCCGCGCAGCGCGAAGCCGAGCTGATGGCCGCGCTGCCCGGTGCGGTGGCCCACGCCCGTGCCCGCACGGACGCCTTCGGCGAACTGCTGGCCGAGGTGGACCCCGCCGCGGTCGCCGACCGCAGCGCCCTCGCCCGCCTGCCGGTGGTGCGCAAGAGCGAGCTGCTGGCGCGCCAGCAGCGCGACCGCGCCAGCGACCCCTTCGGTGGCTTCTCCGCCATCGGCTGGCGCGGCCTGAGGGCGCCGCAGGGCGCGCGCCGCGTGTTCCAGTCGCCTGGGCCGATCTACGAGCCCGAGGGGGAAGGCGCCGACTACTGGCGCATGGCGCGTTCCATCTTCGCCGCGGGCTTCCGTGCCGGCGACCTGGCGCACTGCAGCTTCAGCTACCACCTGACGCCGGCCGGCGCGATGATGGAATCCGGCGCCCACGCGGTGGGCTGCACGGTTTTCGCCGGGGGCATCGGCAACACCGAGCTGCAGCTGCAGGCGGTGGCCGAGCTGAAACCGCACGGCTACATCGGCACCCCCAGCTTCCTGAAGATCCTGCTGGAGAAATCCGCCGAGACCGGCGCGCCGGTCGCCTCGATCACCAAGGCCATGCTGGGCGGCGAGGCCTTTCCGCCCAGCCTGCGCGCCTGGCTGCAGGAGCGCGGCGTCGAGGCCTACCAGAGCTACGCCACCGCAGACCTGGGCCTGATCGCCTACGAGACCACTGCGCGCGAAGGCCTGGTGCTGGACGAGGGCGTGATCGTCGAGATCGTGCGGCCCGGCACCGGCGACGTGCTGCCCGATGGCGAGGTCGGCGAGGTGGTCGTCACCACGCTGAACCCGGACTACCCGCTGGTGCGCTTCGGCACCGGCGACCTGTCGGCCATCCTGCCAGGCGCCTGCCCCACCGGGCGCACCAACACCCGCATCCGCGGCTGGCTGGGCCGCGCCGACCAAACGGCCAAGGTGCGCGGCATGTTCGTCCACCCCGGCCAGGTGGCCGAGGTGCTGCGGCGCCACCCCGAAGCGGGGCGAGGCCGGCTGGTGGTGGAGGGCGAAATGGCCAACGACCGCATGACGCTTCGCGTGGAGACGGCCGGCGATCCCGAGGGGCTCGCCACCCGCCTGGCCGAATCGATCCGCGACGTGACCAAGCTGCGCGGCGAGGTGGTGCTGGTGCCACCGGGCAGCCTGCCCAACGACGGCAAGGTGATCGAGGACGCGCGCTCCTACCAGTGACCCCCTAGAACGCGTGACGGCGTGATGTCCTGAAACGAGCCTGTCGAGGCGTCTTTCAAGGTGTCGGGGCTGATCGGTTGCGGTTGCAGCCGGCGGCCCCCGACCCTTCAAGCCTCAACCCTCGACTTCGGAGACCTCACCATGCAACGCATTCACGCTCCCCTCGTCCGCTCCACCCTGGCCGCGCTGCTGCTGGCCGGCGGCGCCACGCTGCCCGCCCTGGCGGCCGTGTGCAACAACGTGACCTTCTCGTTCGTCAACATCTCCGGTGGCCCGATCAAGGTCACCAAGGTGGGCTACCGCGACCTGGACAGCAGCAACCCCGGCAAACGCCGCGTGGAAAACGTCCCGGACATCCAGTGCCCGGACGGCTGGGTCTGCTTCACGGCCCCGCAGGATCTCGGCTCGGCCACCCGGCCGCGCGAGAACCACGAGCTGACCGACGTGCAGTTCCTGCACTCGCACCAGGACGCCTTCGGCAACTGGTTGCCCGAGGTCTGGAGCAGCAAGAGCGTGCCGGCCGACATGACCTGCACCGACAACCGCAACTATGGCGCCTACGACGTCAACTGACGCAGGGTGGGGCCGGTGCGCGGACACCGGGTGCCCCACGCGCGGCCAGCGCCGGGCCGCCCCAAGCGGCCGCGCACCCGCCCGGCGGGTGGTGCTGCGTACCCGCAGCACCGGGTGCCCCACCTCATCGCTCGACGATGACGAAGTGCTTTCGCAGGGGCTCCAGCACTTCGAACGAACCCTTGAACCCGGCCGGGATCACCACCGCCTGGCCGGGGCCGAACTCCTGCATCGCGCCCGCCTCGTCATACAGGCGGGCGCGGCCGTGGATGACATGGAAGTACTCGTGCTCGGTGGCGCCCATCTCGATGCGCCAGCGGCCGGGCTCGCAATCCCAGAAGCCGGCGTAGACGCCGTCGTCGGTGCTCTCGTAGACCGTCCAGGTGCGGCGCTCGGGGTTGCCGGCCTCGCGGCGCTCGGCGCGCGGGTGGTCGATGGCCGGCTCGGTGGCCGGTGGTGCGTCGAAGCGGATCAGTGCAGGGCTCATGATGTGGCGCAAGAAGGCAGTGCCGAGGCCGGCATCCTAGCCGCACCGGGAAGCCCCCTACGTAGTTCCCCACGATACAGCCCTGCCCGGCGCCCCTAGCATCGGCGCCACCGACTGCCCTTACTCCCACCTGGAGACGCCCCATGAAAGCCTTCACCCTGTCCCTGATCGGCGCCGCCCTGGCGGTGAGCGCCTTCGCCGCCCGCGCCGAGTACCCGGAAAAGCCGGTCACCATCGTCGTGCCCTTCGCCGCTGGTGGGCCGACCGACAAGGTCGCGCGCGACCTGGCCGAGGCGCTGCGCAAGCCGATGGGCAACCAGCCCATCATCATCGAGAACGTCGGCGGTGCCGGTGGCACGCTGGGTGCCACCAAGGTCGCCAAGGCGGCGCCGGACGGCTACACCATCCTGCTGCACCACATCGGCATGGCCACCTCGCCGGCCCTGTACCGCACGCTGCAATACAAGACCCTGGAGGATTTCGAGTACCTGGGCCTGATCAATGAAGTGCCGATGACGCTGATCGGCAAGACCTCGCTGCCCGCCAACAACTACGCCGAACTGGTCAAGTGGCTGGAGGCCAACCGCGGCAAGATCAACCTGGCCAATGCCGGCCTGGGCGCCGCCTCGCACCTGTGCGGGCTGCTGTTCCAGCAAAGCCTGAAGATCGACATGACCACCGTGCCCTACAAGGGCACCGCCCCGGCGATGACCGACCTGCTGGGCGGCCAGGTGGACATCATGTGCGACCAGTCCACCAACACCACCAGCCAGATCGAGAGCGGCAAGGTGAAGGCCTTCGCGGTGACCACCACCAAGCGCCTGACCACCCCGGTGCTGGCCAAGCTGCCGACGCTGGACGAATCCGGCATGAAGGGCTTCAACGTCAGCATCTGGCACGGCCTGTACGCCCCCAAGGGCACGCCGAAGCCGGTGCTGGACAAGCTCAACGCTGCGCTGAAGGCCGCCCTGAAGGACGCCGAGTTCGAGAAGCGCGAAGAAGCCCTGGGCGCCGTCATCGTGACCGATGCACGCACCAACCCGGCCGAGCACAAGAAGTGGGTCGAGGCCGAGATCAACAAGTGGGGCCCGGTCATCAAGGCGGCGGGCCAGTACGCCGACTGAGCACGGCCGACCAGCACGCCAGCAAGCGCCCTGCGGGGCGCTCTTTTCATGCGGGCGTCAGGTGCGGCTGGACAGGGCTTCCCAGCGCTCCATCAGGGCCAGCAACTCGTCGTCGATCGCCGCATGCCGCGCGGTCACTTCGGCGATGCGGCCGGGTGACTCGCTGTAGAACGCGCTGCCGCCGATGTCGCTGGCCAGGCGGGCCTGCTCGGTCTCCAGGGCCTCGATGCGCGCAGGCAACTCCTCCAGCTCACGCTGCTCCTTGTAGCTGAGCTTCTTGCGGGCGGGTGCGGCCGGCGTGGCGGCCGCCGGCGCGGGAGCAGGTGGCGGAGCCACCTCGCGCGCCGCAGCCTGGCGCGCGGCCACGCTGCGCGCAGCCTGCTGCTGCCAGTCGGTGATGCCGCCCTCGTACTCCTGCCACCGGCCCTCGCCCTCGGCCACCAAGGTGCTGGTGACCACGTTGTCGACGAAGCGCCTGTCGTGGCTGACGAGGAACACCGTGCCCTCGTAGTCCTGCAGCAGCTCCTCCAGCATTTCCAGCGTCTCGATGTCCAGGTCGTTGGTTGGCTCGTCCAGCACCATCACGTTGGCCGGGCGGGCGAACAGGCGTGCCAGCAGCAGCCGGTTGCGCTCGCCGCCGGACAGGCTCTTGACCGGCGAGTTGGCACGTGCCGGGGCGAACAGGAAATCGCCCAGGTAGCTCATCACGTGCTTGCGCTGCTTGCCGATCTCGATCCACTCGCTGCCGGGGCTGATGGTGTCGGCCAGCGTGGCCTCGGGGTCCAGCACCTCGCGCATCTGGTCGAAGTAGGCGACGTCGAGGTTGGTGCCCCGCTTGACCGTGCCGGCATCGGGCTGCAGCTCGCCGAGGATGAGCTTCAGCAGCGTGGTCTTGCCCGCACCGTTGGGCCCGATCAGGCCGATCTTGTCGCCGCGCAGCACGGTGCTGCTGAAGTCCTTGACGATGACCTTGGCGCCGAAGGACTTGGAGACATCCTCCAGCTCGGCGACGATCTTGCCGCTGCGGCTGCCGGTGTCCACGTCCAGCCGCACGCCGCCGATCACGTCACGCCGCCCGGCGCGGGTGGCGCGCAGCTTCTCCAGCCGGGCAATGCGGGCCACGCTGCGGGTGCGGCGGGCCTCCACGCCCTTGCGGATCCAGATCTCCTCCTGCGCCAGCAGCTTGTCGGCGCGGGCGTTGGCCAGGGCCTCGGCCTCCAGCTCACGCTGCTTGGCGGCCTCGAAGGCGGCGAAGTTGCCGGGGTAGCTGCGCAGCTGGCCGCGGTCCAGCTCGATGATGCGGGTGGTGACGGTGTCCAGGAAAGCCCGGTCGTGGGTGATCAGCACCAGCGCCCCGCGCCAGCCGGTGAGCAGGCCGCCCAGCCAGTCGATGGCTTCCAGGTCCAGGTGGTTGGTGGGTTCATCCAGCAGCAGCACGTCGGGCGCAGCGACCAGCGCGCGGCCCAGTGCCACGCGCTTGCGCTGCCCGCCCGACAGGGCATCCACCCGGGCATCGGGCTCGATCTGCAGGCGGTGGATGGTCTCGTCGACGCGCTGCTCCCAGGTCCAGCCGTCCAACGCCTCGATGCGGGTTTGCAGCGCGTCCAGGTCGTCGCCCGGGGCATGGGCCTCGTAGCGCTCGCGCACGGCTTTGGCCTCGGCCACCCCCTCGCTGACCACCTCGAACACGGTGGAGCCGGGTGCCAGGTGCGGCTCCTGCGGCACGTATTCGCGGCGCACGCCGGATTGCAGCTGCAGCGTGCCGTCGTCCGGGCGCTCCAGGCCGGCCAGGATCTTCAGCAACGAAGACTTGCCCGCCCCGTTGCGGCCGATCAGGCCGACGCGCTCGCCGGTGTCCAGCGAGAGATCGGTTCCGTCGAGCAGGGGCACATGGCCAAAGGCGAGGTGGGCATTGGTGAGGGTGAGCAGGGCCATGGGTGCCATTGTCCCCTGGCGCCCGGTGCGGGCCGTGCCGCTCAGCGCACGTCGATCTGCACCGCCACTGGCGCACTGTCCAGCAGGTCATCGTTGGCCACATAGCTGAAGCTGTCTGTCCCGGTGTAGCCGGCATCACTCTTGTAGCTGAAGCTGCCGTTCGCATTGAACTGCAATGTGCCGTGCGCCGGGCCGCTGATGAGGCGGGCGGTCAGCGGGTCGCCGTTGGCATCGCTGTCGTTCTTCAGCACGCTCTTGGCCGCACTGTTGACGAAGGTCTTGCCGCTGCGCGCCTTTCGCTGGTCGGTCACGGCCAGTGGCGCGGCGTTGGGCTGGTCCGAGACGCAGTACATGCCGCCCTTCTGGGTCGGACCCAGGCCACCCCAGATGATCATCTGCTGGCCGGTCCACACGGTGCTCCAGCGGCCACCCCACAGGGCGGTGGGTGCGCGCAGCAGGTTGGTGTCCTGCCAGCTGTTGGTGGCCGGGTTGTAACGGCCGCCGGTGCCGAAATTGTCACCGCCCCAGACGATCATGTCCTGGCCGGTCCACACGGCCTGGGTGACCCGCGGGCTGGGGGCACCGGCCATCTGGGTGGGTGCCCAGATGTTGGTGGCCGGGTTGTAGCGCGCGCCGTCGCCATACGTCACGCCGAACAGGTAGTCGTAGCCACCCCATACGACCATATGGGTGCCAGTCCACACGGCGGCTGGCCAGGCGCGGGCGTCGGGCTGGCCGGCGGAGTCCTGGATCTTCACCCATGTGTTGGTGGCCGGGTTGTAGCGGCCGCCGCGCGGGCCGAGGAAGCCGTCGTCGATGGAGCCGCCCCAGACGATCATCTCCGTGCCGGTCCAGACGGCTGCATGGTGGTCGCGGTGCCCGGGTTCGCTCTGGCGGGTGGCGTTGGTCCAGGTGTCGGTGGCCGGGTTGTAGCGCTTGGCCTGCAGGCTGGAACTGATGCCGCCGAATGTGATCATCTCGGTGCCGGTCCACACGGCCGTGTGGCCGTAGGTGGAGAACGGGGCGTTCTGCTGGGAGACGGTCTGCCAGCTGTCGGTGGCCGGGTTGTAGCGGCCGCCGGTGTCCGGTGTGAACGGGTCGGTGGTGCCGCCGCCCCAGTAGATGATCTCGGTGCCGGTCCACACCGAGCTGGCGTTCTGGCGAGCGAACGGTTGGCCGATGGTGGACACCGGCGTCCAGGTGTTGGTGGCCGGGTCGAATCGGGCGCCGAGGTCGGTGGGCATGCTGCCCCAGCCGCTCCACACCACCATTTCGGCGCCGGTCCATTCGGCGTTGTGGTAACCGCGGGCGGTGGGCACGTTCATCGTGCTCATCGGCTTCCACTTGTTCTTTGCGGGGTTGTAGCGGCCGCCGTCGTTGCGGAAGCTGAAGTTGTCGTCCAGGCCGCCCCACAGCAGGGCCTCGGTGCCGGTCCAGACCAGGGTACTCGCCTGGCCGCCGGCGGCTGCACTGGCGGTGGCCACCGGCTGCCAGGTGTCGGTGGCCGGGTTGTAGCGGCCGCCCGGCAGGGCGGACGGGGCGCCGCCCATCACCAGCATTTCGCTGCCGGTCCACACGGCGTTGTGGTTGTAGCGGTTCACCGGCGCACCGGTGCTGCTGATGGTCGCCCAGGTGTTGGTGGCCGGGTTGTAACGACCATAGGCCGTTTCACCCTGCACCCCGCCCCAGGTCAGCACCTCGTTGCCAGTCCAGACCGCCGTCTGGAAGAACGTGGCCTGCGGGGCGCCGGCCAGGCTGATCGGGCTCCAGGCGTTGGTGACGGGGTTGTAGCGCGCGCCGTCGCGGTAGAGCCGGCCCTGGGTCACGTCATAGCCGGTCCAGATGACCACATCGCTGCCTGTCCACACGGCCGGCGTGTACGCCCGGGCGGCCAGCGGCGCCGGCGGCAGCGCCTGCCAGGTGTCGGTCTTGGGGTTGTAGCGGCCGCCGGTGTTCACCGGCGAGCCCAGGATGCCGCCCCACACCACCAGTTCCTTGCCGGTCCAAGCCGAGGCCGACCACTGCTGGCCGATCGGCGCGCCGAGGGTGCGGGTAGGCCGCCAGGTGTCGGTGGCCGGGTCGTAGCGGCCACCGGTCTGGTCGCCGGTGCCGCCGAAGACGATCATCTCCTGGCCTGTCCAGGCGCTGGAGAAGGCATGGCGGACGCTGGGCGCGCCGACGTTGCTCACCGGCGTCCAGGTGTCTGTGGCCGGGTTATAGCGAGCACCATCGCCGTACACGAAGCCCACGGCCTCCATGCCGCCCCAGACGATCATCTCGGTGCCGGTCCACACGGCGGCATGTTCATAGCGGCCGTCCAGGCCAGCCAGGGTGGGCTTCCAGCTGTCGTCGCGGCAGCTTGCATCGGTCACCACGGTAGGCAGCTGGTAACGTGTCCCATCCTGCGGCAGGGTCAACGGCAGTTGCTTGCGCTGGCTGGCCCACCAGCGGTCGAAATTGGCCTTGGGCCAGGAGACGGTGCGCAGCTTCACCTGCTGATCGTCCAGCACCTCGATGGCCACGCTGTGGATGCGCCGCTCGTCCTCGCGCAATGGGCCGAAGTGACCCAGCGCCGGCCTGCCCTCCTTGCCGCCTTCGGCACGTCGCAGCGCCTTGACCCGCTGCTCGAAAGCCTCGGGCGCCAGCCACTGGGCCTTCGGCCCGGCGGCCACGGCCGCGGCCCGGTCGCGCAACCAGTGCATCTCGCGTTGTTCGGCCTGGGACGCTCGGCCGCCGCCACGCAAGGCATGCAGATCCGCCTGAGCCCGGCGGCGCACGGCGCCCTGGAACCGCTCGTCCTGCGCAAAGTAGGTCTGAATCAGGCGCTCGGCCAGGGCCGGGCGTGCCAGGCACTCGGCCGCGCGCTGCGGGTCCTGGCCCAGGGCAGCAAACAACTCGGCCAGCACTGCGGGCGATTGGCTGCCCGCGGCCATGCGGTCAAGCTCGGCCTGCAACTGTGCCGGTGTCAGATCGGTGTCCCACCACTGCGCCAGCGCCACCGATTTGCGCACCACGTCTTCGGCCTTGCGCCGGCTGACCGACGCGGGCACCGCCTGGCCGAAGGCCAGCCGCGGCGCACTGCCGGCCTGGCTGCGGTGGCGCCAATAGACGTTGTCGATGGCGCGCTGGCAGGCCACGCGCTCCTCCAGGCTCAGACCGGCCGAGCCGCTCGGCGCGGCCAGGGCGGCCCCCCCGGCGATCAGGCCCGCCAGCATCCAGGAGGCCAAGGTCACGAAGCGAAGCGGGGTCATGTGCGGCACTTTCAGTCAAGGGCGATCAGCGTGCGGCATGGACGCCGCAGGGGCGATCTTCGGACAGAGGCGGCTTTTGCCCGCTTGATACATGCCATGGCCCTTCTCTTTCCCGTGCAAGCTAGGGGGGTGCCTGCGCTGCCGCCCTGCCATCGGTGTCGCAGATCACAGCGGCAACATCTCGTTTCCTCCCGGGGGCCGTCGAGGCCGGCCGGGTTCGGTTCTACTCAGCGACAGGCTTCATCTCCACCCCGCCCATGACAACCGCGTTGCCCGCTCCTGCCCCGGCCCGGCTCGACACCGCGCCGGCACTTCCCACGGCCCTCGCGGCCACGGCAACCGCCAGCCTGTTGGCAGCCTGTGGCGGAGGCGGCGCGGCCACCGAGGAGCCGCCGCCCCCGGTGACGGAGAACCCGCCATCCGACGCGGAGGCGTCGCGCTTTCTCACCCAGGCCTCGATGGGCGCCACGCGCGCCGAGATCGCCCGCGTGGTGGCGCTGGGCTACTCGGGCTGGCTGGACGAGCAGTTCGCCAAGCCGCGCTCGCTGAGCCGCTGGGATTGGCTGGTGCGCCGTGGCTACGATGCATCCCGCTTCCGCATCACCCAGGACGGCTTCGACAACGCCGCCTGGCGCGCCTTGCTGAGCGGCACCGACACGCTGCGCCAGCGCGTCACGCTGGCCCTCTCCGAGATCCTGGTGGTGTCGATCGACGGCCTGTCCAGCGGCGGCGGCTGGAAGGCCTTCCAGGCCGCGGCCTACCTGGACCTGCTGGAAGAACACGCCTTCGGCAACCTGCGCGACCTGCTGGGCGCGGTCTCGCGCAGCACCGCGATGGCGGTCTATCTCACCTACCGCGGCAACGTGAAGGCCAACCCGGTCACCGGCTCGCTGCCCGACGAGAACTACGCCCGCGAGCTGATGCAGTTGTTCACCATCGGCCTGGTCGAGCTGCAGGCCGACGGCAGCCCGCGCCTGGTGGGTGGCCAACCGGTCGAGACCTACGGCCCGGCCGACGTCTCCGGGCTGGCCCGCGTGTTCACCGGCTGGGTGCCGGACAAGGCCGGCGGGAGCGGCGAGACCCCGGCCTTCCAGCGCCGGCCCCTGGTGCAGGTGGCGGCCCGCCACGAGCCGGGCGCCAAACACTTCCTCGGCACGACCATCG
This sequence comes from Vitreoscilla sp., assembly GCA_018780145.1. Classification (GTDB taxonomy): domain Bacteria; phylum Pseudomonadota; class Gammaproteobacteria; order Burkholderiales; family Burkholderiaceae_C; genus Ideonella. Next base: position 6,734 of record JADMKA010000250.1, on the reverse strand, counting down.
CCGCCAACACCAACGGCACCGAGAGCCTGCGCCTGGCGCTGGACGCGCTCTTTGCGCACCCGAACGTCGGGCCGTTCTGGAGCCAGCAGCTGATCAAGCGGCTGGTCACCAGCAACCCGAGCGCGGCCTATGTGGGCCGCGTGGCGGCGGTGTTCGACGACGACGGCTCGGGCACGCGCGGCAACCTGCAGGCCGTGGTCCGCGCGATCCTGCTGGACAGCGAGGCGCGCAGCGCCAGCCGGTTGACGAACCCGCAGTGGGGCAAGCTGCGCGAGCCCGTTCTGCGGGTGGCCGCCTGGGGCCGGGCCTTCGCGCTCAACTCGCCCGGCGGCGCCTGGGCCATGGGCAACACCAGCGACCCGTCGGAGGGCCTGGGCCAGGGCCCGCTGCGCTCGCCCTCGGTGTTCAACTTCTTCCGCCCGGGCTACGTGCCCCCCAACACGGCCATTGCCGAGGCCGATCTGGTGGCCCCCGAGTTCCAGATCACCAGCGAATCCTCGGTGATCGGCTTCCTGAATTTCTTCCAGCGGTTGCTGGAGGGCAGCATCGGCGACCTGACGGCGGACTACAGCAGCCTGATGCCGCTGGCCGACAACGCGGCCAGCCTGGCCGACGAGCTGAACCTGGTGCTGGCCGCCAATCGGCTGGGCGGCGACACCCTGGCCACCATCGTGGCCGCCATCGACAGCATGCCCAAGGGGACGGCGTCGTCTCGCCTGAACCGCATCAAGGCCACGTTGATGCTGGTGATGGCAGCGCCGGAAAACCTGGTGCAGAAGTGAACGAGGGCCCGCGATGACCACCCCCCTGTCCCCCACCACCCGCCGCGCCTTCCTGCAACGTGTCTCTCGCCTGGCCGTGACCGGTGCCGCCGCTCCCTGGGCGCTGAACTTCGCCGCACTGGGCGAGGCCGCCGCCGCCGGCGCGAGCGACTACAAGGCCCTGGTCTGCGTCTTTCTCTATGGCGGCAACGACCACTCCAATACGCTGGTGCCCTACGACAACAGCAGCCACGGCCGCTACCAGTCGCTGCGGCCGACGCTGGCCTATGCCCGGCCCAGCCTGGCCTCCACCGTGCTGGTCCCGAGCACGGTGCCGCTGGACGCCACCGGTGCGGAGCGCGAGTACGCGCTGGCGCCCGAGCTGGCACCGCTGAAGGCCTTGTTCGACGCCGGCCGGATGGCGCCGTTGCTGAACGTGGGCACCTTGATCCAGCCGACCACCAAGGCGCAGTACAACGCCGGCACGGTGCCCTTGCCGCCCAAGCTGTTCTCGCACAACGACCAGCAGTCGGTCTGGCAATCCGGTGCCACCGAGGGCGCGCACTCGGGCTGGGGCGGTCGCCTGGCCGACCTGCTGCTGTCGGGCAACGACAACGCCACCTTCAGCTGCGTCAACGTCACCAACAACGCGGTCTTCATGACCGGCCACCAGGCCGTGCAATACCAAGTGGGCGCCGATGGCCCGCAGGCCGTCAGCGGCCTGGCGGCGCCGCTGTTCGGCTCCAGCGCCGCGTCGGATGCCTTGCGCACGCTGATCACCCAGGACCGCAGCCACCTGTTCGAGGCCGAGTACAACCGCGTCACGCGCCGGGCCATCGAGTCCGAGGGCGCACTGAATGCAGCGCTCGCCGCGGCCCCTGTTCTGACCACCGTTTTCCCCACCAACAACAGCCTGGCGCGGCAACTGCGTTTCGTGGCCCGCATGATCAGCGCGGCCGGGTCGGTGGGCGCCAAGCGACAGGTGTTCTTCGTCTCGCTGAGTGGGTTCGATCACCACGACAGCCTGAACGAGCTGCACCCTGCCCTGCTGGGCCAGCTGGGCTCGGCCTTGTCGGCTTTCGACGCCGCGATGATCGAGCTGGGCGTCAGCGACCAGGTCACGGCCTTCACCGCCAGCGATTTCGGCCGCACCCTCACCGTCAACAACGACGGCAGCGACCATGGCTGGGGTGGCATGCAGTTCGTGCAGGGCGGCGCCGTGAATGGCCAGCGCTACTACGGCACGCCGCCGGTGGTGGCCCACGACGGCATCGACGACGTCGGCCAGGGCCGCCTGCTGCCCAGCACCGCCACCGAGCAGGTCGCGGCCACCCTCGGCCGCTGGTTCGGCGTCTCCGACAGCGACCTGCTGACCGTGCTGCCGAACCTGGCGAACTTCAACGCCAGCCAGCGCTTCCTGGGCTTCGTCTAGGAGGCTGCCGCCGCTTCCAGTGCGTCGATGAAACGGCGGGCCACGTCGTATCCCGCCTGGTCGTTGATCTCCTGGAAGCAGGTCGGGCTGGTCACGTTGATCTCGGTGAGGTGGGTGCCGATGACATCCAGCCCGATCAGCAGCAGGCCACGCGCCGCCAGCTTCGGCCCGATGGCGGCGGCGATCTCGCGGTCCCGTTCGGTCAACGGCTGCGCCACGCCCTTGCCGCCGGCGGCCAGGTTGCCGCGCACCTCGGTGCCCTGCGGGATGCGGGCCAGCGAGAACGGCACCGGCTCGCCGCCGATCACCAGCACGCGCTTGTCGCCGGACACGATCTCGGGCAGGTAGCGCTGCACCATCAGGGTCTGCGCGCCGTCGCGGTTCAGCGTCTCGATGATGCTGCCGAGGTTCAGGCCGTCGTCCTTGACCCGGAAGATGCCCATGCCGCCCATGCCATCCAGCGGTTTCAGGATGATGTCGCGCTGCTCGGCGTGGAAGGCGCGCACGTCGTCGGCGCTGCGCGTGACCAGCGTCGGCGCGATGAACTCGGGGAACTCGAGGATCGCCAGCTTCTCCGGGTGGTCGCGCAGCGCGCGCGGCGAGTTGAAGACGCGAGCGCCCTCGGCCTCGGCCCGTTCCAGCAAGTGGGTGGCGTAGAAGTACTCGCTGTCGAACGGCGGGTCCTTGCGCATCACCACCGCGTCGAAGTCGGCCAGCGCATGGCGAGCCTCTGCCGATGCCGTGTACCAGTCGTGCACCCCGTAGCCTGACCGGCCCGTCAGCGCGATGGCCTGGGTCAGCGCGGTGACCCGGCCGCCGCGCTGCCAGGCCAGGCCCGCGGGCTCGCAGGCGAACAGCGTGTGGCCGCGGCGCGCGGCCTCGCGCATCATCGCGAAGGTGGAGTCCTTGTGGGTCTTGAAGCCCGCCAGCGGGTCGGCAACGAAGAGCAGCTTCACAGGGCCACCGGCTCGGTGCGCTCGACCAGCCAGGCCAGGCCGTCACCGCTCAGGTGCGGGGCCAGGCGCTCGCGCACCACCGCGTGGTAGCGGTTGAGCCAGTCGATCTCGTCGGCCCGCATCAGGCCGTGGTCCAGGCAGCGGGTGTCGATGGGGCACAGCGTGAGGGTCTCGAACTCCAGAAACTCGCCGAACTCGCTGGACGGCGCGGCCACGTTGAGCACCAGGTTCTCGATCCGCACGCCCCACTGGCCGGGGCGGTACAGGCCCGGCTCCACCGAGGTGATCATGCCGGGCTCCATCGCCATGTTCGCGTCGGGGATGGCCTTGCTGATGCTTTGCGGGCCCTCGTGCACGTTGAGGAAGTAGCCCACGCCATGGCCCGTGCCGTGGCCGTAGTCCAGGCTCTCGGCCCACAGCGGCGCGCGGGCCAGCGCATCCAGCATCGGGCTCAGGGTGCCGCGCGGGAAGCGGGCGCGGCTGAGTTGCAGCGTGCCCTTCAGCACCAGGGTGTAGTCGCGCCGTTGTTCGGCGCTGATCTGGCCGACCGGCCAGACGCGGGTGATGTCGGTGGTGCCACCCAGGTACTGGCCACCCGAGTCGATCAGCAGCAGGCCGTTGCCCTCGATCACCGCATGCGAGTCGCTGCTGGCACGGTAGTGCGGCATCGCGCCGTTGGCGTTGTAGCCGGCGATGACCGGGAACGACAGGCCCACGAAGCCGGGGCGCCTGGCGCGCTCGCCGCTGAGCTTCTCGTCGATGGTGAGTTCGGTGATGCGCTCGCCCGCGGCCAGGGCCTTCTCGAACCAGGCGTAGAAGTGGCACATGGCGACACCGTCTTCCACCATCGCCTCGCGCACGAAGGCGGCCTCGGCCGGCGTCTTGCGGCTCTTCAGCAGGGTGCTGGGGTTGATGGCCTCGATCACGTCCAGGCCCTCGGGCACCGCCTCGCGCAGGCCCAGCGTGACGCGGCGCGGGTCCACCAGCAGCCGGGTGCCGACGCCCAACGCCGCCAGCGCGGGAGCGGCGTCGTCGTAGTCGGCCAGCACGATGCCATCGGCGGCCAGGGCCGCGGCAAGGGCCCCGCTCACCTTGCCGGTGCCGACGAACAGCGTCGCGGCGTGGTGGCTGACCAGCAGGTGGGCGAGGAAGACGGGGTTGTAGTCCACATCGGCGCCGCGCAGGTTGGTGATCCAGGCGATGTCGTCGACTGTGGAGACGAAGTGGTGGGTGGCGCCGTGGCGGGCCATCGCGTCGCGCAGCAGGGCCAGCTTGGCCGGCCGGCCGATCGGAGCCTGCGGCGGCACATGGTCGTAGACGGCGGCCGTGGGCAGGCCGGGGCGCTCGGCCCAGGCGCCCTCCAGCAGATCGACCTGGGTGACCAGGCGGATGCCGGCCTTGTCAGTGGTTTCACGCAACTGCTTGGCCGCGGCCAGGCCCAGCACCTGGCCGTCCACCGCCAGGGCCTGGCCCTTGCGCACGTGGCTGGCGATCCAATCGAGATGGTGGGTGGCGGCGCCGGTGGGGATCTTCACCAGCACGATGCCACTGCCCTGCAACTCGGCCTCGGCCTGGGTCCAGTAACGGCTGTCTGCGAACAAGGCCGCTTCGCCGATGGTGACCACCAGCGTGCCCATCGAGCCGGTGAAGCCCGAGAACCATTCGCGGCCTTGCCAGTGGCCAGGCAGGTACTCGGACAGGTGCGGGTCGCTGGAGGGCACCAGGATGGCGTCGATCTGGGCGGTGGCCATCACCTCGCGCAGGCGAGCGACGCGAAGGCGGGCGGGGGTGGTGCGGGTGTCCATCGTGTGGCTCCGGGAAAGGGCGCGGCCCGCGCGGGGTGGGCGCCTGGCCGACTGGAAAGTGGTCGTCGAATTCTAGGGTTGACGGCATGACCTTGATATGTGACTATATTGGCACATATGAAGGACGACTCGCTGGACGCCACCTTCTTCGCGCTCGCCTCGGAGCCGCGCCGGCGCATGCTGGATCTGCTCAAGCGCGAGCCCGGCTGCAACGTCAACCGGGTGTGCGCGCTGTTCGAGGGCGAGATCGGCCGCTTCGCGGTGATGAAGCACCTGTCCACGCTGGAGCATGGCGGTCTGGTGGTCTCGCAACGCGAGGGTCGCGAGCGCCGCCTGTGGTTCGACGCGACACCGATCCAGCTCATCCACGAGCGCTGGACCACCGAGTTCAGCGCCTTCTGGGCCGCCAAGCTGACCCGCCTGAAGTACGACGCCGAGGGCGGCGAGGTCCTTCCCCTGCCACCCCCGAGGAGCCGCCGACATGGCTGACCAACCCGCGAGCGAAGACGCCGTCTTCCGCATCTTCATCAACGCCGACATCCAGCGTGTCTGGCGCGAGCTCACCAAGACCGGCGAGGCCCAGGGCGCGGTCTTCAACGCCTGGCTGCACACCACCGGCCTGGCGCCCGGTGCGCGCATGCAGATGCGCACCGGCACCGGCCAGCATGTGATCGTCGACGGTGAAGTACTGGCCTGCGAGGCACCGTACCGCTTCGCCCACACCCACCGCTTCACCCAGTACGACGACCCGGTGTGCCAGGTGCACTATGAGCTCAAGCCGGTCGGCAAGGGCGTCGAGGTCACGCTGCGCGTCGTCGGCCTGCCGGCCGGCACCAAGACCGGCAAGAGCATGCAGAGCGGTGGCACGATGATCCTCAACAGCCTGAAGGCCATCGCCGAGACCGGCCGCCCGCCGCTGGGCACCCGGATGATGTACTGGGTGTTCGACCACATGGAGTTCGTGCTGCCGGCCCGCACGCGCAGCGAACACTGGCCCCTGACCAAGACCCCTTGACGAGGAGACCCCCATGGCCGACCCCCAAGCCGCCGTGCTGACCCAATTGCGCAACATCCAGGCCAAGACCGGCCAGCCGCTGGCCGCGTTGCACGCCGCCGTGGCGGCCACCGGCCTGGCCAAGGTGGGCGAGAAAAGAACCTGGCTGATGGAGCAGTTCAAGCTGGGCTATGGCGACGCCAACACGGTGGCCCTGACCATCGGCAAGATCCCGCCCGGGCTGGACGGCGTGCCGGCGGCGGTGGCCCCACCAGCCCCCGAAGGCGATCCGCTGGACGCCATCTACACCGGCGCCAAGGCCGGCTTGCGGCCGCTGCACGATGCGGTGATGAAGGTGGTCGCTGGTCTCGGCGAGCACGAGGTGGCCCCGAAGAAGGCCTACCTGAGCCTGCGGCGCAAGAAGCAGTTCGCGATGGTCGGGCCGGCCACCAAGGACAGCATCGAGATCGGGCTCAACGCGAAGGACCTGCCCCCGCACGAGCGGCTGAAGATCCAGCCGCCGGGCGGCATGTGCCAGGCGACGACGCGGGTCAGCAGCGCGGCCGAGATCGATGCCACCCTGAAGGGCTGGTTGAAGCAGGCCTACGACGCGGCCGGCTGACCCGCGCTGAAACCGCGCTACAGGCTGGTCCGCAGCGTCCAGATCTCGGGGAACAGCACCGTGTCCAGCATCTTGCGCAGGTAGCTCACGCCGCCGGTGCCGCCGGTGCCGCGCTTGAAGCCGATCACCCGCTCCACGGTGGTCACGTGGCGGAAGCGCCAGAG
>JADMKA010000072.1 GCA_018780145.1 Vitreoscilla sp. | reverse complement strand
ATGTTCGACCTGTTCGAGCAGAAGACCCAGCTGATGCGCCTGCTGGACACCTCCAGCCGCGCTGAGGGCGTGCGCATCTTCATCGGCGGCGAAAGCCGCGTGGTGCCCTTCGAGGAGCTTTCGGTGGTGTCCGCCCCCTACGAGGTGGACGGCCAGGTCGTCGGCACCCTGGGCGTCATCGGCCCCACCCGCATGGCCTACGACCGCATGATCCAGATCGTGGACATCACCTCGCGCCTGGTGGGCAACGCGCTGTCCCAGCGCTGAGGCACCGGCCCCGCACAGGCCCGCCACCTAGAATCCGCCCCGCGGGCCGTTAGCTCAGTTGGTTAGAGCAGAGGACTCATAAGCACCTGGGCGAAGGCGCGTAAGGTATTGAATTGCTTGCTGAACCAGCGCCCCCGCGCTTTCGGCGGGCGGGCTGACGGCGCGTTTGTGCGCAGAATGTCAGCAGTCGGTTTTGCAGGGGGCCGTTAGCTCAGTTGGTCAGAGCAGACGACTCATAATCGTTTGGTCGCTGGTTCAAGTCCAGCACGGCCTACCACTTGCACGCCGTAGGGGAGGGCACATGAAGCGTGACTGGGACGTCATCCGAGACGTGTTGTTGGAGGTCGAAGAGCTGAGTGCTGACGACCGCCGGCGATTCAGCTATTCCGAGAGCGATGGCAGGGCTGATGCCGCCAGGGTCGAGCATGCGTTGTTGCTCTGGAGAGGTGGCTTCATCAAGGCAATCGACGCAGGCTCGACTGGCGGTGCTGCCTTGCTCTGCCCCGACCTAACGTGGCAAGGACATGACCTTCTCGACACGCTGCGCAGCAAGCCGGTGTGGGAGCGCATCAAGTCGACAGCTAAAGAGAAAGGCATCGAACTTACGTTCGATGCCGTGAAGGCCTTGGGCCAGATGGCCCTTGACTATGTATTGACGGGTGGGTGATTGAGCGGCGGGACTTTGCCCCGCCGCGACCGTCAACCCTTGTGCTTCGTCTTGTCGGCGATGGTGTACGTCTGGCCCGACTTGGGAGTCGGGGGCAGCGGTTCACCACGCACGACCGTGACCTCGGTGCGGGTCGTGTTGTTGCGGTACTGCCCGGAGGCGGGCGCTTTGGTGCCGGGTGGCAGTTTGCTGTTTGAAGGCATTGTTGAACTCGCAAGTTTGATGAGGGAGAAGCCGACGCCTCGCGGCGCCGGCCCGAACGTCACGCGCGCCTACTGTTTGCGCTTGTGACGAACGACGATGCGAAACGGCCGGCCGTTGGGCCGCCGGATCACCTTCCCGGACTTCAGGCGGATCGTCATCCTGTAGATGACCTCACCGTCTTCACCCGGGGGGTCGAACATGTCTTGTTGGGACATGGTCTACTCCTTCATGGGAGTAGGCTCGAACACCAAACTCGCGATCTTGAAATCCATGGCCTCGCAGCCATAGAATCCTAAGGCTTCCCCAAGCACACGCGAGAGACACTGGAGCCTGTTCAGATGTCTTTTGCCAGAAGAGGTCAGGTTTCCTGACCTCTTCGCCTTTCTGCACTACGCCTTGTCATGTGGTGCCGCCCTTCGCCGCCTGCCCGCTCTGCATCAGCTTCTCGAAGCTGTCGAACCAGCGCGCCTTGACGTCGTCCGGCCAGCTTGGGTCGAAGCTCGGAAACTTGCTCAGCAGCAGCTCTGACCAGCCCATCACCGCCGGCGGTGATGGCGGCGGCGGTGTGCCTGCTCCAGCGTCCGTGGCTGGTGCTGGTGGTGCGGAGGCCTTGGGCTTCCTGGGTTTGCTGCTGCCATTGCGCTTCGGTGCGCCCTTGATGTGCGGCGACACGGCGAAACCGGCCTCCTTCAGTAACGGCAGCAAGAAGGTGATGCACTTGCGGACTGTCTCGCCCGTGGCCATCTTCGCGAACTGCTCTGCCAGTTGAGCCGAGGTGGCCTTGGTCAAATCGAACGGGGCGACGAACAACATCGGGTAGCCGGAGTGCACCAGCTCCTTCAGGAGCTTCTGGTGCTCAGCTCCTTCAGAGTGCACGAGCGGTGCGAGTTTGTCGGTCGGGTGCCCGTTTGAATCGATCAGGTTGAAGTACCGCAGCGCGTGCGTGATCTGGGTCTGCACCGCGCCGGAGTATGTGGTCATGACGCTGCGGTCGATGCGCGACGGGATCGCGACCTTCAAGGACGACAAGAAGCTCTTGAACGTCTTGTGCGCGATGTACGGCGGCGCCGGCTGCCGTTCCTGTTTGTCGTCTGCCATACCGATCCTTTCAGCTGCAACGAGGTGGATCATACTCCGACCATCGAAGATGTAAATACCCAGTCACTTTCTGTCGTCCGATACCCAATCATACCCAGATCAGCAGATTCGTGCCTGCCAGCGGTGACAGGGGCCGTCTGATGCCAAACCGAACCAGGGAGTTGGGCGCGATTTCCCTGCTCGAAGTCTGGCGGCTGAATCGACGCGCACCCCGGCCCGATGCAATTGAGGTGGTAGTCCTTGTGGATGGTTAGGCGGCCGAGCACGGGGACCGGGAATGCCAAACGACCACAGTTGTCGCGCTAAACCAGTCCAGCCTCCGTCAGGAATCGAGTTGCCTCACTCCTCATGCCGGTCGAGATGCTCTCCCAGGTGTGAGCCGGAAAGTCCTTGGGCAGTCTTCGCTCCACCCTCGTCAGCGCGCTGTCGACACCGGTCACCAAGTCAATCATTGCAGTCCACACGGTGTCGCCGCCGTACTTGGACGCCAGTTGCTGCCAGTGGCGCGCCTGGATGGTGTGGAACAGGTAGTGCGCATTCTTCGAGCGCACGGCCATCGCCAGGCCCGCCTTGCGCTGCCTGAACTGGCTGGCACCGTCGCCGAAGTAAGGCCACATCGACAGGACGTCATAAAGCGGCGTCATCCGATAGGTATCGCCGCGATCGAGATAGATCGAGAAGTTCTTGGCGTGGCCGTCGGTGGCCGCCATCAGCACGAACGCGAGTTGGGTGAGCAGGAAGAGGGTCGTGTCCTCTCGGTCGGCACTGCCCTGCAGAAGCTGCAGGCACTTCTGCATGCCGGGGCCACCGCCTTGCTCGTACTTCTGGTCCGGCCCGACGCCATGCGCCTGACAGAAGTCTTCCTGGGGCAGCCGTGCGATCCACCTCCCCTTGTCCATCCACTCGCGGTCGAACCGCTCGACGACCAGCACGGTCTGGTCGCCGAAGGTCGCTATCGACGTGGAGGCAACGGGTAGGCCGAGTTCCGCGACGATCTGCGCGCACAGCCACTCGTTCTGGACCGAGTCCGATGCGTCGACCCGCTTCGACCCACCGATGTGCCCCAGTGGCAGCTTGATGATGTGGGTGGTGGGCGTGGCGCCATGGGGCCGGCACCATCTGCCCTTCCACCGGGTGAGTGCGGTCTTCTCCTGGGCACCGGCGATGGAGATCCGGAACAGGCCGTCATCGTGGATCGAGCCGTGGTCGGTATCCGACGGAACAGCCTGAAGCAGGTCGACGATCTGATCCTCGGTCAGTGGGTCGCAGTCGATCCGATCCCAACCCTGCGGGGTGGCGCCCTCGGGCAGGAGATGGACCGCTCCGACGCAATCCCGGCCGATGGCCTCCAGCAGATCGAAGACTTCACCCGAGCGAAGGCCGAAGCGCCTTCGCAGCCGCGAGCGGATCCTCTCGTTGTCCGGCAGGAGGTTGTCGAAGTAGTTGCGAACCTGCTGGCCTTGAGTTTCCAGCGAGCCGCCTATGAGCAGGGAGAGCGAGAGCGATCGCCGGCGGGGTGACTCCAGCCAAGACGGGGCGTAGCGGAAGGTGTGCGAGTTCCGGTCAACGAGCCAGGTGCCCACCAGCTCGCCGTTCATCCAGGCGTTCAGCGACTGGGTCACCACGAGCCCTTCTTGGGGCGAGCCACGAGGGTTCGACGGGATGCGGGCGTCACCTGAGGCTGCCTGCTTGATGGCTTGGGCTGTGGCTCGGTGGCTGTGGGCTTCGGGGCCTTCGCCGCGGGGACGCGGGTGCCGGTCGGCGCGACCGCTTCCTCCTGCAAGGTCAGCGTGACACCCAGCACTGACAGCAACTTCATCAGTTGCTCGAAGTTGACCAGGCCGGGATTGGCTTCAATCTCCGCGATCCGCGCCTGGCTGACACCGATGCGCGCGCCGAGCTGGGCCTGAGTCAGGCCATGCCGCTTCCTCAACGCCCGCAGGTGCTGGCGGAGTTGATCAGGGAAGCGGACGGAGAAGGCAGCGACCATGGTGCATCTTATAAGCCAAGGCCTGTATTCGCAACAAACAAGCTACAGCAAGTGCGGTGAACTTATCGGCCAGGGCAAATAACCAGCCAACATGGCCTGAGCGTTGTGCGACGAAGGTGCGACCTGTGTGTGGCGCTCCGAAGCGCGGCCTGGCACGTCCTTGGCCTGTCTGCAGGCAGCTTCGAGCATGAAGTGAAAGCCGACTGCCGCAAGGTGGCCGACCGGTCGCCAGCGCACGGACGACCCAGCCCGGACGCCGGACGATAGCGTGCGGCGCTTTCGCAGCGCGCCCAGCCTCTATCCGGGACACCACCATGATGACCGCCCCCCAGGTGGCCGACCTGACGGCCGGCAAGTGGCACGCGAGCCTGCACACGGTGGCCCACCCGGGCGGCGAAGTCCGCAGGCAGGTCATCGTCCGTCCTTGAAGCAGGAGCCACCATGAAACAGCACGCACGCATCACCGGCAAGGTCGAGTACCGGGAGGGCGACGGCCCCAACATCACCATCCGGCCGGGCGCCTGCGAGGTCGAGGTGACCGCCCTGGACGCCACGATCAGCTGGGCCGATGCCGACACGCACGGCTCGGCGGCCATGCCGCTGACCGACTACCGCCGCTACCTGTCGAGCCACGCGCTGCAGATCGTCGATCTGCCCTGAGCGTCCCGTCGGGCGAGGCCGGCCGCCCAGCGGGTCTCGCCGGTCGTTGCCCAGACAATCTGTACGCAGAGGTCGCCGCCCCGGGAGGGGTGTACGGCAACGGGCTTCGGTCCTCATAGCGCTGCCCCATTTTGCCGAACCGCGCGTTGATAAGGGTCAACGATAGTAGGCGCGCCACGGACAAGACGTTACTCTAAAAAAAACAAACACGATCGTTTGTTAGTTGAGGAGACGCCACCCGGGTCTCCAGACGGCAGCCGATCGGTGGCGTTCCTTTCGTCATTGCCACAAGGAGACAAGTCCGTGAGCAAAGTGGTTACCTACCAGCCGGCGTCGCACCGGCGCCTTTCATGCCTGGGCGCCGCCGCCGCGGTGTTCTTTGCCGGCTCGGCCGGCGCTTTCCAGATCGACGTCGGCAACCCGGAGGCGGTGCTGCGGCTGGACAACACCGTGCGCTACAACGCCGGCTGGCGGGTCGAAGGGCGTGACCAGACGCTGGCCGACACCTGGGGCCTGCAGGGCGGCGAGTACAAGTTCGGCCGCGGCGAGATGAACACCAACCGGATCGATCTGCTGACCGAGCTGGATTTCGTGCTCGCCAAGCGCATGGGCTTCCGCCTCTCCGGCGCCAGCTGGTACGACGCCGCCTACGACGACAAGGTCAAGGGCAACCCGGCCTACCAGGCCGCGGGGCTGGGCACGGCGTACCCGAACAACCGCTACACCGACGCCGTCAAGCGCGCCTACATGCACTCGGGCGAGCTGCTGGACGCCTTCGTCTTCGGCCGGGTCGATCTCGGCAAGGACATGCCGCTGGACATCAAGGCCGGCCGCCACACCGTGATCTACGGCGAGGCCCTGTTCACGCCCATCCACGGTGCCTCGTTCTCGCAGGGGCCGGTGGATTTCCGCAAGGCCCTGGCCACGCCGGGTGTCGAAGCGAAGGAACTGTTCCTGCCGCTGAACCAGATCTCCGGCCACCTGCAGGCCACCGAGGACCTGTCGGTCAACGCGCAGTACTTCCTGCAGTGGCGGCCCTACCGCATCTACGAGGGCGGCACCTACTTCACCTATGCCGACCCATTCTTCCAGGGCGGCACCAACTACCTCGGCATCCCCTTCAACGGGGATCTGAAGACCGGCCCCGACGCCGTGCCGGACAACGCCGGCAACTGGGGCCTGAACATCAAGTGGTCGCCTTCCTGGCTGAACGGCACCGCCGGCCTGACGCTGCGCAAGTTCGACGACAAGGTGATGGGTGTGCTGAGCCCCGGCGGCACCTTCAGCGAGCTGCACAACGCCTACGCGCAAGACGTGAAGCTGGTCGGCCTCAGCTATGCCACCCAGCTGGCCGGCGTGTCGATCGGAAGCGAATTGGTCTACCGCAAGGACACGGCGCTGAACACCGCCTTCGGCTCGGCCGCGCTGGCGCGTGGCGACAGCTTCCACGCGCTCGTGAACGCGCTGGCCTACATCGGCAAGACACCGCTGTTCGACGCGTCCACGCTGCTGGCGGAGATCACCTTCAGCAAGCTGCAGAAGGTCACCGCCGGCACCGGGGCGAACTTCAGCCACGTGGACTACAACTGCCCGGTCGGTGGCAAAGACGCGGGCTGCTCGACCAACACCGCCTGGGGCCTGTCGCTGTCGGCCACGCCGACCTGGTACCAGGTTTTCCCGAGCGTCGACCTGACGATGCCCATGTCCTTCAGCACCGGCCTGAAGGGCAACTCGTCGGTGCCGTTCGGCGGCAACGAGGGCAGCGGAAGCTGGAGTCTGGGCATCGGTGCCGACGTGAAGGGCCAGTACAAGTTCGACCTCGCCTACACCGACTACTTCGGCGACTACACCGCCGGTCCCAACATCTTCGCCGCCGTGCCGGGGATCGGTGCCAACCAGATGGCCTATTCGAACGGCGGCAACGCGCTGCTCAGGGACCGGGGCTGGCTGTCCTTCACTTTCAAGACATCGTTCTGAGCATCCGCAGGAGACACCGAATGAACATCGCAATGACACGAATCTGCGCGGCGCTGCTGGCAAACCTGGCCGCATCGGCCTTCGCCGCCGTGACCGCCGAAGAGGCGCAACTGCTGGCGACCACGCACACGCCCTGGGGCGCGCTGACCGCGGGCAACAAGGAAGGCACCATCCCGGCCTGGACCGGCCCGGTCAAGCCGCCGGCCAACTACGACCCGAAGAACCCGGGCCTGCGGCCCGACCCCTTTGCCGCCGAGAAGCCGCTGTTCTCGATCGACGCCAAGAACCTCGACCAGCACGCGCCCAAGCTGAGCGACGGCGTCAAGGCGATGCTGAAGAAATACCCCAGCTATCGCATCGACGTCTACCCCTCGCACCGCATCGCCCACTACCCGCCCTTCGTGATCGAGAACATGAAGAAGAACGCGGCTGGCGCGTGCAAGACCATCAAGAACGGCCTGGGCATCGAGGGCTGCTACGCCGGGCTGCCGTTCGCGTTCCCGAAGACCGGCAACGAGGTGATGTGGAACCGGCTGTTGAAGTACGACACCACCGCCTTCTACTCGGCGGACATGAGTGGCCGCGTGGTCGACACGCAGGGCAACGTCACCGTCACCGGGGTCGGCGAGATGTGGGCCGAATACCCGATCTACGACCCCAAGCGCACCACGCCGATCAGCACCGACGAGATCTTCGAGCGCCTGCGCATCGACTACAGCGACCCCGCGCGCAAGGCCGGCGAGAAGCTGATCGTGGTCGACAACATCGACATGCAGGACAAGGGCCGTCGCGCCTACTCCTACCTGCCGGGCATGCGGCGCGTGAAGCTGGCGCCCGACATCGCCTACGACACGCCCAGCCCCACCGGTGGCGGCGCCGGCACCGTCGACGAAGCGGCCGTGTTCTATGGCTCGCTGGACCGCTACGACTTCAAGCTGGTCGGCAAGCGCGAGATGTACATCCCGTACAACAACTACCGCATCCGCGACCGCAATGCCTGCCCGGCCGCGGTGGCGATGAAGACCAAGAACCACCTCAACCCGGATTGCGTGCGCTGGGAACTGCACCGTGTCTGGGAAGTGAAGGCGACGCTGAAGGCGGGCAAGCGCCACGTCTACCCGACACGCACGATCTTCTGGGACGAAGACCTGCCCGGCGTCGGCATCTCCGACAACTACGACTCGGCCGGCCAGATCTACCGCGTCTCGCACAGCCTGCCGATCTCGTTCTACGAGACCTACGGCCACTCGACCGACGAGTGGGTCACCTACGACCTGGCCACCGGCAACTACGCCCGCCAGCAGGACGTGTCGGGCAAGGGCGGCTGGATCCCGACGCCGCTGCAGCCGGATTCGTTCTTCTCGCCCGAAGTGCTGGCCGGCGCCGGCGTGCGCTGACGGAAGCCGCCATGGACCACGCACTGCACACCCAAGTCGAGCCGAGCCGGGAGGTCGACCTCGACCTGACGGTGACCTCGGGCACCTGGCCGGCCGGCCTGTGGGGTCACGCCTTCATCATCGGGCCGGTGCAGCCCACCGTGGTGAACTTCTGCTGGGCTGGCTTCGGCATCGTCACCCGTGTCGACCTGGCGCCCAACAGCGCCGGGGTGCCGCACTGGACCAGCCGAAACGTGCGCACGCCCGACAGCGAGTTGATGGCGGCCGCGCTCGGCGCCGTGCCCCCGGCCGAGCTGCCGGGGCTGCTGGCCGGTGCGCAGCCGGCCTTCACCAACACGGCGCCGCATTTTCTGGGCGACCGGCTGCTGCTCACCTACGACCGGCAGCGCCCGGCCGAGTTCGATGCGCGCACGCTCGAGTTCCGCAGCTATATCGGCGCGGTGGGCGACTACCCGGTCGTCAGCGCGCACCCGCTCTTTCCGGGCGTGCTGACCACCGGGCACCCGGTCGAAGACCCCGAAGAGGGCTGCATGTGGTGGTGCAACGTCGGGCTGGAGCCGCTGGGCCACTCGCGCACCGATCGGCAGGGGCCGCTGCACGTGGTTCGCTGGGACGGCAACGGCGAGGTCCAGTCCTGGTCCGTGCCGGGCGCGAGCATCACGCAGGGCATCCACGAGATCGCGGTCACGCAGGACTACGTGATCTTCACCGAGGTCGGCAACCAGGACGAGCCGGGCACCTTCGCCGGCCGCGGCCGCACCAAGCCGCACCCGCCCTACAGCGACCTCTACATCGTCGCCAAGCGCGATCTGACCCGAGAGCGGCGTGGCAAGGCCGTGCCCTGCGCGCATGCGCGGCTGCCCTACGAGTCGTTCCACGAGTTTGCCGACTACCGGCAGGACGGCGACGACATCACGCTGTACATCGCGCACTCCAACGGCTGGGACCTGAACAT
This sequence comes from Vitreoscilla sp., assembly GCA_018780145.1. Classification (GTDB taxonomy): domain Bacteria; phylum Pseudomonadota; class Gammaproteobacteria; order Burkholderiales; family Burkholderiaceae_C; genus Ideonella. The sequence continues at coordinate 7,947 of JADMKA010000072.1, read as the reverse complement.
CGCGCTCGGCGAGGAGGACCGCACCTGGCACGGCAAGAAGCCCATCGCTCCCGGGCTGCACGGCTTCCTGCCGCTGCCGGTGGACGCCTCACCGGTGGGCCGCTACGTGATCGACGGCCGCACCGGCGAAGTCAAGGACACGAAGCTGTTCGTCGACCCCGGCAGGCACTGGGCCACGCTGCTGTATGCGCGCGACATGCGCCGTCCGGCGCTCGAGCGCGGCCGCTACATGTGGCAGGCCTACTGGGGCTACAACCCCGAGATGCTGGTGCCGCAGGCGGTGGAGTTGCACCGCGATCACCCGTACCGCATCGTGCCGGTGGATGAGCTCTCGGCCGAGCCGCGCCCATCCACCGTGGCCTGCATCGATCTCGAGACCATGCAGGAGCAGTCGTCGTGGGCTTTCCCCGCCGGGTCCTTCGCGCAGTCGCCGGTGTTCGTGCCGGATCGGGCCGGCGGCGACGGCTGGATGCTCACCTTCGTGCAGTTCCACGATCACACCGAGCTGCAGGTGTTCGACGCCCTCGCGCTCGGCAAGGGGCCGGTCGCGATCGCCACGGCGCCGGGGCTGAAGCAATCGTTCCAGGTGCACTCCGGCTGGATGCCGCGTCTGGCGCCGCCGCCGGCGGATGGCCCGCGCAGCTCGCTGGCCGATGATCTGGGCTCGGCCTGGCGCGAGCTGCCCTCCACACTGCGCGCGGCTGTCGAACCCGTCGTGCAGCGCTGGTCGTGAACGCCGTGCCGCCCCGCCTCCATTCGGCGCCGCGCCGGCGCCTGTGCGCCGGCCTGGCCCTGTTGCCGCTCGGCGCCGGTGCGTTCCAGCCGCCGCAGGAGCTCGCCGCGCAGCCCACGCTGCTGGCCGCTGGACAACCCTTGCTGGCGATCGCCCGGGCCGGCACGCGCATCGTCGCGGCCGGCCCGCGTGGCCACATCGTCTGGTCCGACGACGAAGGCGCCCACTGGACGCAAGCCGCCGTGCCGGTGAGCAGCGATCTGCTGGCGATCTCGTTCCCGAGCGCGCGGCGCGGCTGGGCGGTCGGCCACGGTGGCGTCGTCCTGCACAGCGACGACGGTGGCAGCACCTGGCGGCGCCAACTGAGCGGGCACGCGGCCAACGCGCTCGCGCTGCGCTGGTTCGAGTCGCGTGCGGCCACCGGCGCGCCAGCGGCCAGGCTGCTGGAGCGCGAGAAGGCCCAGGGCGGCGACGGCAGCACGCCGAGCTTCCTGGACGTGCACTTCAGCAGCGAGACCAGCGGCTTCGTCGTCGGCACCTTCAACCGCATCTACCGCACCGAGGACGGCGGCCAGACCTGGACGCCGTGGATGGACCGCACCGACAACCCGCAGGACCTACACTTCTACGCCGTGCGCGGCAGCGCGCATGGCCTCTTCCTGGCCGGCGAGCAGGGCATGGTGTGGCGCCTCGCGCCGCAGGGGCAGCGCTTCGAGGCGGTGGCCACCCCGTACAAGGGCACGCTGTTCGGCCTGGTCGCCACCGACGCCGGCACCTTGCTGGCCTACGGCATGCGCGGCCGCCTGTTCCGCAGCGACGACGCAGGCAGGCAGTGGCAGGCCGTGGCCGGTGTCGGCACCGCCGGCATCACTGCGGGCGTGGCGCTGCCGGGCGGCGCGATCGTGCTGGTCGACCAGGCCGGCGGCATCGCGCTCAGCCGGGACGGCGGCCAGCACTTCCTGCCCGTGCCGGCGCAGCAGCCCATGCCGTACTTCGGCGTGGCTGCACTCGGCGCCCAACGCATCGGCCTGGTCGGCGCCGCGGGGACGCGGCTGCAGACCCTGGCCATCGATCAGATCAAGCAGGCCAAGTAGGCAACCCGCATGCACGCTTCCCACGACCCCGGCCCCACTGCGTCCGGCGACACGCCTTTCGACCCGCGCTCGGGCAACCTGCTCGAACGCCTGGTCTTCAACCACCGGCTCGTGCTGTTGCTGGTGTGCGCCGTCCTCACGGCCGTGCTCGGCTGGCAATTGCGCGGCCTGGCTGTCGGCGCCAGCTTCGACAAGATGCTGCCGCACGGCCACCCGTACATCAAGAACTACCTGGAGAACCGCGGCCAGCTGCGCGGGCTGGGCGACTCGGTGCGCGTGGTGGTCGAGGCCACCGAGGGCGACATCTTCGACGCGGCCTACCTGGCCCGCCTGGCCAAGATCAACGACGAGATCTTCCTGCTGCCGGGGGTGGACCGGGCGTGGATGAAGTCGATCTTCACGCCGGTGGTGCGCTGGGTCGAGGTGACGGAAGAGGGCTTCAGCGGCGGCCCGGTGCTGCCCAACGACTACGACGGCAGCCCGAAATCGATCGCCGACCTGCGCCTGAACATCGCCCGCGCCGGCGTGGTCGGCAGCCTGGTGGCCAACGACTACCGCTCGAGCATGATCGTGGTGCCGCTGCTGGCCGCCGATGCCGAGGGCCGCCCGGTCGACTACCGCGCGCTGTCGGTGGCGCTCGAGCAGATCCGCGACAAGGCCACCAGCGAGGGCACGCCCGTGCTGCGCATGCAGATCATCGGCTTCGCCAAGCTCGCCGGCGACCTGATCGACGGGCTGCGGCAGGTGATGGCCTTCTTCCTGATTGCCGCGCTGGTCGCCACGGCCGTCATCTTCGCCTTCACGCGCTGTGCCCGCAGCACCGCGCTGGTGATCGGCTGCTCCAGCATCGCCGTGGTCTGGCAGCTCGGCATCGTCGTCGCGCTGGGTGGGCAGCTCGACCCGTTCTCGATGCTGGTGCCGTTCCTGGTGTTCGCCATCGGCGTGAGCCACGGCGCGCAGAAGATGAACGGCATCATGCAGGACGTCGGCCGCGGCATGCACCGCTGGGTGGCTGCGCGCTACACCTTCCGGCGCCTGTTCCTGGCCGGGCTGACCGCGCTGCTGGCCGATGCGGTCGGCTTCGCGGTGCTGATGGTGATCGACATCCCGGTGATCCGCGAACTGGCGCTGACGGCCAGCCTGGGCGTCGCGGTGCTGATCTTCACCAACCTGCTGCTGCTGCCGGTGCTGCTGTCGTACGTCGGCGTCAGCCCGGTGGCTGCGCGGCGCAGCCTGGAGGGTGCCGAGGCGTCGGGGCAGGGTGGCGGGGCCGTCTGGCAGCTGCTGGAGCGATTCACCGAGCGCCGCTGGGCCGCCGCCGCCATCGGCTCGGCCGTCGTGCTGGGCGCGGCCGGCTTCGTCTACAGCCAGCAATTGCAGGTCGGCGACCTCGATGCCGGCGCGCCCGAGTTGCGCCCCGATTCGCGTTACAACCGAGACAACGCCTTCATCACCGCGCACTACGGCATCTCCAGCGATGTGTTCGCGGTGATGGTGAAGACGCCGCCCGACCAGTGCCGCTCGTTCGAGACGCTGACCGAGGCCGACCGCCTGAGTTGGGCGCTGGCCCAGGTGCCCGGCGTGCAGCGCACCGTGTCGCTGGCCGACACCGTGCGCGCCTACACGGCCGGCGGCTTCGAGGGCAACCCGAAGTGGGCCACGATCAGCGACAACCAGGGCCTGATCGATGCGCAGGTCAGCAACGCGCTGAGCTGGAACTCGGAGTTCATCAACCCGGCGTGCTCGCTGATCCCGGTGCAGGCCTTCCTGACCGACCACAAGGCCGAGACGCTGGAGCGCGTGGTGCAGGCGGCGAGCCGCTTCGCCGAGCAGCACGACACCGCCGAGCGCCAGTTCCTGCTCGCCGCAGGCAGCGCGGGCGTCGACGCGGCGACCAACATCGTCGTGAAGCAGGCCAACCACCTGATGCTTCTGTATGTCTACGGCGCGGTGATCGTGCTGTGCGCGATCACCTTCCGCGGCTGGCGAGCGGTCGTGGTGGCGGTGCTGCCACTGGTGTTGACCTCCGTGCTGGCCGAGGCCTTGATGGTCGCGCTGGGCATCGGCGTCAAGGTGGCCACGCTGCCGGTGGTGGCGCTGGGGGTGGGCATCGGCGTCGACTACGCGCTCTACCTGCTCAGCGTGCAACTCGCGCAGCAGCGGGCGGGCTGCACGCTGGCTGAGGCCTACCGCCGCGCGCTGGCCTTCACCGGCAAGGTGGTCGGCCTGGTCGGCGTGACGCTGGCCGCCGGCGTGATCACCTGGGCCTGGTCGCCCATCAAGTTCCAGGCCGACATGGGCATCCTGCTGACCTTCATGTTCGTCTGGAACATGCTCGGCGCGCTGGTGCTGATCCCGGCGTTGTCGCACTTCCTGCTGCGCGGTGAGCCCGATGCGCAGGCGCAGCTGTCCACCCCCGAAATCCCCAACGGAGCACCCGCATGAGCCTGAACATGAAATCCACGCTCGAGGTCGAGGCCAACGGCTTCGACCGCTTCGTTGCGCTGATGGGCGAGATGGTGCCCATCCTCGAACGGGTGGGCTGGAAGCTCGAGGGGGCCTACCTGCACGCCAGCGGTCGGCTGAACACGGTGGTCGATCTGTGGCGGCTCGAGGACTACAACCACTACGGCCGGGGCCTCGAAGTGCTGATGGCGCACCCCGATTTCCCGCGCTTCAGGCAGACGCTGGGCGAGGTGGTGCGCAACGAGACCGTGGTGTTCCTGCTGCCGCTGCAGTACCCGGGCCCGGAGGGGGCGCCATGAAGCGCATGCAGGGCAAGGTGGTGATCGTCACCGGCGGTTCCTCGGGGCTCGGTGCCGCCGACGCGGCGCTGCTGGCGCGCGAAGGCGCACAGGTGATCGTCACCGACATCGCCGAGGGAGCGGGCCGCGCGGTGGCCGATCGCATCGGCGGCGAGTTCATGCCCCAGGACGTTCGGCGCGAGGAGGACTGGGCCCGCGTGATCGACCGTGTGATGACGCGCCACGGCCGGCTCGACGTGCTGGTCAACAACGCCGGCATCTGCCTCGTCGGCGACATCGAGAGCACCACGCTGGAGCAGTACCGGCTGCTCGCCGCGGTGCACGGCGAAGCCAGCTTCCTCGGCTGCCAACACGCGGTGCGGGTGATGAAGGAGCGCGGCGGCTCGATCATCAACATCGCCTCCATCGCTGCGCTGCGCGCCACGCCGCCGGTGCTGGCCTATGCCGCGGCCAAGGGCGCGATCCGCGCGCTCAGCCTGTCGGTGGCGGGCCATTGCCGCGACAAGGGCTACCCGATCCGCTGCAACACGATCTTCCCCGGTGTCATCGACACGCCGCTGGTGGTGCCAGTGGTCGGGGCCAACTTCCCTGGCGCCGGCCAACCCGACGACGTGGCGGCCATGGTGCTGTTCCTGGCCAGCGACGAATCGCGCTTCGTCACCGGCGCCGAGTTCGTCGTCGACAACGGCGCCAGCGCGCGCCTGGCCGCTTGACGGGCTGGCCCTTGCCCCGCCCGACGAACAAGGAGAGACCCCGATGAACCAGCCGCTGATTTCCCAGCTCGGCCCCGTGATGCAACTGGCCTTCGTGCCGAAAGACTTCGACGCCGCGCTGCGCCACTGGACCGAAACCATGGGCGTCGGCCCGTTCTTCAGGATGGAGCGCATCCGCCTGCTCGACTGCCGCTACCGCGGCGAGCCGTGCGACGCGGAGTTCTCGATCGCGCTGGCCTACTGGGGCGACGTGCAGATTGAGCTGATCGAGCAGCACAACGATGCCCCGTCGATCTACCGGCGCTGGCGCGACGAGGGCCGCGAGGGCCTGCACCACGTCTGCATCACGGTGAGCGACCTGGCCCACGCCCGCCGCGTGTGCGCGCAGGCCGGCGTACGCGTCGAGCAGGAGGGCCAAGTCGCCGGTGGCGGCGAGGTGATCTACGTGGACACCGGCGCCGGGCCGGGCAGCCTGGTCGAGATCATCCAGCTGCCTGCCGCCACGCTGGACTTCTTCGCGAGCATGCGCGAGGCCTGCCGCGCGTGGGATGGCAGCGACCCCGTTCGCAAGCTGGGCTGAGCGGGAGCACGCCATGACTGCCACCGCCCACCCCCAGCGCATCGACTGCGTGCTCATCGCCTCGGGCAAGTACCACGACATCGATTTTGCCCGGCTCGAGTTGCTGAAGCTGCTGGCCGAGGACGAGCGCATCCGCGTGCGCGTGTTCGAGGACTACACGAACCTCGACGCGATCCTCGCTGCCGACTTCCTCGTCACCTACACCTGCGACGTGGTGCCCAGTCTGCCGCAGCAGGAGGCACTGCGCGCCTGGGTTGAGCGGGGCGGGCGCTGGTTCGCGCTGCACGGCACCAATTCCATCCTGCGCTTCCTCGACAACGGCCTGGTGGATTCACCCGCCTGGGCGCCGCATTTCATGCAGACGCTGGGCACCCAGTTCATCGCCCACCCGCCGATCGCGCCCTACCGCGTGGCGGTGGCCGACCCGACCCACGAGCTGGTGCAGGGCATCGAACCCTTCGAGACCACCGACGAGCTGTACCTGAGCGACGTGCACGCCGACCTGCACGTGCTGCTGGACGCCGAGTTCGAAGGCGAGGCCACCGGCTTCGTGCGCCCGCGCTGGGCCCATGCGCGCCACCCGGTGATGTACCTGCGCGCGCTGGGCCAGGGCGCGGTGCTCTACCTCACCCTCGGCCATTGCCGCGGCCACTACGACCTGCAGCCGCTGATGGACTACTGGCCCAGCGTCGACCGCTGCGCCTGGGACCTGCCCGTGTTCCACCGCCTGCTGCGGCGCGGCCTGGCCTGGGCGCGGGCGCCCAAGGCCGAACCCTCCGCCGCGGCCTGACCGCGGCACCACCTCACCCACCCCACAGGAGCCCACCATGGACCTCGGACTACGCGGCAAGAAAGTCATCATCAACGGCGGCGGCCGCGGCATCGGCCGCGCGGCGCTGGAGCTCTACGCGGCCGAAGGCTGCGACATCGCCTTCTTCTCGCGTGATGCCAAGCGCGTGGACGAGACCATCACCGCGCTCTCCGCCGGCGGTGGCAAGGTCTACGGCGACGCGCTGGACATGAACGACAGCGCGGCCTACCAGGCCTGGCTGCTGAGCGCCGCCGAGCGCCTGGGCGGCTGCGACATCTTCATCCACAACGCCAGCTCCTCCGGCGCGCAAGGCACCACCGACTGGGACCTGACCTACCGGCTGGACATGATGGGCGCCGTCAAGGGCTGCGAAACGCTGGAGCCGGCGCTCGAAGCCTCCGGTGCCGGCTCGGTGATCCTGATGAGCAGCACCGCCGCTGTCGAGACCTTCATCTACCCGCAGGCCTTCAACGCCATCAAGGCGGCCATCATCACCTACGGCAAGCAGCTCTCCCAGCTGTGGGCAGCCAAGCAGATCCGCGTCAACATGATCTGCCCGGGCCCCGTTGCCTACCCGGGCGGCAACTGGTCGATGATCAAGGAAGCCATGCCCGAGCTGTACGACAAGACCCTCGCCGACATGCCCCTTGGCCGCTTTGGCGCGCCGGACGACGTGGCCCGCTCGATGGTCTTCCTGTCCAGCCCGGCAGCGTCCTACATCACCGGCACCAACCTGATCATCGACGGCGGCTACACCAAGCGCGTCCAGTTCTGAGCGCCGGCTGAAGGCACACGGGAGATTCGCATGAAGCTGAACAACTCGATCGGGCCCAATCCGCGCCTGGTAAAGATGTTCGCCGCCGAAAAGGGCTTGAAGCTTGAGCTCGTCGAAGTGGACATCATCGGTGGCGAAAGCCGTCAGCCGGCCTATCTGGCGATCAACCCGACTGGCACCACGCCGGTGCTGGCGCCCGACGGTGGCCGGCCGATCGCCGAAACCACCGCCATCTGCGAATACCTGGAAGAGCTGCAGGCCTCGCCGCCGCTGATCGGTGCCATGCCGGCCGCCCGGGCCGAGGCGCGCATGTGGTGGCGTCGGGTGGACCTGCTGGTTGTACAACCGATGACTGCGGGCTTCCGGGGTGCCGAAGGCCTGCCCCTGTTCCAGGACCGGGTGGTGTGCCTGCCCAAGGCGGCCGACGACCTGAAGCGCACCGCGCAGCAGGGCCTGGCCTGGCTGGAAGCGCAAAT
>JADMKA010000254.1 GCA_018780145.1 Vitreoscilla sp. | reverse complement strand
TCGACTGGTACATGGACGGCAAGCTCAACATCGACGACCTGATCACCCACAAGCTGCCGCTGGAGCGCATCAACGAAGGCTTCGACCTGATGAAGCGCGGCGAGTCGATCCGCACGGTGGTGGAGTTCTGAGGTGGTGCTCGACAACCTGGAACTGCTCAGCGAACACGCCTGCTTCGGTGGCGTGCAGCGCTTCTACCGCCATGCCTCGCGCGAGATCGGCCTGCCGATGCGCTTCGGCCTGTATCTGCCGCCGGCCGCGCTGGCCGGCCAGCGGGTGCCGCTGCTGAGCTGCCTGGCTGGCCTGACCTGCACCGAGGAGACCTTCGCGATGAAGGCCGGTGCGCAGCGTGGTGCCGCGGCCCATGGGCTGGCGCTGCTGATGCCCGACACCAGCCCGCGCGGCGCCGGGCTGGATGGCGAAGACCACCACTGGGATTTCGGCGTCGGCGCCGGCTTCTACCTCGACGCCACGCAGGCCCCTTGGGCCGGCCACTGGCGCATGGAGAGCTACCTGCTGGACGAGTTGCTGCCCGGCGTGGTCGATGCGCTGCCGTTGTCTGGCGAGCGGCTGGGCATCTGCGGCCACTCGATGGGCGGCCACGGCGCGTTGACGCTGGCGCTGCGCCACCCGGGCCGGTTCCGCAGCGTCTCGGCGCTGGCGCCGATCTGCGCCCCGAGCCGCTGCCCCTGGGGCCACAAGGCCTTCACCGGCTACCTCGGCTTCGACGAAGCCACCTGGGCAGCGCACGATGCCAGCGTGCTGATGGCCGCCCAGACCCGCGCGCCGTATCCCGGCGGCATCCTGGTCGACCAGGGCCTGGCCGACAAGTTTCTCGCCGAGCAGTTGTACCCGGAGGCCTTGGAAGCGGCCTGTGCCAGCGCCGGCCAGCCCTTGACGCTGCGCCGGCACGAGGGCTACGACCACGGCTACTACTTCATTGCCAGCGTCATCGACGACCACCTGGCCCACCACGCGGCGGCGTTGGGCTGAAGCGGGGGGGCCGGCGCGGCCAATTTGATGCATCGCAACATGGCGGCGGGACGCCTGGTTTAACCTTCAAGGGTTTGCCCTAGGTTCGACCGCCATGATCAGCTTCCAACCCGCACCCGCCGGCCTGCCGTCCGGCACTTTCGGTGGCCGACGGCCGCAGCCCGGCACCAGCGCGCGCTGGCGCCTGGCGCACCTGCTGGCAACGCCGCGTCGTCTGGCCTTCGCGGCCGGTGGCGCCCTCTGGGCGGCCGGATGGCTGTGGTGGGCGGCCTGCGTTCTGGCCCGCGCCGCGGGCGTGGCGCTGCCTTGGGCGGTGAACCCGGCGGCGGCCCAGTCGCTGTGGTTTGCCTTCGGCGCCACGCCCCTGTTCGCCGCGGGCCTGCTGTTCACGCAAGGGCCGCGCTGGCTGGAGGTGCCCCCGCTGGCGGCCCGTGCCCTGGCGGCGCCGGTGGTGGCCATCGTGGCGGGCTGGGTGCTGGCCGTGGCCGGCTTCCACCTGTCGGCGGCGCTCGCCGGCACCGGCCTGGCGCTGGCGGCGGCCGGCTTCGCCTTTGTCTCTGGGCGTTTCGCGCTGATGCTGGTCGACAGCCAGGTGGCCGCGCGTGGCTGGGCCCGCCTGGCCTTGCTGGTCTGCGCGCTGGGTTCCCTGTTGCAGTGGGTGGCCGCCGCCGGCGTGGTGCTGGGCGCCCAGGCCGGCTCTCCCGCCGCTCGGTTGGGCGCTGCACCCCTGCAGGCCCTGGCGGTCGGCGCGGCCGGTGCGCTGGTGATGATGCTGGTCAACCGCGCCCCGCGTGGCCGGGTGGACCGCTGGAATGCGGTGCTCTTCGGGGTCTGGTATCTCGGCACGGTCTGCGCAGTGGCTGCCTCGGTGGTGCCACTCGCCGCGACCGGCCTCAGCCTGCTCGCAGCCCACTGCTGGGGCGTGGCGGCGGTGTCCTGGGGGCTGCGGCTGGTCAGGAGCCTGGGCCGGGCCTGACGCTCCGTGGGCATGGCAGACTCCGTGGTCTTGCCACCGGAGCCGCCGATGCCCGACGCCACCGCCGAATCCCCCCGCATCGCCCTCGTCACCGGCGCCGGCAGCGGCATTGGCCAGGCCTGTGCGCTGGCGCTGCTGGCCGCGGGCTGGCACGTCGTTTTCAACGGGCGGCGGGCCGATGCGCTGCAGGCGGCGATCGCCCGATCGCCGCAGGCCGAGCGGGCCTGGGCCTTGGCCGGCGATGTCAGCGACCCGGCCGCGGTGCGGGCGATGTTCGAGCAGATCGAGCAGCGTTTCGGCCGGCTCGACCTGCTGTTCAACAACGCCGGGGTGTTCACTGCCGGGTTGCCGATCGACGAACTGCCGGTGGAGGCCTGGCAGGCCGCCGTCGACGTCAACCTCACCGGCGCGTTCCTGTGCACCCGCGAGGCCTTCCGGTTGATGAAGAAACAAAGCCCGCGCGGCGGCCGCATCCTCAACAACGGCTCGATCTCGGCGCATGCGCCGCGGCCGAACTCGGTCGCCTACACGGCGACCAAGCACGCGATGAGCGGCCTGACGAAATCCTGCGCGCTGGATGGCCGGGCCTTCGACATTGCGGTGGGCCAGATCGACATCGGCAATGCCGCCACCGACATGACCACCGCGATGGCGCGCGGCATGGCGCAACCCGACGGCAGCGTGCGCACCGAGGCGCGGATGGAGGTGCGGCACGTGGCCGACACGGTGGTCCACCTTGCCTCGCTGCCGCTGTCTGTGAACATGCTGTTCACCAACATCATGGCCACCGGCATGCCGTTCGTCGGCCGCGGGTAGCCGCGCGCGTTCAGGTTTCATGATGCATCGCCGCCAGTTCATCGGCGCCGCCAGCGCGACGCTGGGCACGCTCTCGCCATGGGCCTGCGCTACCTCGGTCGGGGCAGCCGAGCCGCCCGACGCCCGCCCGGGTTTCGCGCCGCCAGGCCTGTTGGTGCCGATTCAGGCGCGGCCGGATCGGATCATCGATGTGTCGGTGTGCACCCGGCCGTTCCGGGCCCAGGGGCCGCGCATCGAGGCCCAGCGGTTTGGGCGCCAGACGGTGGTCCACAACTATGGCCACGGCGGCAGCGGCTGGTCGCTGTCGTGGGGTTCGGCGGCGCAAGCGGTGCGGCTCGCGCTGGCAACCGGTGAGAAACGCATCGCCGTGATCGGCTGCGGTGCCATCGGCCTGACCACTGCGCGAGAAGCCCAGCGCGCTGGCCTGCGCGTGCGCATCTACTGCCGCGAGCAGCCCCCGCTGGTGCGCTCCTCGGCGGCCACGGGCGTGTGGTCACCCGATTCGCGCATCTGCACCGAGGCCGGGGCCACGCCAGCGTTTCAACGGCAATGGGAGGCGATGGCGCGCCACTCGTTCCGCATGTACCAGAGCCTGCTCGGCCTGGCGGGCGACCCGGTGGAGTGGCGCGACGGCTATGTTCTCTCCGATACCCCGTTCGAGCAGCCGCTGGTGGGCGGCCTGGGGCACGACGGCCCCAGCGAGCCCGACTACCCCGACCTGGAAGCGCTCCTGTCCGACATCCGCCCGCGCTCGGTGCCGCTGGCGCGCCACCAGCACCCGTTCGACGTGCCGCACGCAAGGCGCTACAGCCAGCTGGTGTTCAACCTGCCGGCCTACACCCGCCTGCTGATGGACGACTTCATGCGCGACGGCGGCGAGATCGTGCACCGCGATTTCGCCAGCCCGCGCCAGTTCGCCTCGCTGACCGAGCGCACGCTGGTCAACGCGACCGGCTATGGCGCGCGCGCCTTGCTGGGCGACGAGTCGATCATCCCGGTGCGGGGGCAGACGGCGCGCCTGATCCCGCAGCGCGAGGTGAACTACGGCATCACCTACCGGGGCCACAACCTGTCGGTGGTGCCGCGGCGGGATGGCATCCTCGTGCAGGCGCAGGCGCCCGGCGATTTCGGAAACGCCGACAGCATGCCGGATCGTGCGGCATCCGACGCCGCCGTCCAGCGGCTCGCCGGGCTGTTCAAGGCCTGAGTGCCCGCGGCGCTCACTCCGCCTTCCGGCGCATCACGGCCGCGCGCCTGGCGTCCTCGCTGTAGACGAACTGCAGCGCGCCGGCGCGCCAGGTGGCCAGCCAGATCATGTTGATCGAGAAGGCGTCGTGGTCCTGCGGGCTGAACGGGCGGTCGTGGGTGGTGACCACCCCGGGGTAGGCGTTCTGCAGGTTCTCCAGCGCGGCCTTCAGGGCCGGACCGCGGGTGTCGCCACGGGTCTGGAAGACCCCCCTCAGCATCAGGTGCACCGCGTCGTAGGACTGCGCGGCCGCCATCAGCGAGGCGATGGGCGTGCCGCCGGCATGCCGCTTCAGGCGGGCGATGAACGACATGCGGCGCTCGTTGGACAGATCCGGCACGATGGACTGGACCATCATTGCGCCCTCGGCAGCACCGGCGGATTTCTCCCACACGGTGCGAAACGACATCGGCCAGGGCCCGAGCAGGGGGCCGCCAAAACGTGCCGCGGCGCGCGCGCTGGCCAGCGTGGCCAGCTCGGGCCCGACGCTGTAGGCAATCAGGGCCTCGGCACCGGCGGCCTGCGCGGCCTGGACCTCGGTCACCAGCGAGTTCACGCCGAGGTCGAAGCGGGCCACGTGCACCGGTTGCAACCCCTGCTCGGCAAGGAAGCGCTTCAGATCGGCCAGCCCACCCTCGCCGTAGCCGGTGCGGTCGGCAAACAGCGCGATGCGCTTCAGGCCGCGCCGCAGCACCGCCTCGCGCACCAGGAAGTCGGCCTGCAGCGTGTCGCGCGGCGACATCCGGAACACGTAGCTCTCGGCAGCCGGATACCTGGCGGTCAGCGCCGAGCCGGTGGCCACCGGCACCATCAGCAGGTGCCGGTGGTCCTGGAACACGTCCAGCGCCTTCAGCGCCACGCCGGTGTTGCAGTAGCCCACGGTGAAGGCCACCTTCTCTTTCAGCACCAGGTCCTCGGCGACTCGCCGCCCCTCGTCGGGCTGCGCCTTGTCGTCGCGCAGCACCAGCTCCAGCGGGCGGCCCAGGTAGCCGCCGACCTCGTTGATCTCCTGCACCGCCAGCTCGGCACCCAGCCGGGCGCTGTTGCCGAAATCGCCCGAGCCGCCGGACAGCGGGCAGATGAAGCCGATGCGCAGGGGCTCCGGCGGGGCCGCGGTGGCACACAGGGGCAGGACGCAGCAGCCGAGCAGCCAGGCGATGTGAGCAGGTTTCATGGCGCGCGAGCCTAGGCGCCCGCACCTGAAAGCCAGCTTGAAGTCGGGGGTGACTCCGGGTTGGTCCCAGGGCCTGGCCCTGGGCAAACGCGACAAAAGGCCGCAGCGCCCAAAGAGAAAGGGCCCCCGTGCGGGGGCCCTTTGCGGCTGGATCATCGGCTCAGGGCTTGGTGGCGCTGATGTGGACCAGGAAGGTCGGCACATCCAGGTCGGCCAGGGCCTTCATGGCCGCGCTGTACTGGCTGTCGGCCAGGTGATCCAGGCCGCTGATGGCCCCCAGCGTGACGGCGATGGCCATCAGGGCAGTCACGACGCGAACGCGCAGGCTGGCATTGGCGATGTGGTGGAACAAGGTGCGCATGGTCAACTCCTTCCAGTCAGGGCATCGCGACATGCGGTGTCGTCAAACGTGACTGTATGCCTGTGCGCGGCGCTTCGCCAGTGCCAGTGTGGGGCTGGCGGCGAGGTGGGTGGGGCCATCCTCGGCCTGGGCGTACAGGGCGGCCTCGTACTGGCGGTCGGCCACGCCGCCCACGCTGGCCAGCAACGTCAGCGTGACCAGGGCCGCGAGGCCGAAGGCGGTGGCGCGGGCAGAGGTTTCGGAGGCGACGAACGGGCGGGTGGTGGTGGGCATGATGGGCTCCTGGGGTCGGTACGTGGACGGGTGTTGCGATGGATGAACTGTAGGCAGCATCGACCACGCGGGCCACCGCCCTGCGACGGCTGGGCGTTGCGGCCGTCTGAGTTGCAACCCGCCGCGACGAGCGGCCGGCGGCGCCTTCGCCGCACCTGCAAGGCGGTGGGCAAACGCCGATGTGAAGTGGCATCGACCGGACGAAAAAAAGGGCCCTGCAAGCAGGGCCCAAGAGGAGTGGAGCGGAAAACGGTGCGCGTGTGGCTCAGGCGGTGCGCGGCAGGCGGGTGGCGGTGATCACCACCAGCTGGGTCGGCACGTTGCTGGCGGCATCGGCCATCAGCGCAGCGTCGTATTGGCGGTCGGCCACCTGGTCCAGCGAGGCCAGCAGGCCCAGCGTCAGGACCAGCGCCAGGCCGGCGGCGAAGCTGCGGGCGCGGGTTTCGTTGGCGGCGAAGCGGGGGGTGGCGGCGGTGGTCATGGTGGGCTCCTGGTGGGGTGACGGTGTGTCGATGGGTTGGACTGTAGAGATCCATCGAGCCCGCCACTACGCCCTTGCGACCAGCCGCGGGCACCGCACGACGAACGGCATCCAGGCAGGATGAGCGGTGCCGTCGGCGACGAAATGCGCCAGGCGGCGACCAGTTCAGCCGCCCGGCCGCCTCAAGCCGGCTGAGCACCCACTTGGCGGGTGGTACCGGTACCCCGGCACCGGGTGCCCCAATTCAGGTGGGCTTGACGCGGTGGGCCGTAGGGCGGCCGTGGGGTGCCGGGCCGCGCCGCTCGGTGCCGGGCCGGTGGCGCGCGTCGCGCGGGCCGTCGTGGCGCGGGCCGGGTCGCCCGGGCGGCGGAGCCTGGCGGGCGCGCTCCTCGGCCTCTTGCCGGGCCTGGGCCAGCACGGCGTCCAGCGCTTCTGGCGTCAGGCCCTTCAGCGCGCAGAAGTTGTCCTTGGTCAGCGTGCTGGTCTCGAAGGCGCGCAGGAGCTGGGCGCGCTCCCGGCGCTGGTCGTCCTCGGCCTGGCGGCGCTCGGCATGCAGGGTGCGGCGGCGCGCCAACTCGTCGTTGGCCGCCTGGCGGTGCTCGTCGCTCAACTCGCCCGCAGGTTGCCCGTCGAGGTCGAACCGCTGCTTGGCGCGTGTCAGCGCGATCAGGTAGCTGGTGCTGCCGGTCAGCCGGCGCAGGAAGCCCGAGAGCGCTGGCTTCGTGAAGACACCCGGCGCGCGCTGCTGGATGTCCGCCTGGATACGCAGCTTGATCGGCTTGGGCGGGCCGGCGAACAGGGCGGGGAAGAGCTCGCGCAGCCGCTCGGCGCACGCGGCAGGCGTCATCTCGGCGCGGGGCGACTCGGGGACGGCGGGTGCCGCGGGCACCTCGGGTGGCAGCGCGGGGGCGTCGCTGGAAGCGTCGGGCAGATCGGAAGAGGGCATGGCGCCAAGGGAGCGGAAGGTTCGCCCCGCACAGAACTGGGAGGAGCCGCGATTGTGCCCTCCGCAGGCCCCCGGCCGATCACGCGCAGTGCACGTAGATGTCGGTATTCGGCAGCAGGCGGCGCATGGTCTGGAAGGCGACATCGGCCATCCGTGCGCCGGCCCCTCGCGGGCCACAGGTCAGGGTCAGGTCGGCCTCGTCGGCCGTCAGCGTGAGGGCACGCACCAACCCGGAAGCGGGCAGACCGATTTCGGCAAACCAGGCGTCCTGCAGGTGCGCCATGACCTGCTGCACGGCGCTGCTCGGGCCCTGCAACGCGGGCGACAGGCAGGGTTCGCCGAGATCGGCCCGGCACACCGGCCCGACCGGGCTGGTGTGGCAGCCGGCGCAGGGTGCCTCGGCAGCGATGTGGATGGGAATGCAGCGGTGGCCCATGACCGCGCCAGTGTGGGCCCAGACGCTGACTTTGGGTTGACTTGGCTCAATTGATCTTCGTCAAGTGCCCCCAATGCACCTTTGCGTGGCGTCAAGCCCGGCCGACGAGACCCTTCAACGGGTGCTTGTACGGCCCCGGGCCCGGCGGTTTGGGTGCATCATGCCCACTGTTGATTTACACAGTTTGAACGCACCGCAGAATCCGACATGACCCGAACCCGCTCCAACCCTGCCGCCACCCCTACGGTTCGGCCCACCGCCGCCGGCCTGCCGCCGCAAGACATCAGCGCCGAGGTGCTGGTCGAGAAGTACGCCAAAGGCGGCGAGAACACCATCGACGAAGTGCGCACTCGCGTCGCCAGGGCGCTCGCGGCGGCGGAGGCGCCCGATCAACGCGCGCTGTGGGAGCAACGCTTCGTCGACGCGCAGCGGCGTGGCTTCGTCCCGGCCGGCCGCATCAACTCGGCCGCCGGCACCGACCTCACCGCCACGCTGATCAACTGCTTCGTGCAACCAGTGGGCGACTCCATCGCCCAGGTCGAGGAGGGCTTCCCGGGCATCTACACCGCCCTCACCGAGGCGGCCGAGACCATGCGGCGCGGCGGCGGCGTCGGCTACGACTTCTCCCGCATCCGGCCGCAAGGCGCCTGGGTCGGCTCGACCCAATCCAGCGCCTCCGGCCCGGTGAGCTACATGCGGGTCTTCGACCGCTCCTGCGAGACCGTCGAATCCGCCGGCTCGCGGCGTGGCGCCCAGATGGCCGTGCTGCGCTGCGACCACCCGGACGTGGAGGCCTTCATCCACGCCAAGGACCACGGCGACCTGAAGAACTTCAACATCTCGGTCGGCGTGACCGACGAATTCATGAAAGCCGTTCTGGCCGGCGGCGAGGTCGAGCTGGTGCACCGCGCCGAGCCCGGCACGGCACAGAAAGCGGCTGGCGCCCACCGCCGCGCCGATGGCCTGTGGGCCTACCGTCGCTTGCCGGCACAGCGCCTGTGGGACCAGATCATGCGGTCCACCTACAGCCACGCCGAGCCGGGCGTGCTGTTCCTTGACCGCATCAACGCCGACAACAACCTGCACTACTGCGAGACGATCGCGGCGACGAACCCGTGCGTGACAGCCGACACTCGGCTGGCGACACAGCATGGCTGGGTGCCCATTGGCGAGCTGCAGGCCAACGGTACCGCGATCGAAGCGACCGTGGATCGGCGCGCCCTGGGCGATGCGGCGCGCGGGGCCGATGTGCGGTCCGCCAAACCAGCCTTCATGACCGCGCGCGACGCCGAAGTGTTCCGCGTGACCACCCGCGAGGGCTACGAGATCAAGGCCACCGCATGGCATGAGTTCTACACAGCGCGCGGCAAGCTCAAGCTGGCGGACCTGAAGCCGGGTGACGAGTTGTGGGTGCAGTCGGGCAAGGGTCAGTTCGGCACTCAGGGTGACGAGGCCCTGGGGACCTTGGTGGGCTTGATTGCCGGTGACGGCCACTTCACGAACCGCGGCAAGGGCCAGGAAGCAGCAGTGCTCACGCTGTGGAACGAGGAGCGGGCCCTGGCCGACCTGGCAGCCCACACCGTGAACCTGCTCATCGCCGGCCAGGCGTTGACGCCGCGCGGCTATGCGGTGACACCGGTCGCGGTGCCGGATCGCCAGCAAGTTTTCATCCGCTCGGTTCTGCTCGCGCGGGCGCTCAAGGCCTACGGCTTCACCCGCGACACCAAGCTGCAGGTGCCGGAGGTCGTGTGGCGCGGCACCGAGGCCTGTGTCAAAGGCTATCTGCGGGGCCTCTTCCAGACGGACGGTACCGTCAACGTGTCGTCCTTCAGCGATTCGTGCTCGATACGTTTGTCGTCGGTCCAGCGTCCCTTGCTGCAGGAGGTGCAGATCCTGCTGGCGAACTTCGGGGTGTTCTCGCGTATCCACCGACGACGTCAGGCGAGCTCCAGGCCCATGCCCGACGGCCGCGGCGGGACGCGCGACTATGACTGCCAGACGCTGCACGAGTTGATCATCGACGGCGAGTCGCGTGAAGTGTTCATGCGCGAAATCGGCTTCCTCCTCGAAGCCAAGCGAGCCAAGTACGAAGCCTGGGTCGACGGCAAGAAGCTGCTGAAGACGCAACGCTTCGCGGCCCGCATCGACGCCATCGAGTCGATTGGGCGACAACCTGTCTTCGACACGACACAACCCGACCACAATACCGTCATCTTCAACGGGCTGGTGACCGGGCAATGCGCCGAACAGCCGCTTCCGCCCTACGGCTGCTGTTGCCTCGGCTCGATCGACCTGACGCACTTCGTCACTGCTCCGTTCGAGCCCGGCGCGGGCTTCGACAGTGCCGGCTTCGCCGAGGTGGTGAAGGTCGCCACCCGCATGCTGGACAACGTGCTCGATGTCACCGTGTGGCCGCTGCCGCGCCAGCATGAGGAGGCCCGCAACAAGCGCCGCGTGGGCCTGGGCTTCACCGGGCTGGGCGATGCGCTGATCATGCTGGGTCTGCGCTACGACACGCCCGAGGCGCGCGAGATGGCCACCCGCATCAGCGAGGCGATGCGCGACGCGGCGTACCTGGCCAGCGCCGAGCTGGCGGCCGAGCGTGGCTCGTTCCCGCTGTTCAATGCCGACCTGTATCTCTCTGGCGGCAGCTTCGCCTCGCGCCTGCCGGCCGAGGTGAAGGAGCGCATTCGCGCGCAGGGCCTTCGCAACTCGCACCTGCTGTCCATCGCCCCCACCGGTACCATCAGCCTGGCCTTCGCCGACAACGCCAGCAACGGCATCGAGCCGCCGTTCTCCTGGACCTACACCCGCAAGAAGCGCATGCCCGATGGCGGCTTCAAGGAGTACGCGGTCGAGGACCACGCCTGGCGCCTGTACCGCCACCTGAAGGGGCCGGACGCACCGCTGACAGCCGCCTTCGTCACCGCACTGGAGATGAGCGCCGAGGCCCATGCGCTGATGGTGGCGGCGGTGGCGCCGAGCATCGACACCTCGATCAGCAAGACGGTCAACGTGCCGGCCGACTACCCCTACGAGGATTTCCAGGGCCTGTACCTCACCGCTTGGCGTGCCGGGCTGAAGGGGCTGGCCACCTACCGGCCCAACGCGGTGCTGGGGTCGGTGCTGAGCGTGGACACGCCCGCCCCGGTGGCCCCCGCGCCATTGACCACCGACAACGCCAACCAGCGCCTCAAGCTGGAGAAGCTGCCGGCGCCGGTGCTCACCTCGCTGCGCTGGCCGGGCCGGCCCGAGCTGCGCGCCGGCAACCCGGCGTGGAGCTACCTGATCCAGCACCCGTTCGGTGACTTCTCGCTGTTCGTCGGCGAGCTGCCGGCCGAGGCCGGGCCAGGCACCGGGCTGTTCGGCACCACGCTGCCGTTCGAGGTCTGGGTCAACGGGGCCGAGCAGCCGCGTGGCCTGGGGGCACTGGCCAAGACGCTGTCGATGGACATGCGGGCCAACGACCCGTCCTGGCTCAAGCTGAAGCTCGGTGCGCTGGCCACGGTGGCCGAGGAGCGCTCGTTCGAGATGCCGTTCCCGCCCACCGGCGAGAAGAAGCTGTTCCCCGGCGTGGTGGCGGCCACCGCCAGCGTGATCCGCTGGCGCTGCGAGCAGCTGGGCGCGCTGCAGGAGGGCGGGCCGACGCCGGTGCTGGACGCGATGTTCAGCCGCGACGAGCCGCGCACCACGACGGATGGCACGCTCGCCTGGGCGGTGGATGTCGACAACCCGGGCACCGGCGAAGCCTTCACGCTGACGCTGAAAGAGGTCGCGCTGGCGTCGCCGGAGTCCCCCACCGGATTCGTCACCCGGCCCTGCGCGCTCGGCTTCTCGGGCAACTACCCGAAAGCCTTCGACGGCCTGGCTCGCCTGCTGTCGCTGGACATGCGCGTCATCGACCCGGCCTGGATCGGCATGAAGCTGCGCAAGCTGCTCAATGTCGGCGAGCCGCTGGGCCACTTCATGGCACCGGTGCCCGGCGAGCGCCGGCAGCAGGTCTGGCCCAGCACCGTGGCCTATGTGGCGCGGTTGGTGATCCACCGCTACGCGATGCTCGGTGTGCTCGACGAGGAAGGCTTCCCGCTGCAGGCCATGGGCATCCTCGAATCGCCGGCACCCAAGCTGGCTGGCGGTGCCGCGACCGCCGCCCCGGTGATGGCCGGCAAGCCCTGCCCCGAGTGCGGCAACGCCACGCTGATCCACAAGGACGGTTGCGACTTCTGCACCGCCTGCGGCTACGTCGGGCAGTGCGGGTAGAGGTGGAGCGCGGAGCGATCCGCCCGCTCGACCCGGCGTCGGAGGACGAGATCGATTGGGTGGCCCGGGGCATGCGCCAGACCCTGATCGAGGTGGAGGGCGAGGCCGCCGGCACCGCCTTGTATACGCTGGGCTGGCTGCGCGATCGGGTGCGCTTTCATCTGGATGCCCACCAGTGCACCGGCCAGGTCTGGGTGGCCGAGGCCGCGCCCGGTGTGCTGCTCGGCCACACCATCGTGCGTGTCGAAACCGATGACACGGGCCGGCGCTTCGGCCTGTTCTCCACCACCTACGTGGCACCGGCGCAGCGCCGTGGCGGCTGGGCCTCCCAGCTGTTGAGGCAAGGCGAGGCCTGGATGCGCGAGCGCGGCCTGCCCGAGGCGGCCACCTGGACATCCGCCACCAACACACCCTTGATCCGGCTGTATGCGCGCCATGGCTACGCCGAGACGGCCGACCATGTGCACGAGGTCACCGCCACGCGGATGGTGCGCCTGGCCCGGCCCTTGGCCTGATCAGGCCAGCGATTTCTGCAGGCAGGTGGATTCGGGCCGACCGGCATAACGCCCGAACGGTGCGCACTCCGCATAACCGCACGCGCGGTAGAAGGCCACGGCGCCCACGTTGGCCAAGCGGGTAGAGAGCTTGAGCTGCCGGTGGCCGAGCAGCCAGGCCTCGTGCTCCAGGTAGGCCAGCAGCGTGCGGCCGATGTCCGCACCAGGCCGGGTGGCGTGCATGCGCTTGATCTCGCCCACACCCGGCTCGCCGGCCAACGCACGCAGGGCGCCACAACCCACCGCCGCCCCGTGCGCATCGCGGGCGACAGCAAACACCGAGCCCGGCGCCGGTGGCTCGGCAAAGCCGGCCTTGCCGTCGCTGCCATAGCGGGCCAGCAGCTCGGCGGACAAAGCCTCCTGCAGTGCCAGCGCATCGGGCGAATCCCGCGGCTCCGGCCTGACCTGCAGGCCGCCCGGGCCGAAGCGCTTGAACATCACGCTGGTGCTGTCCAGCACACCCTCCGTGGAGAGTGCATAGGCCGGGATGCGGCCGGCCAGCTGGTAGCCGCGTCGGCGGTAGAGCGGCTCTGCGCTGTCGCCGCTGCGGGTGTCGAGCACCAGCAGCGAGCGGCCCTGGGCCAGCGCCTCGGTCTCGGCCGCGTCCATCAGGAGGCCGGCCAGGCCTTGGCGCCGCGCCGTGGGCGCGACCTGCAGCTTGACGATCTCGGCGCGGTGGCGGCCGTTGCCCGGCATGTCGAGCACCAGTTGCACGGTGCCCAGCACCGCGGCGCCATCGACGGCGACCCACATCCCGCGTTCGCCGCGTACGGCGCTGTCGAGACAATGCGCCCAGAAGGCGTGGGCCTCGTCCGGCGACGGTACGGCTGACCAGCCGATGCTGGCGCCTCGGCCCACACAGTCACGCAGCAGGCCGGCCAGTCCGGGCAGGTGGGGTGTGCCTTCGGTCAGGCTGCACAGGCGAATCAGGTCAACGGCCATGGCGGGCTCAGGTGGCAGGTTGGCAGACCACCAGCACGTACCGCGCGCTGCCCGGCCCAAGCGAATCGAAGCGCGAGGCGCCCCAGACCTTGAAGCTCAGGCTGTCGCCCGGCTGCAGGTCGAACACACCCTCCGGCAGCGTCAGGCGCAGCATGCCCTCCTGCAGCCACAGGTGCTGCTCCAGCCCCGGCACCGGCGGCTGCTCGTACACCACCACGGCGCCGGCAGGCAGCCGACCCTCGATCAGCTCGCTGGCAAAGCCCGCGGCTGGGGGCGCCACCATGCGGCGCCGGAAGCCGGTGCTCTCGTCCTTCCAGACGGGCTGTTCGGTTTCTCTCAGGCGCCGCACCGGGGCCGCCTCCACATCCGCCAGCAGGCGCGACATGGTCAGGCCGTAGGCGCTGCACAGCCGGTTCAGCAGGCTGGCGCTGGGGCTGGATTCCCCACGCTCCAGGCGCGACAGGGTGGCGCGGCTGATGCCGGTGCGCTCGGCCAACTCGTCGAGCGACCAGCCGGCGTCGGCGCGCAGCGCTGCCAGGCGCTCAGCCAGGCGCTCGTCCAGCGCGGTATCAGCGTCCTCGGGCGGATGGTCGGGTGTGGGCACCGAATTCTCTCAGTATTGAGTTAATCATCCCAATTCTGAGATGAAATGTCAATATGAGAGAAATGCTCTCGAATACGAGATATCAATGGCCGCCGTTCTTGATGACCGGATCCACGCTGAGGGTCCGGCCCGTGCTGAGTTCGATCACGTTCACCGTGTAGCTGTACTCGGCGGTGTCGTTGTCGAAGTCAAACAAGGCGGCATAGCCGGGGTAGGCCGTCCAGCTGGGATACGGAAACTGCGAGCCCGGGTTGCTGACCACCACCGCATCGCTCGCCGGGAAGGCATAACCAGCGGTCTCCAGGTGAAAGACGATCAGCACGTTGGCGGAGCTGACGTTCACGGTCTGCGGCGTGCAGACGACGGCTCCTCCGGCTTCGACGGTGACGGTGACATGTTTGGTGCTGGGCATGGTTCCTCAGGGGTGGTGGGTTGCGGCGCCGCCCCCGGAGCGCGCCAGCTCTTGTTGCAGTTGGGCAAAGTCGGGGTGCCGAAACGGTGTGGCTTGCAGCGCCTGGGCCACGGCACGGGCCTCGCGGGTGGCACCCAAGCGCCAGGCCGCCTGCCCGATCAGGTTGGTGGCATGCAGGTTGCCCGCGGCCGCCGCCTTGCGCAATCGCAGGGCGGCAGAGCGCCAGAGCGTGCGTGCCCGGGCCTTCTCCTCAGTTGGCAGGGTGTCACCCAGCTTGAGTTCGGCTTGCGCCAGGACCAGGTTCTCGTCGCTGCTCATGAGCCGCCCCTCGGCCTCCAGGGCATGCGTCGATGCGATGAAACTTGCCAGATCGGCCACTTCACCCTTGGGCTCCAAGGCCTGCCGCAGAAGAAGTAGCGACCCGGTTGCAACGATGTTGCGCTGGTTGTGCCCAGCACGCAGTGCGGCCAAGCGTTTGTAATCGGCCTCTGTTTGGGCCAAGCCACTGGTCCAGTCGATGCCTGCGCGGGCGTCCTTCTGGGAGCGCAGGAGGCCCATGCGGGCCAGATTGGACTGCCCCAGCCAATCGAGGTTCGCCGGGTCCGCTGCCAGGAGGTTCATGTAGGTGTCGACGGAGGCTTGAAAGCGCGCTGCGCTGTCGCCCGCGCGGCCCATCATGGCCAACAACGCCCCCTGCTCGCGCAACGACTCGGCCACCCTCTGTTGCGCATCGCTGTGGGTCTCGGCGCCTGGCAAGCTGTTCGCCCAGCGCGCCTTCTCGCCCTGGGCCTGGAGCGCACCAGCCAGGTCGCCCAAATCCCGCAAGGCATCACCGATCCAGCCCCAGGCAGTGGCCAGCTCCAGCACGCGGGTGTCGTCCGGGATTTTGGACATCTCCCAGACGATGCGAGCGGCTTGGAATGACTGCAACGCGGCTCCAGGCGCGGCGAGCGTCAGTTGCATCACGCCCAGGTTGTACATGGCATACGCCACCTCGGCCTGCCACTCTTGCTTGCTGGGCTCAAGCGCCGTCAAGCGATTCGCCAGCGCCAGATACCTGCGAAACGAGGCTTCGGCCTGCGGGTAGTTGCCGCGTCGCCAGGCCACAAAGCCCACCCAGAATTCGCTTTGCGCATGGTCGAATATTCGCTGGGCATCGCGCGGCTCGCGGGCCATCAAGGCCGCCGTGCTCTCCGCCGCCCGCTCGAAGACCCGGGCCGCCTCGGTGAGATCGCCGCGCTGATCGGCGATCTCGCCGATCAGGTGCAGGGCGCGTGCACGGCGGCCGAGTGAAGCGGCATCCAGCCGGCCGGGCTGCTGGGCGGCGTAGTAGGTCAGCGCGCGTTCGCCCACCGAGCCCAGCACATCCAGCCGGCCCACGGGTTGCAGCTTCTTGCGCAGGTCGCCCAGCATGAACTCGATCAGGCCTTCGGCTTGCTCCTGCTGGCGCTGCGCCTCCCGGGCCTCCCACAGCGCCACGCCGATGCCGCCAGACAGTGCCAGCATCACCGCCGCGCCCGCGGCAACACCCACCCGGTGTCGCCGCACGAACTTCGCCAGCACATAGGCGGGCCGGTCGGGGCGTGCGGCGATGGGCTCGTGGGCCAGGTGGCGGCGCAGGTCGTCGGCCAGCGCATCGGCATTCGCATAGCGCTCGCCCGGGGCCTTCTTCAAGGCCTTGGCGACGATGGTGTCGAGATCGCCCCGCAGCGCCCGGGCAGCCCGCGGGCCACCTTCGCGGGCCACCACCTCGGACAGGCGGCGCGGCTTGGTCTCCATGGCGGCGCGCATCTGCTCCAGCGGCGCCGCCGTGGCTTCGGCCGTGGGGTGGCGGCCGCCGAGCAGCACATAGAGCAGCACGCCGAGCGAGTAGACGTCGCTGGCGGTGGTGACCTCGCCACCCCGCAGCTGTTCCGGCGCCGCGTACTGCACCGTGAAGGCACGGCCGAGCCGCTGGGTCAGCTCGGTCGGCCCGTCCACGCCGGGGCTGGACTGGTCCCGCAGCAGCTTGCCAATGCCGAAGTCGAGCAACTTTGCCTCGCCCGCGGCGGTGACCAGGATGTTGGTGGGCTTGATGTCGCGGTGCAGGATCAGCCGGTTGTGGGCATGGGCGACAGCGGCCAGCACGTCCAGGAACAGGCGCAGGCGGGCGACAAGATCCAGGCCGTGCTCTTCGCAGTGGCGGTCGATCGGCAGGCCGTCCACGTATTCCAGCACCAGGTAGGGCTGGGCGCCTTCGCTGGCCACGCCGGCGTCGATCAGACGGGCAATGTGCGGGTGCGCCAGGCGCGCCAGGATGCGGCCCTCTCGGGCGAAACGCTCCGCATCGGCGCGCGGCACCAGCCCGGCGTGCAGGAACTTGATGGCCACCAGACCCTCGTAGCGGCCATCGGTGCGGCGCGCCAGCCAGACGCTGCCCATGCCACCCTGGCCCAGCTCGCGCTCGACGGTGTAGGCGCCGACCGTGTGGCCGGCCAGGTCGGCCGGGCGCGGCAGGGCCGGCGTGTCGAGGAAGGCCTGGCGCTCCAGCGTGTCCATCCGGCCCAGCAGGCCGACGAGTTCTTCCGCCAGGCCGGGGTCTTCAGCCTGCAGCGCAGCCAGACGCACGGCGCGCTCGGCCTCGCCCAGATCCAGCAGTTCGTCCAGCAAGGGTGACAAGCGCAACCAGTGCGCCTTGTCCATGGCACGGGGTGGGTCGGTGCGGGTGTCTGCCATTGGCTAGGGCCTGTTAACGCTTTGGGAGGGTTCACGCTCGTGCCTGGCAGGCCACAGGGCGAGGCGTGGCCGAGGCCGTGT
>JADMKA010000131.1 GCA_018780145.1 Vitreoscilla sp. | reverse complement strand
CTTGATCAGCGGCAGGAAGATGGTGAGGAAGAAGCGCGGGAAGCTGTAGCCGTCGATGTAGGCGGTCTCGTCGATCTCGCGCGGGATGCCGCTCATGAAGCCTTCGAGGATCCACACCGCCAGCGGCACGTTGAACAGCAGGTGCGCCAGCGCCACCGCGAGGTGGGTGTCCATCATGCCGACGGTGGAGTAGAGCTGGAAGAACGGCAGCAGGAACACGGCCGGCGGCGTCATCCGGTTGGTCAGCAGCCAGAAGAACACGTGCTTGTCGCCGAGGAAGCTGTAGCGGCTGAAGGCGTAGGCGGCGGGCAGCGCCACGGTGATCGAGATCACCATGTTGATCGCCACGTAGAGCAGGCTGTTGATGTAGCCCGAGTACCAGCTCTCGTCGGTGAAGATGGTCTTGTAGTTGGCCCAGGTGAAGTGCTGCGGGAACAGCGAAAAGCTGGAGAGGATCTCCTCGTTGGTCTTGAAGCTCATGTTGACCATCCAGTAGATGGGCAACAGCGCGAACAGGATGTAGAGCAGCAGCAGGATGCTGCGCTTCTGGAACTTGCCGTCGTTCATTCGACGCCCCCTTCCTTGTCGGCCGTGCCGACGCGCTGCATCCAGTTGTAGAGCACGAAGCAGAACAGCAAGATGATGAGGAAGTAGATCAGCGAGAACGCCGCCGCCGGGCCCAGGTCGAACTGGCCGACCGCCTTCTGCGTCAGGTACTGGCTGAGGAAGGTGGTGGCGTTGCCGGGGCCGCCGCCGGTGAGCACGAAGGGCTCGGTGTAGATCATGAAGCTGTCCATGAAGCGCAGCAGCACCGCGATCATCAGCACGCCGCGCATCTTGGGCAGCTGGATGTAGCGGAACACCGCGAACTTGCTGGCGCCGTCGATGCGCGCAGCCTGGTAGTAGGCGTCGGGGATGCTGCGCAGGCCGGCAAAGGCCAGCAGCGCGACCAGCGGTGTCCAGTGCCACACGTCCATCACCAGCACGGTCAGCCAGGCATGGCTGGCGTTGCCGGTGTAGCTGTAGTCAATGCCCAACTTCTGCAGCGTCGCACCCAGCAGCCCGATATCGGCGCGGCCGTAGATCTGCCAGATGGTGCCGACCACGTTCCACGGGATCAGCAGCGACAGGGCCACCAGCACCAGCGTGGCGGAGGATTTCCAGCCCTGCGCCGGCATGGCGAGCGCCAGGCCGATGCCCAGCGGGATCTCCACCGCCAGAACGGCCAGCGAGAAGCGCAGCTGGTTCCACAGCGCGGCGTGCAGATCCTCGTCGCGCATCACCGAGGCGAACCACTCGGTGCCGACGAAGACACGCCGCTCGGGCGAGATGATGTCCTGCACCGAGTAGTTGACCACCGTCATCAGCGGCAGGATGGCCGAGAAGGCCACGCAGATGAAGACCGGCAGCACCAGGAACCAGGCTTTCTGGTTGACGGGCTTGTTCATGCAACCAGCTCCTCGTTGGCATAAAAGCAGGTGTGCTCGCCCAGCACCTTCAGGCACACGGCCTGGCCGGTGGTGGGCACCTCGGCATCGGGTGCGAGTCGCGCCTTCAGCAGGTGCTCGCCCGCCCGGCAGCTGACGAGGAAGTAGGTGCCGATGTCCTGCACCTGGGTCACGGTCGCCGGCAGGGCGCCGGGGTCGTCGGTGCCGACAAGGGCCAGGTACTCCGGCCGGATGCCCAGCTTGGACGCACCGGCGGGCAAGCTGCCCGCCAGCAACGCGCCACCCACGCGGACCTGCGCGCCCTCGGCCTGCACCGGCAGGAAGTTCATGCCGGGCGAGCCGATGAAGTGGCCGACGAAGGTGTGCGCGGGCCGCTCGAACAGCGCATCGGCCGATCCCACCTGCACCGCCTTGCCGCGCGTCATCACGACCACCTGCTCGGCAAAGGTCAGCGCCTCGACCTGGTCGTGCGTGACGTAGATCAGCGTGAGCTTGAGCTCATGGTGGATCTGCTTGAGCTTGCGGCGCAGCTGCCACTTGAGGTGCGGGTCGATGACTGTCAGCGGCTCGTCGAAGAGCACGGCGGAGACATCGGGCCGCACCAGGCCGCGGCCCAGCGAGATCTTCTGCTTCTGGTCGGCGGCCAGGCCGGCGGCGCGCAGGTCGAGCTGGTGGCTCATCTCCAGCATCTCGGCGATCTGGCCGACGCGCTGCTTGATCTGGGCCTCCGGCACCTTGCGGTTCTTCAGCGGGAAGGCCAGGTTCTCGGCCACCGTCATCGTGTCGTAGATGACCGGGAACTGGAACACCTGGGCGATGTTGCGCTGCTGCGGCGTGGC
>JADMKA010000202.1 GCA_018780145.1 Vitreoscilla sp. | reverse complement strand
AACTCTACAAATCCAGCGCCCGCGGCGTGAGGGGGTTTTCACACAGCCTCGGCCGTATGCAGTCCATGAGCGCCACCCCGCGTTGCGTGCGGCACGCGCAAACGTCATCCAAGCGTCACAGGCCGGTCATGGTCGGCGGCCAGCATCCCGGGCTGTTCTCGAACACCCTGGAGCCGACCGACCATGAGCCATTCCTTCGACGACGCCGACGACATCGGCCACAACGACAGCCCGAACGCGCATTTCCAGGAGGTGCTCGATGCGCGCCTCTCGCGCCGTGGCATCCTGCTCGGCGGCCTCGGTGCCGCCGCCACCGCGGTGGTCGGTGTGCCGACCACCGCCGCAGCGGCCGCGTCGGCCGTGGTCGGTGGCATCGACAAGCTGAAGTTCGCACCGGTTGCCAAGAACGTGGCCGACATGGTCACCGTGCCCCCGGGCTACACCGCCAGCGTGGTGATCGCCCTGGGCGACCCGCTCGCCAAGGGCGTGCCCGAGTACCTGAACGACGGCACCGACGCGCAGTACGAGCTGCGCTCGGGCGACCACCACGACGGCATGGACTACTTCGGCCTGTCCAGCGACCGCACGCGCCGCGATCCGCTGAGCACCCGCCGCGCCCTGCTGGCCATGAACCATGAGGCCACCACCGACAACTTCCTGCACCCGCTGGGCACCAGCGCCCGCCCGCGCCCGGCCGCCGAGACGGCCAAGGAGATCCCGGTGCACGGCGTGGCCATCGTCGAGATCCACCGCCCGCGCGGCGGGAACTTCAAGTACCTGAAGAACTCGCCCTACAACCGCCGCATCACGCCGATGACGCCCGCCGAGATCACCGGCCCCGGTCGCGGCAATGCGCTGATGAAGACGCTGTACAACCCGGCAGGCACCGGCAGCCGCGGCACCATCAACAACTGCGGCACCTCGCGCACCCCCTGGGGCACGCTGCTGACCGGCGAGGAGAACTGGGCCGGCTACTTCACCCGCAACTCCGGCGACAACACCGCTCGCGGCAACGACAAGAGCGTGGCCTCGCTGAACCGCTACGGCCGCCTGGCGGGCGGCGCCAGCCGCCACGGCTGGGAGACCAGCGGCAGCGACGACATGTACCGCCGTTTCGACATCAGCAAGACCGGCGTGTCGGCCGACGGCAGCGACGACTACCGCAACGAGCTGAACACCTTCGGCTACATGGTCGAGATCGACCCGTACGACCCGCAGTCCAAGCCGCAGAAGCGCACCGGCCTCGGCCGCTTCGCACACGAAAGCGGCGCCTTCTCGCACCTGGTGCCCGGCCTGCCGCTGGCCGTCTACATGGGCGACGACTCGCGCAACGAGTACATCTACAAGTGGGTCTCCACCGCCAACTGGTCGGCCGGCGATGCCGAGCGCGACGATCGCCTGGCGGTGGGCGCCAAGTACCTGGACGACGGCAAGCTCTACGTGGCCAAGTTCAACGCCGACGGCAGCGGCCAGTGGGTCGAGCTGTCGATCAGCAACCCGCTGATCGCGGGCTACGCCGGCTACGCCTTCGCCGACCAGGCCGACGTGATGGTCAACGCCCGCCTGGCTGCCGATGCGGTCGGCGCCACCAAGATGGACCGCCCCGAGTGGTGCGCCACCCACCCGGGCACGGGCGAGATCTACTTCACGCTGACCAACAACAGCAACCGCAAGGTGGACGTGACGAGCACCTCGCACGCGCAGGTCGACGCGGCCAATCCGCGCTCGTACAGCGACTCCTACAACGGCGGGCCGCTGGGCTCGCCGGGCAACGTCAACGGCCACATCCTGCGCATGCGCGAAATGGGCCACAAGGCGACCGCCACGGCATTCAAGTGGGACGTGTACCTCTTCGGTGCCCAGGCGGATGCCGACACCGGCAAGATCAACCTGTCGTCGCTGACCGGCGACCAGGACTTCTCCAGCCCGGACGGCCTGTGGTTCAGCGAGGCCACCGGCGTCTGCTGGATCCAGACCGACGACGGCGCCTACACCGATGCCAGCAACTGCATGATGCTGGCCGCGCTGCCGGGTGAAGTGGGCGACGGTGCCGCGCGCACCCTCCACCATGTCAAGGCCGATGGCACGCCGCTGGACGTCACCACCTACGTCGGCAAGACGCCGAAGCCGACCCAGCTGAAGCGCTTCCTGGTGGGCTCCAAGGACTGCGAGATCACCGGCTGCTGCGAGACGCCGGACGGCAAGGCGCTGTTCGTCAACATCCAGCACCCGGGCGAGACCATCCTCGCTGCGGACGTGGCAGACCCGACCAAGTACGTGAGCCACTGGCCGGGCAATGCCGGCTACGGCAACGGCGGCGCCCTGGCCCGCCCGCGCTCGGCGACCATCGTCATCACCAAGGACGACGGCGGCAAGATCGGCAGCTGACACCCACCACGGCCAGCCGCCGCCGGCGGCTCACTGGGCCACCCTCCGTGCTGCGCACTCCGGGATTTGCGCTTGGGAGCGGCCCGGCGCGGCTCATGGCAGCAGCACCGAGCTGCCGGTGGTCTGCCGAGCCTCCAGCTCGCGGTGTGCACGTGCCACCTCGGCCAACGGATAGCGCTGGTCGATGCGGATGGTCACCGCGCCGGACTGCACCACGGCGAACAGCTCGTCGGCCATCGCCTGCGTGCGCTCGCGCGTGGCGATGTGGGTGAACAGCGTGGGCCGGCTGACGAACAGCGAGCCCTTGGCGGCCAGCAGGCCGATGTCCAGCGGCGGCACCTTGCCCGAGGCGTTGCCGTAGCAGGCCAGCAGGCCGAAGGGGCTCAGGCAGTCGAGGGATTTCATGAAGGTGTCGGCACCCACCGAGTCGTACACCGCCTTCACGCCGGCGCCGCCGGTGATCTCCTTGACCCGGGCGACGAAGTCCTCGCTGCGGTAGTTGATGGTATGGGTGGCGCCGTGTTCGCGGGCCAGGGCGCACTTCTCGTCGCTGCCGGCGGTGCCGATCAGCTGCAGGCCCAGGGCCCGGGCCCACTGGCAGGCGATCAGGCCGACGCCGCCAGCGGCCGCGTGCCACAGGATGAAGTCGCCGGCGTTCAGTCCGCCCTGCGGCAGGGTGCGGCGCAGCAGGTACTGCGCGGTCAGGCCCTTGAGCATCATCGCGGCGCCGGTCTCGAACGAGATGTCGTCCGGCAGCTTCACCACACAGCGGGCCGGCATCACGCGGCGCTCGCAGTAGCTGCCCGGCGGGTTGCTGGCGTAGGCCGCACGGTCGCCGGCGGCCAGGTGGTCCACCCCCTCGCCCACCGCCTCGACAACGCCCGCACCCTCCATGCCCAGCTGCAACGGCATCGCGTTCGGGTACAGGCCGGTGCGCTGGTAAACGTCGATGTAGTTCAGGCCCACCGCATGGTGGCGGATGCGGATTTCGCCGGGCCCGGGTTGGCCCACCTCGGTATCCACGAGCTGCATGTGGTCGGGGCCGCCAAAGGCGGTGATCTGGATCGCGCGGCTGAGCAAGGTCATCTCGGGCTCCTTTCATCGGGATGCTGGGTCTCCGGTATCGTGCCAGCCTTTGAGCCCGCCCGCTGGGCCGCCCCATGAAGCCCCACGCGCTCACGCCACGCATCGCCCTGCTGCTGACCCTGCCCCCGCTGATGTGGGCCGGCAACGCCGTGGTCGGCCGGTTGGCGGTGGGCACGGTGCCGCCGGTGGCGCTGAACTTCTCGCGCTGGGTGCTGGCCTTCCTGCTGCTGTGGCCGCTGGGCCGGGCCGCCCTGCGCGACCGGGCCGCCATCCGGGCGCGCTGGCCGCACCTGGCCCTGCTGGGGCTGCTGGGCATGGGCACCTACAACGCGCTGCAGTACCTGGCGCTGCACAGCTCCACCCCGCTGAACGTGACGCTGATCGCCGCCAGCTCGCCGGTCTGGATGCTGGGTTTCGGGGCCTTGTTGTACGGCGTGCACCCCTCGCGGCGCGAGATCGTCGGTGCGCTGCTGTCCCTGGCCGGCGTGGCCCTCGTCATTGCCCGCGGCGAGCCGGCTCGGCTGAGCGAACTGCAGTTCGTGCCGGGCGATCTGCTGATGCTGCTGGCCATTGCCGCCTGGGCGCTCTACAGCTGGCTGCTGGCGCGGCCGCCCGCGTCGATGCGCGCGCCCGAGCGGCCAGACTGGGATTGGGCCGGCTTCCTGCTGGTGCAGGTGGTCTTCGGGCTGTTCTGGTCGGGCGCCGGTGCCGGGCTGGAATGGGCCCTGGCGGACGATGCGCAATGGCGCTGGTCGCCGTGGGTGCCGGTGCTGCTGCTGTACGTGGCCATCGGGCCCTCTCTGATCGCCTACCGCTGCTGGGGCCTGGGCGTTTCCACCGTGGGGCCGGCGGTCGCCGCGTTCTTCGGCAACCTGACCCCCGTGTTCGCCGCCCTGATGTCCGCCGCCATGCTGGGCGAGGCGCCACGCTGGTACCACGGCGTGGCCTTCGGGCTGATCCTGGCGGGCATCCTGTTATCGTCACGGCGCCCGGCCTGATCTGGGGTTCGAGTTCCCCCATCCGGCTGGCCGCCCCCAACGAGGAGCCCCCATGCGACCCCATTGGATCCCCTGCCTCGCGTTCGCCATCGGCCTGCCGCTGTCCTCGGCCGCCCAGCCGCCGCACCCCTGGGACGGCACCTGGACCCTGGGGTTCGACGGCAGCCGGACCAGCGACCTGGAGGGCACGGTGGTGGTCCAGGGCCAGGGCGGCAGCTGGCGGGTGGCCACGCAGTCGTCGAAGAACCCCTGTGTGGGCCGAGAGGCACCGATCCTCGTCAAGTCGGCCACGGCCGACGAATTGGTGTTCGAGGTCAACCGGTCCAGCGTGCTGGCCGGCTGCAGGAACTGGACGATGACGTTCAAGAAGGTCGACGACAAGACCCTGCAGGGCAACTTCACCGACGGCCGCGTGGTCCAATTGCGTCGCCCATGAACAAGCTCTTGTTGACCCTGCTTTGCGTCGCTGCGCTGGCCCCCTCGGCCTGGGCGGCCCCGCTGCCCTATGACGAAGCTGCCAACGCGCGTGCCGACGTCCAGCAGGCGCTGATTGCCGCACAGCCGGGCAAGCGGCCGGTGCTGGTGATCTTCGGCGCCAACTGGTGCGAAGACTGCCGGGCGCTGGACACCGCGCTGAAGGCCCCGAAGAACGCCGAGCTGATGGACCGCGAGTTCGTGGTGGTGAAGGTGGACGTGGGCCGCTTCGACAGGAACCTGGACATCTCCGCGCTGTACGGCAACCCGATCAAGGCCGGCATCCCGGCCGCGGTGTTGCTGTCCCCGAAGCAAGACGTCTTGTACGCCACCCGTGCCGGCGAGCTGGCCGATGCGCGGCGCATGAGCGAGACCGGCGTGCACGACTTCTTCCGCGCCGCGCTGGCGCGTGCCAAGACGGCGCCCTGACCGGGCCCCGTCAGGGGCCGCCGGGCTTCGCCTCGTTCAGGCGCTCCAGCAATCGAGACGCCTCGGCGTCGCCGGCCTCGGCCGCTTTCCGGTACCAGGCCGCCGCTTCGGCACGGCCCGCGCCGGGCAGAAGTGCACCGCTCTCGTGCAGCCGCCCGATGTGAACCATCGCGCCCGCCTGCCCCTGGTCGGCGGCCATCGTGAACCACTTCAGCGCCGCCTGCGGGTCCTTCTCGACACCTCTGCCCTCCTGGTAGATCTGGCCCAACCGGATCTGGGCCCACCAGTTGCCCTTCTCGGCGTTGGTGACGTAGAGCTGGATCGCGCGGCCGATGTCCCGCTCGATCCCCTTGCCTTCTTCGTAGAGCAGGCCCAGGTTGTTGCGGGCGCCGCCGTCGTCGTGTTCGATGGCAAGCTCATACCAGCGCCTGGCCTCGCGGGCGTCCTGCGGCACGCCCAGGCCCTCCTGGTAGAGGTAGCCGATGTTGTTCTCGGCCAGCACGTTGCCTTGTGCGGCCGCCAGCTTGTACCAGCGCATCGCGGCGGCGGGGTCCTGCTCGACGCCGTGGCCGCGTTCGTACAGGAAGCCCAGGCCCAATTGACCATCTGGATCGTTCTGCTGGGCCGCACGCTGCAGCCAGCGCAGCGCCTCGGCATAGTCCACTGGCAGCCCGTCGCCCGAGATGTAGCGCAGGCCAATGAGGCCCTGTGCCGCGGGGAACCCCTGTGCCGCCGCCCGCAGGAACCAGCGGGAGGCTTCGCTGTCGCTCTGGTCGACGCCGAGGCCGCGGGAGTACAGGTAGCCCAGCCTGAACTGGCGCCACACGGCACCGTCAGCGTCGCAGGCGAGGTACCAGCGCGCCGCTTGCTGGTAGTCGCGCGGCCCGTGCGTCCCCTTGAAATGCAGATCACCCAGGTGCGCCTGCGCCTCGGCCAGCCCGCTCTCGGCGGCCTGGGTGAAGAGCTTCATCGCCTGCGCGATGTCCCGGCTCACACCGTCGCCGGCCTCGATCAGCAGCCCCAGCGCGAGTTGCGCCTTGGCGCTGCCCAACGCGCTGGCCCGCCCGTACCAGTGGTGCGCCTTGGCGACGTCCCGTGGCACGCTGATGCCGGCGTCGTAGATCTCGCCGAGGTTGTTCGCGGCGACCGCGTTGCCCCGGTTCGCAGCCTGCTCGTACAACTGCAGCGCACGGGGCACGTCCTTGGGCACCCCCAGGCCGTCCTTGTGGTGGATCGCCAGGTTGTTCACCGCGTCCATGTCGCCCTGATCCGCGGCGCGCCGGTACCACCGGTGCGCGGCCGCAGGGTCCTTTGCCACACCACGGCCGTTGTCGTAGAGCAGCCCCAGGTTGTACTGGGCATCGGAGTTGCCAGCGTTCGCGGCGACGAGGTACCAACGGGCCGCCTGCGCGAAATCGGTGGCCACCACGCTGCCCTTCTCGTAGGCGAACCCGAGTTCGAGGGCGGCGCGGTCAAAGCCCTGTTCGGCCGAACGGGTCAGCCAATCGACGGCCACCGGAACGCTTTTCTCGACACCCGTACCGTCCCGGTAGAAGCGCCAGAGGTTGAACTGTGCCATCCGGTTGCCACGGTCCGCCGCAGCCCGGTACAGCGCCAGCGCCGCCACCAGGTCCTTCTTGACGCCGGCGCCATCCTCGAACATGGCGGCCAGGTTGTTCTGGCCCTGGGTGTCCGCCTGATCGGCAGCGCGCGCATACCAGAGCGCCGCCTCTTCGTCGTCGGCGTCGACACCCAAGCCGTTGTCGTACCGCCAGCCCAGAGCGACCTGCGCCTCCGCCAGCCCTTGCTCGGCCGACAGGCGAAACCACTCCACCGCCTTCTTCGGGTCCTTGGCGGTCAGCAGCCCTTCTTCGCTGGCATAGCCCATCAGGAGCTGCGCCCGGGCCTGCCCTGCGACGGCGAGCGAGCGGATGGCGACCCAGTCCACCTCGAGTTGCGTACGGCGGTAGAGATCGTCACCGCGCTGGGTGACGGCCCCCGCCGCAGCGCTCCACAGCAGGAGCGCGGCTGCCATGCCTGCCTTGATCAAGCTGTTCTCTCCCATGGGTCGGGCACGCTGCCAGCCGTGCCCGGCCCGACAGTGTAGCGACGGGCGGCGAGGCCAAAGACGCCGTAGACTGATCGCCGATCGCTCGAACAAGGAGTCGCCATGCGGCCGCAACTGATCCCCTTCAAAGGCCGCGAAGTCTCGACCCTTTGCAGGCCATGAGCGCAGCCCACCCGGCCTCGGTGCTCGGCTTCTGGTTCGGCGATGCGCCGGCCACGTCCGCCACCGACCCGGCCTGTGCCCGCCGCTGGTGGTCCAAGCAGGATGCGGTGGACCAGGAGATCCGGGACCGCTTCGGTGCCTTGGTGCAGCAGGCGGCAGCCGGGGCACTCGACGCCTGGGCCGCGACGCCCGAGGGCCGCCTGGCCTTGATCGTGCTGCTGGACCAGTTCCCGCGCAACATGCACCGCGGCACGCCCGCCGCCTTCGCCCACGATGTGCTGGCCCGCGGGCATACGCTGCAAGGCCTGGAGCAGGGCCAGTTCGCGCCGCTGCTGCCGGTGCAGAAGATCTTTGCCTACCTGCCGCTGGAGCACGCCGAGGACCTGGCCCTGCAGGACCGCTGCGTGGCCCTGGTGCAGGCCCTGCGCGCCGAGGCACCCGACGCGCAAGCCGCGGTGTTCGACAACTACCTGGGCTTCGCCGAGCGCCACCGCGAGGTGATCCGCCGCTTCGGCCGCTTCCCGCACCGCAACGCCATCCTGGGCCGCGAGACCACGCCCGAGGAAGCGGCGTTTCTGATGACGCCGGGGTCGTCGTTTTAGGAGGCTGCCGGGCTGTGGGTCGGCGTGGCCTGCTATCGGCTCGCGAGCACCAGCCCCGCCAAACCCAGCAGCGCCACCCAGGCCGGGTGGCGACCGCGGTTGCTCACCAGCACGAGCACGCCGGTGGCTGCCATGGCCGTCGCCACACACCACTCCACCCGGCCCGCCGAGACGGCCTGCGCGGCGGGATGGGCCAGCCAGACCAGTACGGCAGCCAAACCCAGACCCATGGCGCTCAGGCCGTGCCAGGCGCCCCAGAGGATGCGAACCTGGAACTCGCGCAGCACGGTGCCGCCTTCGGTGGGCACGACCTGGCCGGCGCGGCGCAGATGCCGGAAGATGCGCTGTTCGCCGATCACCGAATGCGCCAGCGCAATCAGCACGCTCAAGCCGGCTGCGCCCAGAAGCCAGGGGTTCATGCGCGGGCCTCCAGCTTCAAGCGCAAACCACCTTCGGGCCGCAAGGTGACGGCCAGGCGCGGGGTGGGCGGGGTGTCGGCGAGCGTCGCGAGCCGGAAGCGCTGCAGGAGCATGGCGGCGATCACGGACATCTCCAGTTGCGCAAAGTGCTGCCCGAGACACACGCGCGGCCCCAGGCCGAACGGAATGTAGGCGCCACGCCAGATCGGATCCGGCGCCCAGCCGCCAGTCGCCGGCATGAAGCGCTCGGGCCGGAAAGCCTCCGGCTCGCGCGGCCACCAGCGTGGGTCGCGGTGCAGCAGCCAGGGCGTCACCCGCACGAGGGTGCGCGCGGGCAGGCGCACGCCGCCCAGGGTGATCTCGCGCGTCAGCCGCCGGGTCATGATCGCCGCGACGGGCGGGAACAGGCGCATCGCCTCCTTGAGTGTGGCGGTGAGCCACGGCAAGGCTTGCACGGCGTCGGCGTCTGGCGGGCGGCCCAAGAGGGCGGCGTCCACCTCGGCGGCGGCGCGCTGCTGCGCTTGCGGGTGGCTGGCCATCAGCCAACTCCACCACAGCAGCGCGGTGGCAGTGGTTTCATGCCCGGCCTGAAAGCTCAGTACGCACTGGTCGAACACTTCCTGGGTGGACAGCGCCGTGCCGCTGTCGTCGTCGCGCAGGGCGAGCAGCATGTTGAGCAGATCGGTCTTGTTCGCATCGGGTTGGCGGCGGCGCTCGTCGATGTGGCCCTGGATCAGCCCGTGGATGAGCCGGCGCGACTTCCGCTTGGCCGCCTTGCCAGGCAGCGGCAGCCAATCCGGCAGGGTCATGGGCCAGAACATCTCGCGCAGCGCGGTCTCGCTGAGCACCTGCACGGCATCGGCGGCCGCCTGGGTGTCGCCGCTGATCGGCGCGCTGAACAGAGTGCGCGAGATGACATCCATGGCCAGGTGGCTGAAGAGCCCGTCCATC
Organism: Vitreoscilla sp.; assembly: GCA_018780145.1. Lineage (GTDB taxonomy): Bacteria > Pseudomonadota > Gammaproteobacteria > Burkholderiales > Burkholderiaceae_C > Ideonella. Next base: position 8,412 of record JADMKA010000202.1, on the reverse strand, counting down.
GCCACCTCGCCAGACCGAAGGGGCGCCAGCCCGGCCGAGGCGGCCTCGACCATGTGGGCCACATAACCCGCCACACGCCTGGGCGTGAAGGCCTGCATCAGCATGCGCCGCTGGCGCTGCCAGACGGCCCCTTCGGTGACCAGCACCGACTGGCCCAAGCCATCCGAGAACACCTCGGGGCCACGCTCCCAGCGGATCAGCGCGTCGGCATGGTCCACCATCACCTTCCGCAGCAGTTCGGGGTCGAACACATCGACAGCGCGCTCGTTGAGGATCTGCTGCCGCACCAGATCGCCCCAGCCCCGTTGTGCGGCGATCACGCCGAGGTAGTCGCGCCGCATCGCCGCGAGCACGGGCAGCCCCCACCAGCGGGTGGCGGGGCCGGGGAGGTCGTTCCAGGTCAGTTCCATGGCCCGTATGGTGCGCTGGCACCGGCGGCCTGGTCTTGAACGGATGCGACACTCGCCCCTGATGGAGGACGCAGGCACCCGACTCTGGCTCCCGCCGCTCGAGCTGGCGGGCTGTGTGCGCGCCGCGATGCTGCGCGATACACGCGGCCGCGAGTTGACCGCCGCGGAACGCGAAAACTACTTTCCCGCCGCGCCGCTGGTGAAGCTCTTCTGGTGGTTCGCGGGCGATGGGGAATGGGTGGCCCGGCCCGGTTTCTCGGCGCCGCCGCCGGGCTACTGCCTCGGGCCCTTGATGCTGTCCGGGCCGTTCACCCTGCCCACCCACACGCGCAACACGGGGCCGGTGCACGCGCTGATGCTGCTGTTCCCGCCCGACGCGTTCCAGGCGCTTACCGGCATCGATGCGGCGGCCCTGGTCAACCACGTGGTGCCTGCCGAGGCCTTGCTGCCGCCAGACTGGTTCCTGTGGGCGATGAGCCTGCACGCCGACATGGACGACGACGCGCGGCTGGCGTGCATCGAGGCCTTCCTGCGGCCGCGCTGGGCGGCGCTCGCGCCACAGCGGCCGGCTGCGCAGCGCTACGCCGAGTGGGCGCAGGCCCTCGCCGTGCGTGCCGCCACCAGCGCCTCCGGCCGCAGCCTGCGCCAGATCGAACGCCGGGTGAAGGCCTGGGCCGGCCTGCCGATGCGCGAGCTGCGCGCCGTCTCCCGCGCCGAGCGTGCCTTCCTGGCCGTGGCGGCCAGCGATGCCGGCGCAGCCGTCAACTGGGCCGAGATCGCGGCCGACACCGACTACGCCGACCAGTCTCACCTGTGCCGCGAAACGCGGCGGCTGTCAGGCTTCAGCCCCGAGGATCTGCGGCGCCGCATGCTGACCGAGGAGGCGTTCTGGCCCTACCGCTTGTGGTGCTGAGGCGCGCTCAGCGGCTTCGCAGCGTCCATGGTCAGAACGTCCCCGGATAGAGACCGCCATCGATCAACCAGTTCTGCCCGGTGATGTAGCCGGCGTGTGTGCTGCACAGGAAGGCGCAGGCGGCGCCGAACTCCTCCGCCGTGCCGTAGCGCTGCGCCGGCACGTTCAGGCGCCGCTGCTCCCACACCGACTCCTGCGGCCGGCCCTGGGCGGCGGCGGCGGCCTGCACGGTCTTGCGCAGGCGGTCGGTGTCGAAGGGGCCGGGCAGCAGGTTGTTGATCGTCACGTTGCGGCCGGCCAGCTTGGGCTGGCGGGCCAGGCCGGCGACGAAGCCGGTGAGCCCGCTGCGCGCACCGTTGGACAGGCCCAGCGTGTCGATGGGCGCCTTCACCGCTGCCGAGGTGATGTTGACCACACGGCCGAAGCCGCGCTGCGCCATCGCGTCCACCGTGGCCTTGATCAGCTCGATGGGGGTCAGCATGTTGGCGTCGATGGCGGCCAGCCAATCCTCGCGCGACCAGTGGCGGAAGTCGCCCGGGGGTGGCCCGCCCGCGTTGTTGACGAGGATGTCCACCTGCGGCGCCGCGGCCAGCGCGTCGGCCCGGCCCTGCGCGGTGGTGATGTCGCCGGCCACCGGCCGCACCTCGATGCCCGGGTGCGCCCGGCGCAGCTCGGCCGCCGTCTCGTGCAGGGCCTCGAGCCCGCGCGCCGTGATCACCACGTTCACGCCTTCGGCGGCCAGCGCCGCCGCGCAGCCCTTGCCCAGGCCCTTGCTCGCCGCGCAGACCAATGCCCACTTGCCCTTCACACCCAGATCCATCGCCACTCCTCGTTGATCGCTACTTGGTGCTTGCCAGGAGCCACACCCCGGCCAACACCAATGCGGTGCCGAGCAGGATCAGCGGCGTGAACGGCTCGCCCAGGAACCACACGCCCATCGTGATCGTGCTCAAGGGCCCGACCATACCCGTCTGCGCGGTCAGTGTGGGGCCGATGCGCTCGATGGCCATCATCACCATCCACACCGGGGCCACCGTGCAGGCCGTGGCGTTGAGCAGCGACAGCCACAGCACCGGCTCGGCCACCTGCGCCGCCGACAGCGGGTTGAAGACCAGGAAATGCGCGATGCAGAACAGGCAGGCCACGCTGCCGGCCCAGCCGGCCAGCCGCATCGAGCCGATCTGGCGCACCCATTGGCCGCTCATGGCCAGGTAGATGGCATAGCTGAGCGCGCTGCCGAAGACCAGCGCCGCGCCGAGCACCACGTGGCTGCCGCTGAGGCTCAGCTCCTGGCCCAGCACCAACACCACGCCGGCGTAGCTGACCGCCATCGCCACCCCTTCACGCGCCTGCACCCGCCGGCCGAGGAACAGCACCGACAGGGCCAGCACGATGGTCGGGTTGAGGTACAGGATCAGCCGCTCCAGGCTGGCACTGATCAGGGCCAGCCCCATGAAGTCGAGCAGGCTGGCCAGGTAGTAGCCGCTGAAGCCCAGGCCCAGCAATGCCAGCAGCTCGCGCCTCGTCAAGGCCGGCTTGCCGCGGCCGGCCCACCAGGCCAGTGCCATGAACATCGGCAGCGCGAACAGCATGCGGTACATGATCAAGGTGACCGCGTCTACGCCATGCCGGTACGCCAGCTTGACGATGATGGCCTTGCCGGAGAAGGCGATCGAGCCCGCCAGCGCCAGCAGCAGGCCAGTCCAGCGCGAGGCTGGCGCGGCCAGTGCGGCAGCGGTCACGCCGTGCCCTCGCCGGCATCGCGCTCGAGCCGCACGCTGCGCCGCGCGGCCTGGTCCTCCGGCGGGTTGCGCTGCAGGCCCCATTCGCTGTCGAACCGCTGGAAGCCGACCGACTCGTAGATGTGGATCGCCACGTCGCCCGGGTCGGCGCACATCAGCAGCTCACCCAGGCCCCAGTGGTCGAAACCCCACTGGCTGACGCCGTGGACCAGCGTGCGGCACAGGCCGCGGCGGCGCCAGTCCGGGTGGGTGAGCACGTTCTGGAAGCGGCCGAGGCCTCCGTCGCGCAGCAGCCCGCAATCGGCCACCAAGGTGTCACCGCACCACAGGCCGAACCATTCGCCCAGGCCTGCCTCGTGGATCAGAGCGAAGCGCTCCATCTGCTTGCGGCAGAAGCGTGCCCAGCCCTCGGGCTCGAAACCCTGCGGGTCCGCCACCTGCAGCGCGACGATGGCATCGAGCTCGCTGCCGAAGTCGATCGGGCGAAGCTGCAGCCGCGCCGCGCTGGCCTCCGGTGCCGTGTGCAGCTGGCCCGGCTGCAGGCGCATCGTGGCGGTCTCGACGATGTCGAAGCCGGCCGCGCGCCAGGCCGGCAGGGCATCCGGCGCGGGCGGCAGGCTGTTGACGCCGATCGCCACATGACGCACGCCGGGGCGGCCGTGCGCGACCTCCTGCTCGAAGCGTTGCAGCCAGTGCGCCAGATCCCCGTCGGCCGGCGCGTCGGCGATCATCAGGCAGTTGCCCCAGAAGTAGCCCTCGTGGCCCGGGCTGCGCACGGCCACGCAATCGTCGAGCTCGCGCACCTCGGCGCCGAAGCGGTGCAGCAGGAAATCGGTGCGCCAGCCGGGGCGGAAGTCGGCGACCTTCATGCGTTGGCCGGCGCTCAGAACCCCGCCGCTGCACCGTCGCGCCGCGGGTCGCTCGCCGCCACGTAGCCCTCGACGGCCGGATCGCCCTGGCGCCAGATGAACTGGCCGGCGCCGAAATCCTGGTAGCTGTCGCTGATCTGCTCGATCTGGTGGCCCAGCGCCTGCAGGCCGGCCACGGTGTCGCGCCGCATGCTCGATTCGGCGTTGATCTGCAGGCCCTGGTTGAAGCGCCAGCGCGGGGCGTCGCAGGCGGCCTGCGGGCTCTGGTGGTAGTCCAGCATGCGCACCAGTGTCTGCAGGTGGCCCTGCGGCTGCATGTTGCCGCCCATCACGCCGAAGCTCATCTGCGGTTCGCCGTCGCGCGTCAGGAAGGCCGGGATGATGGTGTGGAACGGCCTCTTGCGCGGGGCCACCACGTTGGGATGGGCGGCGTCCAGGTGGAAGCCGTGCCCGCGGTTCTGCAGGCTGATGCCCCAGCCCGGCACCACCACACCCGAGCCGAAGCCCATGTAGTTGCTCTGGATGAAGCTGACCATCATGCCGGAGGCATCCGCCGTGGTCAGGTAGATGGTGCCGCCCTTCACCGGGTTGCCGGCACCGAAGTCCTGCGCCTGGCCTGGGTTCACCAGGCGGGCGCGCTCGGCCAGGTAGCCATCGTCCAGCAGGTGCTCGGGCTTGACTGCCATCGTGGCCGGGTCGGAGACGAAGCGGTAGGTGTCGGCGAAGGCCAGCTTCATCGCCTCGATCTGCAGGTGCTGGCTCTCGGCGCCGTCCGGGTCCAGCGAGCCGATGTCGAAGTGGCGCAGGATGCCCAGCGCGATCAGCGCCGCGATGCCCTGGCCGTTGGGCGGGATCTCGTGCAGGCGGTAACCGTGGCGGTAGTCCACCTCGATGGTGTCGACCCACTCGGGCTGGAAGCTGGCGAGATCGTCCTCGGTCATGGCGCCGCCGTTCGCGCGCGCATGGGCCGCGATGGCCGCCGCGACCTCGCCGCGGTAGAAGGCCTCGCCGTGGCTGGCGGCGATGGAGCGCAGCGTGCGCGCTGCCGCTGGCATCCGGAACAGCTCACCGACCTCCGGGGCGCGGCCATGCGGCAGGAAGGTCTCGGCGAAGCCGGGCTGCATCACCAGCTCGCGCACCCGTGCAGCCAGGGCCCACTTCTGTTGCACGATCACCGGCACCGCGTAGCCACGCTCGGCGATCTCGATGGCCGGTGCCATCAGGTCCGCGAAAGGCAGCTGGCCGTAGCGGTAGGACAACGCGGCCCAGGCGGAGACGGCGCCTGGCACCGTGACGCTGTCCCAGCCTCGGGCCGGTGGCGCCTTGCCGTCCGCACCGTGGCGTGTGCGGTGGTAGGCCGGGTTCCAGGCTTGCGGTGCGTGGCCCGAGGCATTGAGGCCCTGCAGGCGCTGGCCGTCCCAGACGATGGCAAAGGCGTCCGAGCCCAGGCCATTGCTGCAGGGCTCGACCAGGGTCATCACCGCCGCGGTGGCGATGGCGGCATCGACCGCGTTGCCGCCTGCCGCCAACATGCGCAACCCGGCCTGTGCCGCCAGTGGGTGCGAGGTCGAAACGATGTTGCGGGCGAACACCGGCGATCGTGTCGACGGGTAGCCGGTGGCCCAGTGGAAGTCGTGTCTCATCGCGTGCGTCTCCTGCTGCCAGTCTGCCACCGTTCAGCGCCGCGAGGCTTCTTGTTCAGTCGATCGTGCGTTCGGCGACGTAGCGTTTCACCTTGGGTGGCGCTTCGCCCAGATGGAAGCCGAGGCGCTGCGCCCGAAGACCGATGTCGCTCGCGGTGAACCGCTCGTGGCGCCGTTGGTGCTCGACCCAGTTTTCGTCGAGGAAATACTCGACGTAGCGGCCCGGCACCGAGGTGTCGCGCAGCAGGGCCCAGCTCAGCGCGCCCTGGCGCAGGCGGGCGCTGCGGGTGGCCTGCATCACCTGCGAGAACTCCGCCGCACGCGCGGGGTCGATGTGGTACTCCACCGTGACCATCACCGGGCCGTCGTCGGGCTCCACGTCGATGGCCACCTCGGGCAGGCTGGCCGGCAAGGCCGGGGTGAGGTCTTCGTCGCCGCCGCCCTCGACCGACACGCGGCGGGTGGCCAGCAGCACCAGCGGGCCGAAGACGGCGGCCGCGATCACCGCGTTGCGCACGCTGCTCATGCCGGCCACCTGGCCCCACAGCATCGAGCCCGCCGCCGAGCCGCCCATCAGGGCCATCTGGTAGATCGACATGCCGCGCGCCCGCACCCAGTTGGGCAGGGCCAGCTGGGCCGAGATGGTCAGCGAGTTGGCGGTGCTGATCCAGGCCATGCCGGCAATCACAATGGCTGGCAGCGCCACCCAGACCTCGGGCGCGAAAACCACCACCAGCGACATCACCGCATGGGTCAGGGTGCCGTAGCGGACGAACTGGTCGCGGTCGAAGCGGGCCCTCAGCTTCGGGAACCACAGCGCCGCCACCACGGCGCCGCCGCCCAGACAGGCCAGCATCACGGTGAAGGTGCCCGGGCCACCGCCGTGCAACTGGCGCGCGATCAGCGGCAGCAGCGCCATCAGGGCGGTGGACTGCAGGAAGAACAGGAAGATGCGCAGCAACACCGCCCGCATGCGCGGCGACTCACGCACATGCTGGAAGCCCACCCGCATGGCGCCGACGAAACGCTCGCCGGGCAGCGCGCTCTCCTTGTGCTGGGATTTCCAGCGCAGGATCAGCAGGAAGGCCATGAAGGCCAGCACCGCGTTGAGCACGAACACCCAGGCACTGCTGAAGGCCGCCAGGATGGCCCCGGCCACCACCGGCCCGACGATGCGCGACAGGTTCATCGCGATGCCGTTCAGCGCCAGCGCCTGCGGCAGGTGATGGCGCGGCACGATGTCCGGCACGATGGCGGCGAACACCGGCCAGCGCATCGCCAGGCCGATGCCGTTGGTGAAGGTGAGCGCCAGCAGCAGCGGCGCGGTCAGCGCATCCGCCAGCGACAGCACGGCCAGCACCACCGCGTTCAGCGCCACCCAGAGCTGGGTGGCGGCGAAGTAGCGGCGCCGGTCGAGGATGTCGGCCAGCGCGCCGCTGGGCAGGCCCAGCAGGAACACCGGCAAGGTGGATGCCGTCTGCACCAGGGCCACCAGCACCGGGCTGTCGGTCAGCGTGGTCATCAACCAGGCCGCCGCCACGTCGTTCATCCACATCGTGACGTTGGCGGCCAGCCAGGCCAGCCACAGCATGCGGAAAACCGGCGTGGCGAACGGTGCCAGCGCGGATGCGGAGGGCTCGGCGGTGGGCGGCGTGGTGCTCATCGATGCGATGGTGGGCGCACAAGCAAATGCCCCGCACAAGGCGGGGCATTCGAGTTCAGTGCATGGACACGCTCAATCGGCGTCCTGGAAGGCCTCTGCGCGCTTGTTCTTGATCGACGGCAGCAGCACCACCACGATCATCGCCGTGGCGGCCAGCAACAGGCCGGCGGACAACGGGCGGGTGGCGAAGGTGGTCCAGTCGCCGCGCGACAGCAGCAGCGCGCGGCGCAGGTTCTCTTCCATCATCGGGCCGAGGATGAAGCCGAGCAGCAGGGGCGCCGGCTCGCAGCCCAGTTTGTAGAAGAGGTAGCCGACGACACCGAACATCGTGGCCATGTAGACATCGAAGTTGTTGTTGTTCAGCGTGTACAGGCCGATGCAGCAGAACACCAGGATCGCCGGGTAGAGCAACCGGTAGGGCACGGTCAGCAGCTTGATCCAGATGCCGATCAGCGGCAGGTTCAGGATCACCAGGATCGCGTTGCCGATCCACATGGAGGCGATCAGGCCCCAGAACAGCTCGGGGTTGCTGGTCATCACCTGCGGCCCGGGCTGGATGCCCTTGATGGTCATCGCGCCGACCATCAGCGCCATCACCGCGTTCGGCGGGATGCCCAGCGTCAGCATCGGGATGAACGAGGTCTGGGCGCCGGCGTTGTTGGCCGATTCCGGGCCCGCGATGCCGCGGATGTTGCCCTGGCCGAACGGCACCTCGCCGGCGCGGCCCTTGGTCTTCTTCTCGACCGTGTAGGCGGCGAAAGAGGCCAGCAGCGCCCCGCCACCGGGCAGCACGCCGAGGATGGAGCCCAGCGCGGTGCCGCGCAAGACCGCCGGGAAGGCGTCCTTGAAATCCTGCTTGGTGGGCCACAGGCCACTCACGTGCTTGGTGAACACCTCGCGGTGCTCGGCCGGGCGGCCGAGGTTGGCGATGATCTCGCCGAAACCGAACACGCCCATCGCGATGGTGACGAAGCCGATGCCGTCGGTCAGCTCGGCGATGTCGAAGCTGTAGCGTGGCACGCCGGAGATCACGTCGGTGTTGATCTGGCCGAGCAGCAGGCCCAGCAGGATCATGCAGATCGCCTTGACGAGCGACCCCGAGGCCAGCACCACCGCGCCGATCAGGCCCAGCACCATCAGCGAGAAGTACTCGGCCGGGCCGAACTTGAAGG
>JADMKA010000156.1 GCA_018780145.1 Vitreoscilla sp. | reverse complement strand
CTGCCCGAGCGCGAGCAGTACGTGATGAGCATGTACTACGAGCACGACATGAACCTGAAAGAGATCGCCGCCGTGCTGAAGGTGACCGAGTCGCGCGTGTGCCAGCTGCACAGCCAGTCGATCGCCCGCCTGCGCGTCAAGCTGCGCGAGTGGTAGGCCGCAGCGGCCTCACCAGCTGGCGCGCCCGCTGCGCCAACCAGTGAAGCGCTCGACCAGATCCGGAAAGCTCGGCTCGACGAAGCACTGCGGGTCGAAGACCCGGGCCCCCGCCACCTGGGCGTCGTAGCTGCCAGCCGCGCAGAAGCGCAGCTCCTTCGTGCGGATGTTCGTCTTGTCGAGTTGCACGCGAAAGGTCTGCAGCCTCAGCATGCCGGCGCCCGTGGTGTTGAAGCTGAGCTTGCCCTGCGTCACCAGCACGGCGCGCTGGTCGTCGACCATCAGCAAGGCAAACAGGTCGTCCTTGCGGCCCGCATCCTGCACCAGCACGGCGCGCTTGAGCGCCTCGCCCTTGACGATGGACTTCTCCACGCCATCGAACTCGACCACGTCGATCAGCTGGATCATCGGGAACCACCATTGTTGCAATGCACCATAGCGATGGAGTGTGACCGATGCGAGGGCACTTGTCGCACCCCTGGCGACGAAACAGTTCGATTCGCTGTGAAACAACGTGGCTCGGCGCACCACCGCAATCCCATCACACAAGGCGTGGTGAACGCGGTACCGATTTGCATGGGGGCGGGCCGCGGGCTAGATTGCAGGCCCTTCACGGCATCCACTGGACACCCCATGAAATCCATCCTGATCGCCACCGCTCTTGCGCTTGCTGCTGGCACCGCACTCGCCCACAACTGCCCGAACGAGATGAAGGCCATCGACGCCAAGCTGGCCACCCAGCCCAAGCTCAGCGATGCCGACGCCGCCAAGGTCAAGCAACTGCGCGCCGATGGCGAAGCCGCCCACAAGGCCGGCAAGCACGACGATTCGATGAAGGCGCTGGGCGAGGCGAAGAAGATCCTCGCGATCTGACGCCGGTCAGCCCTCGATCTCGAAGCTCAGGCCCGCCCGGGCCTGCAGCCTGCGCACGGCCGCGAGACCCATGGCCGCACCCGGCGTCCAGACGCCGCCGGGCGTCGCCGAGCGGTCCACCTCCTGCACCAGGCACAGGGCGCTCTCAGCGATCAGCTTCGAGGTCGAGCCATAGCCCGGGTCGCGGTCCCCCTTGACCACGGCCCGCAGCGAGCGCCCGTCGGCCGTCTGCCCGATGAACAGCAGTTCGTAGCGGCCGGCCTCGCGCGCCGCCCGATCGGGCCCCTGGCCGGGCTGGGGCAGTGCAAAGCGGCGGATCAGCGCCCTGGCAGGCCCCAGCCCCAGCAGCAGGTTCTGCAGCTTGGCGTTGCGCGCCAACACCCGTGCGCGCTGGGCACCGTGCGGGCCGGTGCCGGTCAGCATGCGTTCGTCGTAGACGAAGTCCCGTCCCCAGGGATGGCCGCGCAATGCGTTCGTGCGGTGCACGTTCTTGGTGTTGATCGTGGCCATCACGAAGGGCCCGGTCCAGCCCTCGGCGACCTCGTCGTACTGGGCCGAGTCACCCTCGGGCTGGGCAGGGCCACGAAAGCCAGGCGTCAGGGCAAAGGGGTCGGCCATCGTGCTGGCTAGGCCCGGTTCTGCCGCCATGCGCTCGAAGGTGGCCAGCGCACTGGCCGCGGTGCCGCCGGACATCGTGCCCTTCATCACCCGCACCCGGCAGCGCACGCGCGTGGCCGGCGCGCCGAAGCGGCGCTGCATCTCGTCCTGCAGAAAGACCACGCCCAGGTCGAAAGGGATGGAGTCGAACCCGCAGGAGAACACGATGCGCGCGCCGCTGGCTGCGGCCCGGTCCTGCAGCTTCGGGATCATCTGCGCCATCCACAACGGCTCGCCACACAGATCCACATAGTCGGTGCCGGCCCGCGCGCAAGCGGTGATGAGGGGTTCGCCATGGCGCTGGTAGGGGCCGACCGTGGTGATGACCACCTTGGCCTGGCGAACCAGTTGATCCATTGAGGGGGCGTCCGCCGCGTCAGCGGCGATCAGCGGCAGCGTGGCGGCGATGCCCAGACCATCGCGCACCGCAGCCAGCTTGGCCAGGTTACGCCCAGCCATGGCCCAGGCCACCGCGCCACCCACGCCATAGGTGTTGTTCAGGTACTCCGCCACCAGGCGGCCGGTGAAGCCGGAGGCGCCGAAGACGATCACATCGAATGCTGGGCTCATGGCCGATGCTCGCACGCGGCCCGGTCGCCGCCCACCGAAATCCGCCGGCAAGGGGCGACCATGTCCGCCCGGACTGTCCGCCATGGTGTCCGCGGACAGCCCGGCCCGCGTCGCCCGCGATGCCAAGTGCTTGATTTGAAAGGCCCCAGCGTCTGCCGCCAAGGTGGTACGCCGCTTGCACTTGCCAGCGCATCGCCATCGCTGGACACCCCATGATCCGTGACACCTCCGCGCAAGACCGGGTCATCGCCCCGCCACCCCTGTGGCGGCGCCGCGGCGCGCTGGTGCTGGCCGGTGCCGGCGGCCTGATGCTGATCGCGCTGGTCGCCTGGGTCTGGCCGGCCCTGTCGCGCGGGCTGTCGGCGCAGAACTCGGTGAGTCTCGCGCGGCTGGCGGTGGCCGAGGTCGAGCGCGGCACGCTCGTGCGCGACGTGGCCGGCGAAGGCAAGGTCGTCGCCGCCGTCAGCCCCACGCTGTACGCCGGCAACGCAGGCACCGTGAGCCTGCTGGTGCAGGCCGGTGACCCGGTCAAGCGCGGCCAGGTGCTGGCCCGCATCGCCAGCCCCGAACTCGCCGCCCGTGTGGCACAGGAGCGCTCGAACGCCGATGCGCTGAAAAGCGAGCAGTTGCGCGCCGAGGCCGACGCGCGCCAGCAGCGGGCCCAGGCCCAAGGCCAGCTCGACACCGCCACCATCGCCTACAAGACCGCGCAGAACGACCTCGCGCGCCAGACCCAGGCCTTCGATGCGGGGGCCACCGCCGGCATGCAGGTCGACCAGGCGCGCGACGCCGTGGCGCGCGCGCAGGTGGCGCTGAAGCAGGCGCAGGAGGGACTGAGCCTGAAGGATGATGCCACCCGCTTCGAGCTGCAGGCCAAGCGCCAGGCCTTCGAGCGCCAGCAACTGCTGGTGCAGGACATGCAGCGCCAGCAGGACGAGCTGACCGTGCGCTCGCCGGTGGATGGCCAGGTCGGCCAGCTCTTCATCGCCGAGCGCATGAGCGTCACCAAGGACGCCAAGCTGATGTCGGTGATCGACCTGTCGCAACTCGAAGTGCAGATGCAGGTGGCCGAAAGTTTTGCCCGCGAGCTGCAGCCCGGCATGCCCGGCGAGATTGGCGGCAACGGCCAGCACTTCAAGGGCCGCGTCAGCTCGGTCTCGCCCGAAGTCGTGAACAACGAGGTCGCGGCACGCCTGCGCTTCGACGGCCCGGTGCCCGAGCAACTGCGGCAGAACCAGCGCCTGTCAGTGCGCGTGCTGCTGGACCACCGCGACAACGTGCTGACCGTGGCGCGCGGCAGCTTCGTCGACGAGGGCGGTGGCCGTGTCGCCTATGTGCTGCACGACGGCATGGCCGAGAAGCGCGCCATCCGCCTGGGCGCGCAAAGCCTGGCCAAGGTCGAAGTGCTCGAAGGCCTGAAGCCCGGCGAACGCATCGTCACCTCCGGCACCGACAACTTCCGCGGCGCCGAGCGCGTCGCGATCAGCCCCTGATGCTCTTGAACGCCTGCTCCACCGAATGGGAACCGCCATGCTCACGATGAAATCCCTGTCCAAGGTCTACCGCACCGAGATGGTCGAGACCTATGCCCTGCGTGACTTCAACCTCGAGGTGCGCCCCGGCGAGTTCGTCGCCGTCACCGGTCCGTCGGGCTCGGGCAAGACCACCTTCCTGACGATCGCCGGCCTGCTGGAAGCCTTCAGCGGCGGCAGCTACCAGCTCGACGGCGTGGACGTGAGCCGCATGGGCGATGACCAGCGCTCGCGCATCCGCAACCAGAAGATCGGCTTCATCTTCCAGGCCTTCAACCTCATCCCCGATCTGAACGTGCTCGACAACATCGAGGTGCCGCTGCGCTACCGTGGCCTCGCAACGGCCGATCGCAAGAAGCGCGCTGCCGATGCACTGGCGCGGGTGGGCCTGTCGGCCCGCGCGCGGCACTACCCGGGCGAGCTCTCGGGCGGGCAGCAGCAGCGGGTGGCGATCGCACGCGCGCTGGCCGGCGAGCCGCGCTTGCTGCTGGCCGACGAGCCCACCGGCAACCTGGACAGCCAGATGGCGCGCAGCGTGATGGACCTGCTCGAAGAGCTGCACCGAGAGGGCTCGACCATCGTGATGGTCACGCACGACCCGCAGCTCGCCGCGCGGGCGCAGCGCAACGTGCACGTGATCGACGGCCAGGTGGTGGACATCGCCGCCGAGCTGCACCTGGACCCGGCCCTGCTGCGCCCCAGCCCTGCCACGGCGGCCTGACGATGCGCCTTCGCTTCGCGTTCATCGCGCTGTTGCTGGGCGGGGCCCAGGCGGCCTGCGCCGAAGACCTGCTGCAGGTCTATGCGCAGGCGCGTGCGGCCGACCCGGTGCTGGCCGCCGCCGACGCCCAGCGCGGCGCGCAGCGCGAGCTGGCCGTGCAAGCCCGCGCCGCGCTGCTGCCGCAATGGCAGGCCGACGCCAGCGTCTCGCGCAACCAGCGAGACGGCACGCGTGTCGACCAGGTCGGCAGCAGCCTCAGCCAGACCTTGTTCGACCTTGGCCGCCTTCGCACCTGGGATGCCGAACGCACGTTGGAATCCGCACAAGACGCGCGGGTGCGTGCCGCCGAGCAAGACCTCTGCGCCCGCGTCGCCCGCGCCTACTTCGGCGTGCTGTCGGCACAGGCGGCGCTGGCCACCACGCAGGCCAACGAAGCCGCCTTCGCCACCCAGGTGAAGCAGGCGCAAGACCGCTTCAAGGTGGGCCTGTCGGCGCAGGTGGATCTGGACCAGGCGCGCGCCTACCATGCCCTCGCGCGGGGCAGCACCGTGCAGGCCGCGCAGGCCCTGGCCGACGCGCGCGAGGCGCTGGCCCAGATCACCGGCCAGCCGCCGGGCGAGCTGCGGCCGCTGGCGCCGGTGCTGCCTGCCGTGCCGCCCGACCCTGCGCAACCGCAGGCCTGGGTGGAGCGGGCCCTTCGCGCCAACCCGCTGCTGCAATCGCAGACGATGGGGCTGACGGCCAGCGAGCAGCGCATCGGCGCCGCCCGCGCCGCCCACTGGCCCACGCTCAGCGCCGGGCTGGACAGCACACGCAGCGGCGGCTCGGGCGTGCTGGAGGTCGACCGCGGCCGCGGGACGACTCAGCTCGCGCTTCGCCTGACCGTGCCGCTGTTCGCCGGCGGCGCCACGCAATCGCAGGTCCGCCAGGCGGCCTACCAACGCGACGCCCTGCGTGAGGATCTGGAGGCCGCGCGTCGCGCGCTCATCCGAGAAACCCAGGCACAGTACCAGGCCGTGCTGTCCGGGCTGGCGCAGATGGAAAGCACGCGCGAGGCGGTGACGGCTGCCGACCGCGCACTGGCCTCGACACGTGCCGGCCAGGGCCTGGGCACGCGCAGCATGACCGACCTTCTGCTCGCCATCCAGACCCAGGCCGCCGCGCAGAGCGCGCACGACCAGGCGCGCCACGGCTATGTGCTGGCCCGCCTGCTGCTGCAACAAGCAGCAGGCGCACTCGGCGAGCCGGAGCTCGCCGCCGTCAATCAATGGCTAGAGACAGCACCACCGAAGGGGACCACCTGATGCTCGCCTACTACTTCGACCTCGCGCTGCGCAGCTTCAAGTCCGCGCGCGCCCTCAGCCTGCTGATGATCCTGGCGCTCGGCCTGGGCATCGGTGCCTGCATGACCACGCTGACCGTCTATCACGTGCTGTCCGGCGACCCCATCCCCGGCAAGAGCGACAGGCTGTTCAACGTGGAGCTCGATGCTGCCAACATGATCGACTACCAGCCTGGCCAGGAGCCGACTTTTCAGCTCACCCGCTTCGATGCCGAAACCCTGCTGCGTGCCGCGCATGCCAAGCGCCAGGTGATGATGACCGGCGCCCACGTGCCGGTGCAGCCCGAAACGGCCGGCATGAAGCCCATCGTGGCCTCGGCGCGCTACACCTCGGCGGATTTCTTCGCCATGTTCGAGGCCCCGTTCCTCTACGGCAGCGGCTGGGATGCGGCGGCCGACAGCGCCCAGGCGCGGGTGGTGGTGATCAGCCAATCGTTGAACGACAAGATCTTCGGTGGCGAGAACAGTGTGGGCCGCGAGCTGATGGTTCGCCGGGTGTCCATGCGGGTGGTCGGCGTGCTGAAGGAGTGGCGGCCTGTACCGCACTACTACGACCTGACGATGGGCAACTACGAGAAGTCGGAAGACCTGTTTGCGCCGTTCTCGACGGCCATCGCCCTGAAGCTCGGTGCCTCGGGAAACATGGATTGCTGGGGCAATACGGCAGGCGCCAGCCCGCGCGATCTGAACACACCGTGCAGCTGGATCCAGTACTGGGTGGAACTGGAGTCGGCCGACCAAGCCCCGGCGTTTCGCAACTACCTGACGCAGTACTCCGAAGAGCAGCGCCGTGCCGGGCGCTTCGAGCGGCCCGCCAACGTGCGCCTGCGCAACGTGATGGACTGGCTGGTCTATCGCCAGGTGCTGCCGGGTGACGTTCGGCTTCAGCTCTGGCTGGCCTTCGGCTTCCTGCTCGTCTGCCTGACCAACACCGTGGGCCTGCTGCTGGCCAAGTGCCTGCGCCGCTCGGGCGAGATCGGCGTGCGCCGTGCGCTGGGCGCCACCCGCGGCGCGATCTTCAGCCAGTTCCTGGTAGAGGCCGGCACGCTGGGCCTGGCGGGCGGCCTGCTGGGCTTGCTACTGGCAGCCGCAGGCCTGTGGCTGGTGCGCCAGAGCCCGGCCGAATACGCAGCGCTGGCGCAGATGGATTGGCCAATGCTGGCGCTGACGCTGGGCCTGGCGCTGCTGGCCAGCCTCGTCGCCGGCCTGCTGCCCGCCTGGCACGCCGCGGGCGTCACGCCAGCCCAACAGCTCAAGACGCAATAGCGAGAGAGGACAAGGACGCCATGGACCTGATGCCCATTCTGTCGACCCTGCGCCGCCACAAGACGGCGGCCAGCCTGATCGTCATCGAAATTGCGCTGACCAGCGCCATCGTCTGCAACGCACTGCACCTGATCAGCAACAGGCTCGAAGTGCTGAACCAGGACAGCGGCCTGCCGGAGGCCGAGCTGGTGATGCTGCGCGTGCGTGGCACCGGCGGCGCAGGCGACGCCGACGAGCTGAGCACGCAAGACATGCAATCCCTGCGCAGCCTGCCGGGCGTGAAGAGCGCCGCGCTGCTCAACCAGATCGTCTACGGTGACAACAGCAACAACAGCGGCGTGGCGAAGACGCCCGACAAGAACGCCTCGCGCATCGTCGCCGCCCAGTACGTGGGCGGCGAGGGTGCGCTGGCCACGCTGGGGCTGAAGCTGACCGAAGGGCGCGACTTCAAGCCCGAGGAGTATCAGTCCGGCACCGAGTTCGACAAGCTGGCCGTGCCCAGCGTCGGCCAGGTGATCATCAACCGGGCGATGGCCGAGAAGCTCTTCCCGGGCCAATCGGCGCTGGGCCAGGCCATCTATGTGTTCGACGAGTCGCCTTCCACCGTAGTGGGCGTGGTCGAGCGCCTGACGCACCCGTACCCAGGCAAGGCCGAGAACAACGATGGCTACGCCATGCTCTTCCCGCTTCGGCCCAATTTCCGCAGCGGCTTCTACCTGCTGCGCACCGAGCCGGCTCAGCGCGACGCGGTGCTGAAGGCCGCATCGGCCGCCGTCGAGCGCATCGACGCGACCCGCATCGCCACCGGTGGCAAGCGGCTCACCGACATGCGCGCTGCCTACTATGCTCAAGACCGCTCGATGGCCTGGCTGATGGGCGGCGTGATCGTCGCGCTGATGGTGGTCACGGCCTTCGGCATCGTCGGCCTGGCCAGCTTCTGGGTGCAGCAACGCACCCGAATGATCGGCACGCGCCGCGCGCTCGGTGCCACGCGGGGCCAGATCCTGCGCTACTTCCAGCTCGAGAACTTCCTGCTGTCCACGGTCGGTATCGTGCTGGGCATGGTCGGCGCGTTCGGCCTGAGCCTGGTGTTGATGACCAGCTATGAGTTGCCGCGCCTGCCCTTGTACTTTCTGCCGGCTGGCGCGTTGGCGCTGTGGGCGCTGGGGCAGTTGGCGGTGCTGGCGCCGGCGCGCCGGGCCGCGGCGTTGCCGCCGGTGGCGGCGCTGCGATCCTGAGCCGCAAGCGCTTGCCGCTTGATATGCTGGGCGGCGCATGCACACCGTCCTGATCATTGACGACAAGCCCAGCGTCGGCGAGGCGCTGGCGCTGCTGCTGTCGCTGCGCGACATCCGCGCGCTGTGTGCCAGCACGCCGGCCGAGGGGCTGGCGCTGGCATTGCGCGAGCCGGTCGACCTGGTGATCCAGGATATGAACTTCAGCGCCGACACCACCTCGGGCGACGAGGGCGTCGCGCTCTTCCGCGCGCTGCGCGAGCGCAGCCCGGATCTGCCGGTGATTCTGCTGACTGCGTGGACGCGGCTGGAGAGCGCTGTCGAGCTGGTCAAGGCCGGCGCGGCCGACTATCTGGCCAAGCCCTGGGACGATGCGAAGCTGCTGGCCACCGTCGAAAACCTGCTGGAGCTGGCCGATTCGACGCGTGAGCTGAACCGCGCTCGGCAGGAGCGACGCGCGCGCCGCGAAGCTCTGCAAGGCCGCATCAACCTGGACGGCCTGGTCTTCCAGTCCGAGCCCATGCTGGCCATGCTGGAGCTGGCCGGGCAGGTGGCGCGCACGGATCTGCCGGTGCTGATCACCGGCCCGAACGGCTGCGGCAAGGAACACGTGGCCACGCTGGTGCACGCCAATTCGCCGCGCCGCAGCGGCCCCTTCGTCGCGTTGAACTGCGGTGCCTTGCCGGGCGACCTGATCGAGGCCGAGCTGTTCGGCGCCGACAGCGGCGCCTACACAGGTGCCCACCGCGCCCGCGAAGGCCGCTTCGAAGCAGCCCATGGCGGCACGCTGTTCCTCGACGAGATCGGCAACCTGCCGCTGGCCGGCCAGGTCAAGTTGCTGCGCGTGTTGGAGACCGGCCGCTTCGAACGCCTGGGCTCGAGCAGGACGCGCGAGTCCAGCGTGCGCATCATCAGCGCCACCAATGCCGACCTGAAGTCCATGGTGGCGGCCGGCACCTTCCGCGAAGACCTGTACTACCGGCTCAACGTGTTCGAGCTGCGGGTACCGGCCCTGGCACAACGCCGCGACGACGTCCTGCCACTGGCGGCCCATTTCCTCGGCGGGGCGATGGGCCGCCTGAGCGAGGGCGCGCGCGACGCGCTGCTGGCCCACGGCTGGCCCGGCAACGTGCGCGAGCTGAAGAACGTGATGTCCCGCGCCGCGCTCCTGGCCGGCGACGGCATGATCCAGCCGATCCACCTGCAGATCGAGGCACCCGGCCGACCCGCCGCCGGCGCCCGCGATCTCAACGAACCCAGCCGCGACGCCGTGTTGGCAGCCCTGGCCGACGCGCATGGCGTGGTCAGCCGCGCGGCGCAGGCCCTGGGCCTGTCGCGCCAGGCGCTGTACCGGCGGATGGAGCGCTACGGCCTGGCGACCGAGGCCGCCCCCGCAGTCCCGAACGCCGCAGGCTGAGCCGCATGGGCTTGCGCGCGGTCGCCGGCAGCCTGCAGGCGCGCCTGTGGGCCCTGCTGCTGTGCGCGGCGTCGCTGGCCGGCGGGGTGTACGCCGGCATCGTGGCCTGGCCCTTGCCGCAGATGCTGGTCGCGCTGCACCGCGCCCTGCCCTGGGTGCCGGCCGCCCCGGCCAGCGGCAGCGCGCCAGCCTTCGCCATCACCGCGCTGCTGCTGCTGCCGCTGTACTGGGTGCTGGCCGTGCAGGCCACCGCCCCACTGAGCCGCCTGCTGCGCGCGCTGCAAGGCGCGGTCCTGAGCTACCGCGAGGGCGATTTCAGCATGTCGATCCGCGCGCAAGGCCAGGGTGAGCTGGGCGAACTGTTGCGCCTGCACAGCGAGCTGGGCCAGGCCCTGCGTGAGCAACGCCAGCAACTCGCCCAGCGCGAGTTGCTGCTCGACACCGTGGTGCAGAACACGCCGTTGGCGTTGCTGCTGTGCAGCCTGCCGGGGCAGATCGTCTACGCCAACATCGCGGCCCGTCAGATGCTGGCGCATGGCCGCGGCCTGGTCGGTTTGGCTCTCGACGAGGTGCTGGCTGGCGCACCGGCCGACCTGCGCGCAGCACTGCAAAGCCCGCAGGACCAGCTGTTCTCGCTCGCCGACGGCGCTGGCCACGAAGAACACTTTCACCTGTCGCAGCAGACCCTGCTGCTGCAGGGCACCCCGCACCGGCTGATCCTGTTGCGGCACATGACGCGTGAGGTGGCGCGCGAGGAAGTGGCGACCTGGAAGCGGGTCATCCGCGTCATCAGCCACGAGCTGAACAACTCGCTGGCGCCGATCTCGTCATTGGCGCACAGCGGCGCCGAGCTGGCCCGGCGCGGCCAGGCCGAGCGCTTGCCGCAGGTCTTCGAGCGGATCGGCGAGCGTGCCGCTCACCTGCATGCCTTTCTCTCCAGCTATGCGCGCTTCGCCAAGCTGCCCCAGCCCCGATTGGGCAGGGTTGTGTGGCGCGACTTCCTCGACGGCCTGGCCGCGCACAGTGCCTTCACGCCGGCGGGTGCGCTGCCGCACGAGCCTGGTCGCTTCGACGCGGGCCAGGTCGAGCAGGCCTTGATCAACCTGCTGAAAAATGCCCATGAATCCGGCAGCACGCCAGACGACGTGACCCTGGCCGTGCGCCTGCACGCCGGCCACTGGCGCTTCGAGGTGACCGACCGCGGCCCCGGCATGAGCCAGACCGTGCTGGCCCAGGCCCTGCTGCCGTTCTACTCGACCAAACGCAGCGGCACCGGGCTGGGCCTGGCCCTGGCGCGCGAGATCGCCGAGGCGCATGGTGGCCGCATCCTGCTGGCCAATCGCGAGGGCGGTGGCCTGCAGGTCACGCTGGTGCTGCCGGCCGCCTAGGGCCTGTTCACTCGCCCGGCGACTGATCCAGCACCAGCCGCATGGTCACGCCGCCCGGGCCGTTGCAGGCCAGCTCGACCTGGCCGCCGTGCAGCTCCATCACACGGCGCACGATGTACAGGCCCAGGCCGTGGCCGGGTGGCGCGTCGGCGCCGTGGCCCCGCGAGCCGCGCTCGAACATCCGCCCCAGCACCGCATCGGGCACCCCTTCGCCGGTATCGATCACATCGATCAGGAGGGCCAGCGGGTTGTCGCTGTCGCTCAGGCGCACGGTCACCGGCGCGTCGGGCGAACCGTACTTCAGCGCGTTGGACAGCAGGTTGCGCAGTGCCAGGCGCATCAAGCCCAGGTCCATCGACGCGGTGCGGGTGCGGGTCTGGCGGTCGACCTCGATGCGTGAACGCGCCTCGGCGGGCATGTCGCCGATGGCCACGGCCACCAGGGTGTCGATGTCCACGTCCAGCCGGCCGATGTCCTGCGGCCGCGCCAGCAGGGCCGCCACCGCCAGGGTGTTGTCGATGTTGGCCAGCACCTGGCCCATGACCCCCTGGGCACGGGTGACGCGGGTCGACGCGACCTGCTCGCCCGCGGCGGCCAGCGCGGTGGCGGCGCTCTGCAGCGCGGCCGACGCGTTGTTCAGGGGCTGGCGGACCTCGTGGGCCAGCACGTCCAGCATCTCGTCGCGCTCGCGCAGCAGTGCATCCAGCTGCTGCGCGTGCAGCTCGCTGCGCTGCCGCAGGTTCTGCTCCTGCTCCAGTTCGGCCTGGCGCAGGTGGTGCTCGGTGATGTCCTGCAGGGCCCCGATCAGGCGCACCGGCTGGTTGTCCTGCCACTCGGCCTCGCCGATGGCCCGCACCCAGAGCGGGCGGCCTCGCGCCGTCACGAACGGCAGCTGAAGGTCCCAGGGGATGCCCTTGCTGCGGCCGGCCTCCATCACGGCCATGATGGTCGCGCGGGCGTCGGGCGGGTAGAACGCCAACGCCTGCTCGTAGGTCGGCTTGTAGCCGGGTTCGACTTCGTGGATGTGGCAGAGCTGGTCGGTGAAGGTGATCTCGCCGCTGCGCAGGTTCACCTCCCAGCCACCGACGTTGGCGATGCGCCCGGTGCGTTCGAGGAACGCCTGGCTGGCACGCAGCGCACGTTCGGCCCGACGCCGTTCGGTCACGTCGCGGGCCGAGCAGTACAGCAGGTCCTGGTCGTCGATGCGCACACCGACGCCGTGCACCTCCACGTCGATCAGGCGGCCGTCGCCGCACCGGTGCACCGAGCTGAAGGCCAGCCGGGTACCGACCTCGTAGGTCTGAAACGTGCGCTCATGCACCTCGGGGCCGAAGCGGGCATCCCAGAGCGACACATGGGCGCCTAGCAGACGCTCGCGCGGCAGCGCCAGCATCTCTGCAAACGAGTCATTCAGCTCGACCAGGCAGCCGCGCCGGTCGAGCACGTGCAGGCCGTCGCTGGCGGTGCGCATCAGCGCGCCCAGGCGCTGGCTCTCGCGCAGGGCGGCTCGGCTGCTCGCCGATTCGCGGCGCCAGGCCCGGAAGGCCACCGACGACGCGCCGGCCAGAGCCAGGCACAGCAGCGCCGCCAGGCCGGCCACCGTGAACAGTTCGGTGCGCCAAGGGGCGAGGCCCTCGGCGGTGGACATGCCGACCACGAGCAGCAGGGGGTATTCTCCGACCGGCTGGTACACGGCGACCCTCTCGACCTGGTCGATCGCTGCCCGCCCGACGAGCGTGCCGCCGGCAGGGTGCTGCTGCAACGCCTTGCGCATCTGGTCGGTCACGACAGCCGTCCCCAGGCCGCTGGGCGGGATGCCCTGCCCGGTGTGGCGAGCCAGCAGACGCAGCCCGGCCGAGCGCAGCGCGACGGCATCCTGGGCGCCCAGGCGCACCGAGGCCAGCAGGCGCTGGAACTCTGCCGCAGTGACCTGGCTCCAGACGATCCCGGCAAACGAGCCGTCCGCATGCGCCAGCCGCCGCGCCAGCACCACCCGCCATTCGGCAGTGGTCTCGTCCTGCTCGGCTTCGGAGACGATCAAGCCCGTGGGAGCCTCGTCGCGGGCCCGCACGAAGTAGCTGCTTCGGGCCATGCCGGGGGACGAAGCACCATGCCCCTGCCCCTGGGCATCGACCACGCCGACGGCACCGAACTCGTGCGACAGCAGCGCCGATTCGTCTTGCAGGCGGCGCACGCGGTCCGGCCAGGTGGCGCCCTCGCCGCGCGCGCGGACGTCGGCCACCACCATCGAGCGCAGCAGCACGTCGGTGTGGTCCAGCCGGGATTCGATCGACTGGCGCAGGCTGTGGGCGATGCTTTGCGTGGTGTCGATCACCCGCTGGCGCAGCGCGTCGTGGCTGGCCTTGAGGGCCACCGCCGACAGACCGGCCACCAGCATCACCGCCACCAGGTTGCCCAGCACGAGCCAGGCCAGCAGGCGGCGCTCGCGCGTCGCCTCAGCGTTCATGCAAATGTGCGCGCGCTTCATCCGCGCTGCCGAAAAGGCTGGGCGTCACCCCACGCGCCGCCAACGCCGGCCCCAGCTTGGCACGCAGGAAACCCGAGCTGGTGTAGCGCGTGACCTGCAGATAGTGCCGCTCGACGATCTCGTGGACCATCGCGGCCCAGGCGTCCTCCACCTGGGGGTCGAGCGCGAAATGCTCGTAGTTGATGACGCCATAGACCTTGTGGCCCAGCGGCTCCAGGCGCAGCGCCAGCTCGCGGCGCACCGCCTCCACGTCGTCCAGCGTGCGGATGCTCAGGTGCTCGAAGTTGACGAACAGCGTGCGCTGTTCGGTGTCGTAGGCAAAGCGCTCGGCCAACGGCAACAGCAGCAACCGGGCGCGCAAGCCCATCGGCGCAGCCTGGAACAGCGCCGCCTCCATGCGGGCCGGCTCGCGCTCGATCACGGGCGTGAAGGCCATGCGGTCCAGCACGTCGCGCTGCAGGTCGAGCCCGGGAGCGATCTCGGTGAGCTCCAGGCCCGCCGGGTGCAAGCGGAACACCGCCGCCTCGGTGACGTACAGCACCTGCTGGCCGCGACGCAGCGCCTCCGCGCCGCTGAAAGTGCGCTGTTCGACGGCGCGGATGAACTTGGGGCCGTTGTCGGTGGCAAAGGTGCCGGTGAAGACCACCTTCTTGGCGTTTTGACTGATGTTGATGAAGCCACCGGCGCCGGCCAGCCGGGTACCGAAACGGCTGACGTTGACGTTGCCCTCGGCGTCGGCCTGGGCCAGGCCCAGGAAGGCCAGGTCGAGCCCGCCGCCGTCGTAGAAGTCGAACTGGTAGGGCTGGTCGATGATGGCCTGCGTGTTCACGGCCGCGCCGAAGTTCAGGCCACCGGCCGGGATGCCGCCGATCACGCCGGGCTCGGCGGTCAGGGTGATGAGGTCGATCACCCGCTCCTCAGCAGCTACCGCAGCCACCCCCTCGGGCATGCCGATGCCCAGGTTGACCACGCTGTGGGGTTTCAGCTCCAGCGCTGCGCGGCGCGCGATGACCTTGCGCGTGCCCATCGGCATCGGGTCGCTGGCGCCGGGCGGCACGCGGATCTCGCCGGCAAAGGCCGCGCTGTACGGCTCGGCAAACGTCTGCTGGTGGTAGGCCGGGGATTCGGCCACCACCACGCAATCCACCAACACGCCCGGAATCTTGACCTGGCGCGGGTGCAGCGAGCCGGCGGCCGCCAGCCGCTCGACCTGCACGATCACGATGCCGCCCGAATTGCGTGCCGCCATCGCGATGGAGAGCGCCTCCAGCGTCAGCGCCTCGCGCTCCATGGTGACGTTGCCATCGGGATCCGCGGTGGTGCCGCGGATCAGTGCCACGTCGATCGGGAAGGCCTTGTAGAACAGGTAGTCCTCGCCGTCGATCGGCATCACCCGGACCAGATCCTGCGTCGTGCGGCTGTTGACCTTGCCGCCGCCCAGGCGCGGGTCGACGAAGGTGCCCAGGCCGACTCGGCTCAGGTGGCCCGGCTTGCCGGCGGCGATATCGCGGAACAGGTGCGAGATCACGCCCTGGGGCAGGTTCCAGGCCTCGATCTCGCCCGCCACGGCCAGCGCCTGCAGCTTGGGGCAAAGGCCCCAGTGGCCGCCGATGACCTTGGCCACGAGGCCGGCGTGCCCCAGGTGGTTGAGCCCGCGCTCGCGGCCGTCGCCCTGGCCGGCGGCGTAGACCAGGCCCAGGCGGTGGGGCGCCCCGGTGTCGACGAAGCGTTTCTCCAGCGCCACCGCCAGATTCTCCGGAAAACCGATGCCGACGAAACCGCCGGTGGCCAGCATGTCGCCGTCGCGGATCAGCAACACCGCGTCGGCGGCGGAGACCACCTTGCCGCGTTCGGCCAGCGCGGCCATGCGGGCATGGGCGGGGCCTGCGCGGCGCGCGAAGGGTTCGGGTGAACGGGTGTCTGACATTCGGTGCGCTCCTGACCGGAGTGTCGCCGGCCACCCCCCCAATTTCAAACCTGACACCAAACTGACATCGGCCTATATTGTGTGAACGCGACGCGCCGCACTGGGAGATCACCATGACCCTCGCCCAACTCACTGCGATGAAAGCCTGGCAGGTGGCCCACCGTGCCGGCCAACCCGTGGAGTACCACGCCTGCGACGCGGTACTGACGCTGTGGCTGGTGGGCTGGATGGGCGCGCCGGCGATGGTGGTGCTCGACCAGCCCTGGGCCGTGCTGGCCTGCGTGGCGCTGTTCTTCGCCCCGCGTCACTACGTGGCCCTGCGCCGCGCCTTGCACCGCCGCGGCCAGCTGCGCTGCGACTGGCTGGGGGCGGTGGAACCTGCGTCTCAGCCGAGCGCCGGGCCGCCCCAAGCCGGCTGAGCACCCGCTTGGCGGGTGGGGCCGGTAACCCGGCACCGGGTGCGTCAGTTCAGTCGAGTTCATTGCCGCGCTGAGCGGCGGCCAGGCTGGCGGCCACCAGCCTGTGCACCTGCTCGGCATCCACCGGCTGGTTCAGGCGGCATTTGTAGCTGCGCACGCCACGGCCTTGGCCTTCGAGGGCCACCAGATCCGGCGCGAGCTGGTGGCCGTTGAACACCTGCAGGTTCACGTGGGTGCGGTGCGGGGCAATCGCCAGCAGCGGCCCCGCCTCGTTGAGAAACACGAGTTGGCCCCAGCGCAGGGACTCGGCGAGTTCGGGCGCCGCCGCACGCACGGCCCGGCGCAGCGCCCCGGCCACCTCGCGCTGCGCCTCGGGCTGGAAGTCCAGCCAGGCTTCCACCAGGGCCTTGGATCGAGGGTTGCTGCGCATGGCAGAGGCCGCGCTCAGTTCACAGCGAGCGGCTGCGGAAGGTGTCGCAATCGGCCACGCGGCCGCCCTCCATGCCGCGCTTGAACCAGCTCACCCGCTGCGCACTGCTGCCGTGGGTGAAGCTCTCGGGCACCACCCGGCCCTGGGACTGGCGCTGCAAGGCGTCGTCGCCGATGCGCGAGGCGGCGTTGAGCGCCTCCTCCAGGTCACCGGCTTCGAGGAGTTGGCGGGCTTTCTGCGCGTGGTGGGCCCAGACGCCGGCGTAGCAGTCGGCCTGCAGTTCCACCCGCACCGACAAGGCGTTCATTTGCGCCTCCGGCAGGCGGCCGCGTTGGCCGTCGACCTTGCCGGTGGTGCCCATCAGGTTCTGCACATGGTGGCCCACTTCATGGGCGATCACGTAGGCCTGGGCGAAATCGCCGGGCGCGCCGAGCTGGCGCTGCAGGGTGTCGTAGAACGACAGGTCGATGTAGACCTTGCGATCGCCAGGGCAGTAGAACGGGCCCATGGCGGCCTGCCCGCCACCGCAGGCCGTGGGGGTGGAGTCGCGAAACAGCACCAGCTTGGGGGCCTGGTAGCTGCTGCCGGCGGCGCGGAACTGCTCGGCCCACACATCCTCGGTGTCGGCCAGCACGGTGGAGACGAACATCGCCATCCGGTCGTTGGCCGGGGGGGCCTGGGCCGGCGCCTGGACCGCGGTGCCGGCTCCGGGGTCGCCGCTGAGCAGGCCCAGCACGGTCAGCGGGTTGATGCCGAAGATCCAGCCGGCCACCAGGGCAATGGCCACGGTGCCCAGGCTCAGGCCACGGCCCCCCAGGCGCATGCCGGGCCCTCCGCCGCCACCGCCCTCGCCGCGACGGTCTTCGACGTTGTCACTCTGGCGGTTGCCGTCCCAGCGCATGCCACGCCCTCCCGATGCCAGGCCGGGCGACGGCCCAGCTCACCGGGCGATTGTGAGGCCAGGAGGCTGTCGGGCTGCTAGTCGTGGTGGCGTGCGGGGTCGCCGTAGTGGCAGGCCTGGAACAGGTGCAAGGCCAACTCACGCAAGGGGCCGTGGTTGGTGGCATGGGCCGCGGCAATGCGCTCGAAAGCGTAGAGCCTGTCGAAGCACATGCGGGCGACCTGCACGCTCTGGCCTTGGCTGGCCATCAGGTCGCGGAAGCGGCCCAAGGCCTGCAGGGCCGGCTCGCTGCCACCGGGCCAGGTACCGAAGGGCAGCGGCTGCGGCAGCGCCGGCGCCCCACGGTGGCCAGCGGTGGGCGGGGCAGCATGGGTGTGGGTGGCACGGCGTTGCGGCATCGGAGGCTCCGGTGACCGGCACGACAAGGCCGGTCCATACCGAGATGGTGCAGGAGCGGCCGCCGCGGCGATCCACCGATCAGCAGGGCGAAACGCGCCGAGTCCGCAGGCTCACTCGCCGTTCAGCGGGCCGTGCCGGTTCCCCGGTGCAGAGGCCTTGGAGGTGGCACCGGGCATGCGCGAAACGAGTGTTGGCGCCGATGGACTGCAAGCGGCCTGCTGCGGTCGTTCGTGCGCGAAGACTCCGCGCGTCGCGCCAGGGGGTACCCGGCAGGGGCTCACGGTTCCGCGGTCGGCGCT
>JADMKA010000016.1 GCA_018780145.1 Vitreoscilla sp. | reverse complement strand
ACGGAGGGAGTTGAGCGACGGGCCACGAGACCGAGCAACGCAGGGGAGTCGGCGCACAGCGCCGACCGCGGAACCGAAGCGCCGCGGCCTGCCCGCACGACCCTTTGCCGCGCCAGCCGGTGCATGCGACGACAATCAACGAACGCCCGTGACGGGCCGAGCGTGAACTATCGCAGTTCGTCCAATGCGAGAGACCGCGATGTCACCTCAGGTCTTGGGCAAGGTGACGCCGGTCTGGCCCTGGTATTTGCCGCCGCGGTCCTTGTAGCTGGTCTCGCAGACCTCGTCGCTCTCGAAGAACAGCACCTGGGCGCAGCCCTCGCCTGCGTAGATCTTGGCCGGCAGCGGCGTGGTGTTGCTGAACTCCAGGGTCACATAACCCTCCCACTCGGGCTCGAAGGGGGTGACGTTGACGATGATGCCGCAGCGCGCATAGGTGCTCTTGCCCAGGCAGATGGTCAACACGCTGCGCGGGATGCGGAAGTACTCGACTGTGCGGGCCAGCGCAAAGCTGTTGGGCGGGATGATGCAGGAGTCGCCCTCGATGTCGACGAAGCTCTTCTCGTCGAAGTTCTTCGGGTCCACCACCGTCGAGTGGATGTTGGTGAAGATCTTGAACTCGCGTGCGCAGCGGATGTCGTAGCCATAGCTGGAGGTACCGTAGCTGACGATCTTGTGGCCGTCCGGCGCCTGGCGCACCTGGCCGGGCTCGAACGGCTCGATCATGCCGTGCTCTTGCGCCATGCGGCGGATCCACTTGTCGCTCTTGATGCTCATCGGGGGCTTTCAGAAGATTCGCAATTTTAGGCGGCGGCATCGGTGGCTCGCGCCGCCTGCGCCAACGCCGCCAGGTCGTTCAGCTCGATGCTGCCGTAGCGCAAGCTGAGCAGGCCGCGCGACGCCAGCGCCCGCAGTGCCTTGTTGGCGCTCTGCCGGCTGACGCCCAGCATCAGGGCCAGTTGCTCCTGCGGCAAGCGCAGCAGCGTGCGCGGTGGGCCGCTGCGCCTGGCCCAGCCATGGGCTTCCAGCCACAGGCGCTTGGCCAGGCGGGCCTCCAGCGGCAGCTGGGCGATGTCCTCCAGCACCCCGAACAGCATGCGCAGCTTGCCGCAGGCCAGTTGGGCGATGGCCTGCCAGTGCGCCGGGTGCTCGGCCAGCCAGGCCTGCAGCGCGGCCTGGGGCACATGCAGCAGCACGGTCGGCCCGTCGGCCACCGCGTCGTGGGTGCGCGGCCGGCCGTCGATCAGCGAGATCTCGCCGAACCACTGGCCCGGCTCGACGAAGGCCAGCAGCGTGGCACGGCCGTCCCCCTGCACCGCGCCGATGCGCAGCGCCCCCTCCAGCACACAGGCCAGGCCCTCGGCAGCCTGGCCGCGTTCGAACAGGGCTTCGCCGTGGCCCAGCCGCTGCACGCGGGCCAGGCGCCAGAGCGCGTCGCGCAACTCCGCCGGGCACTGGGCAAACCAGGTGTCGGCCATCAGCACCTGGCGCCAGGCGGGGAGGTCGGGTTGGGGAATGTCCGGATCGTGCATGGGGTCGCCGTGGCGCCGAATGTCGGCGATTTGACAGTCGTCAAGCGGTGCCCACCGTAGCATGGGCCGCTGTTTCCGGCCCCGAAGGAGTCCCCATGCGCCGTGCCACCGAGTTGCTGATCCAGTATGCCCACTACCACCGCGACCGCCGCAACATCGCGACCCACTTCGTCGGCATCCCGATGATCATCTTCGCGGTCGGCGTGCTGCTGGCCCGGCCTGTGTTCCTGGTGGGTGGATGGGCCCTGACACCGGCCTGGATTGTCGGCGCGCTGGTGACGCTGTGGTATCTCACCCGTGGCCGGCTCGACCTGGGCCTGGCGGTCAGCGCCGCCACGCTGGGGCTGGTGGCGCTGGCTCACCAGGTGTCGGGCGGCAGCACCGCCGAGTGGCTGGCCTGGGGCCTGGGCATGTTCATCGCCGGTTGGGTACTGCAGTTCGTCGGCCACTACTACGAGGGCCGCAAGCCGGCGTTCGTCGACGACCTGATCGGCCTGCTCGTCGGCCCGATGTTCGTGATGGCCGAGGCGTTGTTTGCGCTCGGCTGGGGCCGTGCACTGCGCGACGAGATCGAGCGCCACGCGGGGCCGACCCATGTTCGCGACCTGAAGCAGCCGCTGGTGCAGCATTGAGCGCAGCCGGCGCGGTGCTCGTGATGGGCGCCGGCAGCGTCGGCGGGTATGTGGGCGGGTGCCTGCAAGCGGCTGGCGCCGAGGTGCATTTCGTCGGCCGGCCGCGCGTGCTGGCAGCCTGGGCGGCGCAGGGCCTGCGGCTGACCGATCAGGACGGGCGCGACCAGACCCTGCCCCCCAGCGCCCTGCAACTTCACGAGGCCGTGCCCGCCGGCCTGCGGCCGGCGTTGGTGCTGCTGGCGGTCAAGTGCGGGGCCACCCGCCAGGCCGCCACCGAGCTGGCAGCCGCCCTGCCACCCGGCACGCCGGTGATCTCGCTGCAGAACGGCCTGGGCAACGCGGAGAGCGGCCGTGCCATGGCGCCCGGGCTGCGCTGGCTGCCCGGCATGGTGCCCTACAACATTGCCGAACTGGGCCCGGGCCACCTGCACCGCGGCACGGGTGGCAAGCTGGCCGCCCAGGACGACCAGGCGCTGCGCGCGTGGGTTCCGGCCTTCGCCGCAGCCGGCCTGCCGCTGGTGCTGCACCCGGATCTGCGCCCGGTGCAATGGGGCAAGCTGCTGCTGAACCTGAACAACCCGGTCAATGCCTTGTCCGGCCTGCCCTTGCGGGCCGAGCTGATGGACCGCGGCTACCGCCAGGTCTTCGCCGCCTTGCAGCGCGAGGCGCTCGCAGCGCTGGCCGCCGCCGGCATCCAACCGGCCCAGGTGGCCGCGGTGCCGCCCGACAAGATGCCGCGGCTGCTCGCTCTGCCGAACTGGATCTTCCTGCGCCTGGCTGCGCGCATGCTGCGCATCGACGCCCAGGCACGCTCCAGCATGGCCGATGACCTGGCGCTGGGCCGCACCACCGAGATCGACGCGCTGAGCGGCGAGGTGGTGCGGCTGGCCCGTGCCCACGGGCGGGAGGCGCCGCTGAACCAGCGCATCCAGACAATGATCGAAGCCTGGCCTCGCGAACCGCAGCCCATGCCGTCGGCCGAGCTGAAGGCACGGCTGGGCCTGCGCTGATCGCACACGCGGTGCCGGGCTATCGGCACCGCCCGCCGGGCAGGCCAGCGGCCGATGCGTGATGGCTTCCGGCACACCCTCCGCGCCGGGCGAATCGCGTCCGTGGCGAACCAGCGTGGCGAGCCATTTCGCATCGCTCGCCCCCACTGCGGCTCGTCACCACGGGCGCGGACGTGTTCGACTCCACTCATCCAACGAATTACCAGACATCGGTTGGTCACTTCCGGCAATCCCCGGCCGCCGCCGGGACGAAGATGTGGTGGCTGCCCAAGGGAGGGCAGGATCGACCACAAGGGGCATGCCATGCAACTTCTGTTCAATATGAGGATCGGCACTCGCCTGTCACTCGGCTTCTGTGTCCTGCTGTCGTTGCTGCTTGGCATGGCCGGCATGGCGGCCCGACAAACGGGCACCATCTACGGCGCACTGGACTACTACACCGTCAATACCACCCCGTCGCTGGAAGCGATACGTGTGTGGCAAGACAAGTCCGACAAGATTCGGATGTTGCAGGCCATGCACATCATGGCCCCAACCGGCGCCGAGATGACGAAGCTCGAAGGCGCCATCCAGCTGGCGAGCGAGCAGCTGAAGCAGGGCGTCGCGCAGTATGAGCGCCTGCTGTCCAACGACGAAGACAAGCGTCTTTGGCAGGACGTCATCTCCAGCAGCGAAGCCTTCGTGGCGGGCTGGGACAAGCTCAAGCTCATCTCGCGCCAATCCGCAGCCAACCCGGCCAAGGCCCAGGAGGCCAGAGAGGTCTTTGTCGGCGAAGCCGAGCTCCTGCACCAGGCCACGTCGGCGGCCATCCACAAGGAGTGGATTTTCAATGTCGACCTGGCCCGGCAACTCGCCGACGAAGGGAGAGCCACCTACCATTCGGCGTTGACCCTGATCGCGCTGGCCTGCACGGCGGCCTTGGTGATCGGTGTCGGTGCCGCGGTGATCATCACCCGCTCGATTACCCGCCCGATCCAGCAAGCGACCCTGGTCGCTGAAACGGTTGCGTCGGGTGACCTCACCGCGACGGTCCTGGTGCATGGCCGCGACGAGACTGCCCAATTGCTCAATGCGCTGGGCCGAATGAACGACAACCTGATCAGGATTGTTGGCGAGGTGCGCCAGGGCAGCGACAGCATCGCCACCGGGTCGCGACAAATCGCCACCGGCAACGCCGATCTGAGCCAGCGCACCGAAGAGCAAGCAAGCAATCTGCAACAGACCGCTGCGTCGATGGAGCAGCTCACCAGCACCGTCAAGAACAACGCCGACACGGCGCGGCAAGCCAATGTGCTGGCCGCCGACACGTCAGCCTCGGCCGCCCGCGGCGGCAAGGCGGTGGGCCACGTGGTGGCGACCATGCAGGAAATCGCCAGTTCGTCGAAGAAGATCGGCGACATCATCGGCGTCATCGACGGCATCGCCTTCCAGACCAACATCCTGGCGCTGAACGCGGCTGTGGAGGCTGCGCGCGCCGGCGAGCAGGGCCGCGGCTTTGCCGTGGTGGCGGCCGAGGTGCGCTCGCTGGCAATGCGCTCGGCCGGCGCAGCCAAGGAGATCAAGACCTTGATCGGCGACAGCATCAACAAGGTCGAAACCGGCACGCGCCAGGTCAACGACGCAGGTGCTTCGATGGACGCGATCGTCGCCCAGGTCAACCGCGTGGGCGCGATGATCAGCGAGATCTCCAACGCCACGGCCGAGCAGTCCGCCGGCATCAGCCAGGTCGGTGATGCGGTTTGCCAGCTCGACCAGGTCACGCAGCAGAACGCAGCGTTGGTGGAGCAGAGCGCAGCCGCCGCCGAGAGCCTGCGCCTGCAAGCCTCCAGGCTCGCCAAGGTCGTCGAGGTGTTCAAACTCCTACCCGTCCACTGAACACCCTTCGATTCGGCGCAGTGGCGGCCCGTCGCACGATTGGGCGTGGCCTGGGGCTGTTCATGCACCCCGCGCAGCGCTAGGATGAAGGTATGCCCCATATTGCCCGGGAGGCCTCCATGCCCTCACCCTTCCGCCCGGCGCGCGAGTTGCTGGTCCAGTACGCCCGCTACCACCGGGACCGCCGCAACATCGCCACCCATTTCGTCGGCATCCCGATGATCGTCTTCGCCATCGGCGTGCTGCTGGCACGGCCGAGCTGGGGCGGGTTCGGTACGCCGCTGGGCCTGCAGGCCTGGACGCCAGCCCTGGTGCTGTGGGCACTGACCTCGCTGTGGTACCTGAGCCGGGGCGAGTTCGTTCTGGGCCTGGCGGTGAGCCTGGCCAATGGCGCGCTGATCGCGCTGGCCGCGCCGCTGGCGGAGGGTGGCACCGGCACCTGGTTGGCCTGGGGACTGGGCTTGTTCAGCCTCGGCTGGGCCATTCAGTTCATCGGCCACTACTACGAGGGCCGCAAGCCGGCCTTCGCCGACGACTTGGTCGGCCTGCTGGTCGGGCCTCAGTTCATCACCGCCGAGGCCCTGTTCGGCCTGGGTTGGGGCCACGGCCTGCGCGACGAGATCGAGCGCCGTGCCGGCCCGACACGCCTGCGCGACCTGGCCCTGCCCGCCTAGGGCCTGTTGACGCCAGGGGCGCGCTCAGCGTTCCACCGGCGCGCCGCCGACCACGCGCAGTGGCACACCGGACGATGTGCGCACCGCGCCGCGGCCCTCGGCCTTGGCCTGGTAGCAGGCCATGTCCGCTTCGTTGAGCCAGGCCTCCAGGCTGGGGGTGGTGGGCAGCAGTTCGGCGATGCCCAGGCTGGCACCCACCTGCAGCGCCCGGCCCTCCCACAGCAGCACTGCGTTGGCCACGGCCTCCTGCACGCTCATCGCAACCCGGCGGGCGGCCGGACGCGGGCAGTTTTCGAGCAGCAGGGCGAACTCGTCGCCACCCAGCCGGGCTACGAGGTCACCGCCACGCACCCGCTCGCTGATGGCCTGGCCGATGAGCTTGAGCATCGCGTCGCCGGCGGCGTGCCCGGCCGTGTCATTGATCGGCTTGAAGCGGTCCAGATCGATCATCACGATGGCGCTCGGCAGCGAGTCGGGGCGCCGTTGCAGCAGGCGCGTGGCGCGCTGCTCGAACAGCTTGCGGTTGGCCAGCCCGGTGAGCGGGTCGTGCGAGGCACTCCACTCCAGCACCTCGCGGCTGGACACCTGGGCGCTGATGTCGGCCAATGTCCAGATGGTCCCGGCATCCGGGTTGCCCGGCTGGACCGGCTGGCCGCGCAACTGACCCCAGAACGTGCTGCCGTCAGCGCGCAGGAAGCGCAACTCGCCTTCGTAAGAAAGGCCGGCGGCGAAGGCCGCCGTCACCTGCGGCCCGAGCGCGTCGTAGTCGTCGCCCGAGGCATAGATCATCCGCGCCGGCTTGCCCAGCAGTTCGGCTTCTGTGCGCCCGATCAGGCGGCACATCTCGGCGCTGACCAGCTCGAAGCAGCGCGCCCGGGTGAACAGGATGCCCACGGGCGCCGCTGAGAGCACCGATTGCAGCTTGGCCAGCACCTGGCCGTTGAAGCTCTCGAGCTGCGCACGCTCCGCACCCACGTGCCGCAGCACCCGGGCCAAGGCGCCCACCTCGCCGCCGACCTCCGGCCAGCCGGCATGCACATCGGCGCCTTCATCGAAGAGCGTGGCGGCTCGGCGCCTGAGCATCGACAAGGGGCGCAACAAACGGCCGATGGTGGCCAACACCCCGAGCGAACAGACGAGCACGATGCCGGCCGCCCAGGCGAGCGCCTGGCGACGTGCGGCGTGCAAAGGGGCCAGCAGGCCGGCTTCCGGCTGCGCCCGCCACACCAGCCAGTCGAGCCCGGCGGCGCCGGCCACCGTCATCACCTCGCCGGGCTGGCGGACGAGCAGGCCGGCGGGCTCGACGGCCCCGCCGGTGGCACCGCCCATCGACAGCCAGTGCCTGTAGCCCTCGGCCAGCCGTGGCTCCCCTTCGATCGACTGCATGATGCGCGCCGTCACCGGGTGCGCCAGGATGCGGCCCTGGGTGTCGGTGACGACGACCAGGGCGCTGTCGCTGCCATCCGGGTCGTCGACCAGGTCCGCCAACAGGCCGTGGCTCTTGAGGCGCCAGGCCCCGCCAATGACCCCATACATCTGGCCGGCGCGCACCAGCGGCTGCGTGAAGACGACCACCGGCTCGTCCGATACCCGGCCCGGCAACGGTTCCGAGATCACGGGCCGTTGCTCGGCCACCGTAAGCTTGAAGTACGCGCGATCGGCGATCGACACCTGTGGCTGCCGCACGCCCTGCGCGTCGGCAAAGCTCAGCATCCGGCCGTCGCTCGAAGCCAGGAAGATGTTCGCGAACATGCTCCGCAACACCGGCTTGCCAGTCATGAAGTCCGTTCGCCGCGTGTCGTCCTGCAAGGTCGCCGGGTCGAACGCCGCGGCGGTGTCGGCCAGTGCCCGCTGCCGTTCCATCACCCGCTGGGACAGGATGGCGGCGGTGCGTTGCGCTTCGCGCAGTTCGCGGTCGGTCTGGGCGGCCAGCGTGTCACGCTCCGCCTCGTGGACCAGCACCAGCGTGGTCACCCCAATGCCCAGGGCCAGGGCTGCCACGGCGCTGAGCGTGACACGCACCTTGATCGAGCGCATGGCCTCGCCCAGCGAGGCCAGGAAGCGGTTCATCTCGGATCGAGCCTGAAGGGGATCATGCCCTCTTATCGGCACACGCTCGCCAGAAATGAGCCCGGAGCCTGCGGCTGCACCTTCCACCCCCCAACGTTCTGGCGAGGAACCGAAAAAAGGGGGCACCTTGCGGCGCCCCCAACTCGCTCTCCTCAGCGAAAGATCGTCAGAAGCGGTGGCGCACGCCGATCGCCGCGGTGGTGCCGGTGTCCAGGCGCGTGGCGCGGTCGCTCATCGCCACGGCGTACAGATCGGTCCGCTTGGACAGGTTGTGGTCGTAGCCCACCACCACCGTGGTGCGGGTCTGGTCCTCGGCCCCCAGGCCGCTGAAGTTCAGCGCGCGTTCGGTGCGGGCGGCCGAAACCAGCAGCGCCCCGGTACCGAGGGGGACCGACACGCCGAGCTGCCAGGTTCGCAGGCCGATCGTCTTGGCCAGCGGGGGCGGCCCAGCGCGGCTGCCGTCGATCTGGGTGTCGGCCACCTGGCCGTACAGCTTGGCGGCGCCGAAGTCCCATGCCGCACCCAGCTGCCAGGTGGCGAAATCGGTGCCAGTGAAAGGCGGCACGGCGCCCGGCAGCGTGGGGATCGCCATGGGGAACACCAGGGTCGCGTGCTCGCTGCGGTCATAGCTCAAGCCGGCGGACAGCGGCTGCCCGGGCGCACCATAGACCACGCTGGCGCCCAGGCGCCGGCCCGCGGTGCCGCCCTCCGACGGGGCAGCCTGCAGGCTGAGCGTGAAGCCCGACAGGTTCGGCGAGCCGTAAGCCAGCGAGTTGTTCCAGGCCGAGTCGGTGGCGCCGCTGCCCGTGGTCATCGGCTGCGCGGGACTGCCGATGTAGGTGTGCAGAAAGGTCGGGTTCAAGCCGGCTGCCGGGCCAAAGGGGTTGAAGCGCATCGTGTGGATGAAGTTCTGCGTCGAGATCCGCCCCAGCCGCAGGCTGCCCCAGCCGCCGGACAGGCCGACCCAGGCCGCGCGGCTCCAGAACGCCTCGCCGGGAATGCCGCGCGTCGCCTCGCCGGTGTCTGGCCGGATGAAGCTGCTCAGGTCGACGTTGGCACGCAGCCCGCCGCCAAGATCCTCGCTGCCGCGAAAGCCGATGTGCGAGGTCTCCATCAGGCCGCTGTCGACATTGCGCACGGCCACCTGGCCGGCGAGCTGGCGCTGCGCGACGGCCACGTCGATCACGCCATAGACGGTGGCGTTGGACTGCGCCTGCGAATAGGCGGTGGCCAGCAGCGCGACGATGGCGGTGCAGCAGGCGGTGAGTGGGGGTCGTTTCATCGAGGTCTCCTTGCGGTGGTGTGGGAAAGGCGCATGCGGCAGCCCGACCGGTGGGCCGGGGCCACCATCGCTGGGAGGAGAGGATTTGTCTGGGCGGGGTGCGGTGGCCGCACCCTCGGTCTTGTGTGGGGCGGCGGCGTGTCGCCTCAGGTGACGGTGGCCATCAGCGCCTCGTCGAAGATCGCCACGGCCCGCGTCCAGCCGGCGGAGGCGCCGCGCACCTTGTGCGGGAAGCAGCTGATGAAAAAGCCGTCCGGAGGCAGCGACTCCAGGTTGTGCAGCTTCTCGAGGTGGCAGTAGCCGATCTCGCGGCCGGCCTTGTGGCCCTCCCAGATCAGCGAAGCGTCGTGCGTCTGGCCGTACTTCTTGGCGGTGTGCACGAACGGGGCGTCCCAGCTCCAGGCGTCGGTGCCGGTCAGGCGGACGCCGCGCTCGAGCAGGTACATCGTGGCGTCGTGGCCCATGCCGGCACCGGCCGAGACATAGTCCCGCTCACCATAACGCGAGCCGGCGCGGGTGTTGACCACCACGATCTCCAGCGGCTTGAGGGTGTGGCCGATCCGTTGGAGTTCGGCCTCGACCTCGTCGGCACCGACCACATGGCCGTCGGGCCGGTCACGAAAATCCAGTTTCACGCCGGGCTGGAAGCACCAGTCCAGCGGCACCTCGTGGATGGCGATGGCCTTGCGCTTCTCGCCCAGCGACGCGTCCATGGTGCTGTGGAAGTGCCAGGGGGCATCGAGGTGGGTGCCGTTGTGGGTCGACAGCTGCACCAGCTCGACCGCCCAGCCCTCACCATCGGGCAGGTCTTCGCGTTGCAACCCGGGGAAGAACGGTGCGATCTGCTCGTAGGTGTGCTCGTGGGTGAAGTAGGTGATCTTCGGCTCCAGGCCGGGCGGGTCGGAAGCAACGTCGTTCTCCAGGAAGATCGACAGGTCGACAAATCGGCGGGTCATGGTGGGTGCAGGTCCTCAGGTGTGGGCTTGCCAGCGCAGCAGCCGGCGCTCGGCCAGTGCCAGGCCGGTGTTGCTGACGAAGCCGATGGCGCCGAGCAGCAGCACACCGGCGAACAGGTCACTGGCGCGAAACGAGCGTGCCGCCAGCAGCACCGCCTGGCCCAGGCCAGATTGCGACGCGATCATTTCGCCGACCACCGAGACGATCAGCGACACCGTCATCGACAGCCGCATGCCGGCCAGGATGTCGGGCAGCACATGCGGCAACGCGATGCGCCAGACGAAGGCCGTCCGCGTGAGCTGCAGCGCGGCCGACACCTCCTTCAGGCGCACATGCACGCCGGCCACGCCTTGCACGGTGGCCAGCAGCACAGGCCACATCGCCCCGAACGCGACGACGAACAGCACCATGCCGGGCGACAGGCCGAAGACAGCAATCGCCGGGGGCATCACCGCCGATGCAGGCAAGGGGCGGATGAACTCCAGGCTGGGTTGCAACCAGGCCCGCGCGGCGGCCGACGAGCCGATCCACAGGCCCAGCGCCATGCCCAGCAACGAGGCGAGCAACCAACCGGCCAGCATGCGGCCCAGCGTTGCCAGCGTGAACCCGGCCAACGGGCCATCGGACAGGCCTTGCGCCAGGCTGGCCAGCGTGGCCTCGGGGGTCGGTAGGAACACCCGGCTGACCCAGCCGCCGTGGCTGGTGGCCCACCACAGGGCCACAAGGGCGGCCAACACCCCGGCGGAACCGGCCAGCGTGGACAGCATGGGGCGCCAGCGCAGTCTCATGCCCATGCTCATGCTGCCAGCTCCCCGAACCGGCGTGCCAGCGCCCGCTGTGCCCGAAGCGCGAGGGCGTTGAGTCCGAAGCCGAGCAGCCCGATCCAGCCCAGCCAGGCCAGCATCAACGCCGGATCCAGGCCCTGCTGCGCCAACATCAGCGCGTAACCCATGCCACTCGGGTTGGCTGCGATCTCGACGGTCACCGCCACCACCAGCGCAATGGCCAAGCCCAGCCGCAACGCGACGAACAAGCGCGGCAGCACCGCCGGCAACACGATCTTCGTCGCCCGGGCCCAGGGCCCGAGGCCCAGTGCCGCCGAGACCTCCAGCAGCCGGGGTTCGACCTGCTGCACCGCCGCGCGGGTCAGCACGAGCATGGGCCAGAAGGTGGCGAAGGCGACGACAGCCAGTTCCATCCGCAGGCCGAAGCCGAACACCAGCATGGCAATCGGGATCAGTGCGACCGAGGGCACCGGGCGCAGCAGCTCGATCGACAGGGCACAGCTGGCCGAGGCGCGGCGCGACAGGCCCAGCAACACGCCGAACACCAGCCCGGCGGCACTGCCCAGCGCCAGCCCGGACGCCGCCGCCGCCAGCGTGAAATGCGTGGCGTCGATCAACGACCCATCGGCCAACGCACGGCCGAAGGCCCGCAGGGCGGCGCTGGGCGGCGCCAGCGCGTCGCTGCTCTGCCCGGCGGTGCGGGCGTAGGCCTCCAACACGACCAGCAAGGCCAGCGGCGCCGCCAAGGCGCGGCCTGCCCTTTGCAGCCCGTCACGCATGGTCGTGGCCCAGGTAGGCATAGAGCTCGCGGCGCAGGCGCAGAAACTCCGGGTGCTCCTTGGTGGAGAGTTGCTCGCGGGGGTGCAGGAGGGGCACGTCGATCACCCGCGCCAGGCTGCGCCGCTCGGGGCCGGGGTTGGCGCGCAGGGCGATCACGCGGTCGCCGAGATAGATGGCTTCCTCCAGGTCGTGGGTGACGAACATCACCGTCAGGCCACGCTCGCGCACCAGCCGGGCGAGTTCGTCCTGCAGCCGCTCACGTGTCATCGCATCGAGTGCCCCGAAGGGTTCGTCCATCAGCAGCACCTCAGGCTCCTGGGCCAGGCAGCGCGCGATCTGCACGCGCTGCTGCATGCCGCCGGACAACTGCGCTGGAAACTTCGCCGCATGCGCGGCCAGGCCCACCGTGGCCAGCACATGCTCGATGCGGGCCGGCCGCTCCGGCGCTGCCACGCCGGCGGCCTCGAGCGCCAGGCTGATGTTGCCGGCCACCGTGCGCCAAGGCAGCAGCGCACGGCCGTAGTCCTGGAACACGAACGCGACCTCGCGTGACGGGCCATTCACCGGCTGGCCGTGGCGCCGCACCGCGCCGCTGGCGGCGGGCACGAACCCGGCGGCCGCACGCAGCAGCGTGGTCTTGCCGCAGCCCGACGGGCCGATCACGCAGACGAACTCGCCGCGGCAGACGGCCAAGCTGGTGGGCGTGAGGATCTCGCGCCCGCCGAGCCGGATCGACAACGCGTCGAAGTCGAGCACCGTCTCGCGCGGCCGCACCGCGGTGCGGGTCTGGGTGTGGATGTCGACCACCGGGGCCAGTGCGCTGCTCATCGCATCAGGCCTTGGCGATCAGGTTGGGATAGTTCGGCAGCGTGCTGGCCAGGCCCTGCTCGCGGAGCAGGCTGCCCCACCATTGCAGCTGCTTGGCCGTGACGATGGGCCCGGGCGGCGAGATCTGCATCTTGGCCACGGCCGGTGGCGGCAGCTTCAGGTACTTGGCCATCAGCTCGCGCACGCGGGCATCGTTCTTGGGTTGCAGGAGGAAGGCCGCCGCCTCGTTGATGGCGTCGCGGAAAGCCTTCACCGCCACCGCGTTCTGGCCGGCCCAATCGCGCCGCGCCACGTGCAGCACCGTGGGGTAGCCATCCGGCAGGAAGGTGGTGAAGTACGAGGCCACGTAGCCAGTGCCGCTGTCGACGATGCGGGTCATGAACGGGCCGCCGGTGACAACCGCATCGATCGCGCCGCCGCGCAACAGATCGGCATGCTGCGGGAACGGCGACTCGACGAAGCTGACGCCGCCTGCATCGACCCCGTTGAGCTTCAGCCACTGGCGAAAGGCCACGTGCAGCAGCGCGCCGATGCCGGGCACGCCGATCTTCTTGCCCACGCAATCTTGTGCGCTGCGGATGCCGGCGCCGGCCTTGGCCACCAGGCCCAGCTCAGTGTAGGTCTTTGACAGCACGCCACCGCCGCCCAGCACCACATGGTCCAGCCCACCCAGCACGGCCTGCAGGTAGCCGGTCGGGGTGGGGCCACCCATCTGCAGCGAGCCCGCTTCGATGGCGGCGGGGAGGGTCGAATTGATTGGGATGAACTTCGGCTCCACCTCCAGGCCGCGCCGGGCGAACAGGCCTTCGTCAGCCGCAATGAAGACGGTGGCGAAATCGGACACCGCCGAGTAGCCATAGGTGATCTTCGTCGCCGCGCGGGCCACGAATGCCGGGGCGGCGAGCGCGCCGGTGAGCGCGGCGGCGCGGGCCAGTGCGGTGCGGCGGGTGAAACGGTGGGGCGTGTGGTCCATGCTTGTCTCCTGGGGCTCTGGGTGGGGTGGCTCAACGCAGCGGCAGTGCGCCGCGGAATCCCGCGGCCACGAAGCGAAGCAGCGCGGTCTGGGCGGCCGGGTCGGCTGCCCGGTTCTCGCCGCGCGACAGGCGCTCGACACGCACGTCGGTGAGGTGGTGCAGGACCGCGCCGAGCATGAACTGGTAGCACCAGGCCACCTGGCCGCGTGTAGCCGCCGGGAAGACCTGCTGCAGCGTGTCGATGAAGGCGTGGGCCATGGGGTCGAAGAACTGGAGTTGCGCGCGCTCGGATTCAGGCGTCGGCGAAGCCAGGTCACGAGCGGCCATCAAGGCGTAGTACTGGCCTTCGGGGTGCCGGGCCAGTTCGACCAGCGGGTTGATCCAGGCGGCCAGGATCCGCTCCAGCGTGTCCTTGGCGCGCAGGTCGCCAGCGGCCTCACGCAGCGCGGCCAGCCGCTGGTCGATCGAGCCCTGCCAGGACTCGAAGATGGCGTGATACAGCTCGTGCTTGGCGCCGAAGTAGTAGCCGACCAGCGCGAGCGGCACCCCGGCCTCGGCAGCGATGTCACGGATCGACACCGCGTGGTATCCGCGCAGGCCGAAGAGCTTTTCAGCCGCCAGCAGGATGTTCTGCCGGCGGTCGGGCGCTTCGGGTGCGGCGGTTGCGCCGCCTCGCTTGCGTGCAGTGGCCATCGGTTCAGCTCCAGACCGGTTGCTGCGGCTGCAGGATGGGTGTGGCGCGTGCATCGGCCGGCGCGGCCACGACGCGGTTGCGCAGCACCCCCAGGTGCTCGACCTCCAGCTCGATCAGGTCACCCGGCTGGAGGAACCTGCCGTGCTCGACACCACAGCCCACGCCGGCGGCGCCCGAGCAGGTGCCCGAGCCGAAGAACTCGCCCGGGTGCAATGTCTCGGCCTGCGAGACATAGGCAATCACCTCGTCGAAGCGAAAGCGCATGTCGCGGCTGTTGCCCAGCGAGACCTGCTCGCCGTTGATGCGGGCGGCCATGGTCAGCGCATAGGGATCGGGTATCTCGTCGGGTGTGACCAGCATGGGCCCCATCGCGTTGCCGGTGTCGAAATCCTTGCCCTTGGCCGGCCCCAGGCGGCCGCCCATCTCTCGCCCCTGGATCTCTCGCGCCGAGAAGTCGTTGAACACCACATAGCCGCCAATGTGTTCATGGGCGTGTTCACGCGGGATGTTTCGGCCGCCGCGCGACAGGAAGATGCCGAACTCGAGCTCGTAGTCGAACACCTTGGTGTAGTGCGGGATCTGGACTTCGGCGTCAGGGCCGACCACCGAGAAGCGGTTGCCCTTGTAGTACACCGGCCGCTCGTACCACGGGCGGCTGCTTTGGTAGGCCAGCGTGTGTTCGCGGCCGAAGCGGCGCTCGATGAAGCGGTCGACCTTCTGGCGCCAGGGCGGCATGCCGAAGCGGCGCGCGCAGTTGATCACGTGCTGCTCGAAGTTCATGAACTCGCGGATCGACTCGGGCACCGGCACGGGCGCCAGCCGTTCCACGTCGCCAACGCTCAGGATCAGCCCTTCGGGCCGGCTGGCGCTGGCCCAGCCCAGCAAGTGCTGCGCCCTCTCGCGCGCCCCGGTGTCGCCACGCAGGAACGCCAGCATGCTGGCGAAGCAGGGATCGGGGCGACCGCCATGCGCCGCACTGGCAGCCTCCAGGCGAAGCAGGTCACGCCCGCCGGGCAGCAACGCGCCGATCTCGGTGCGTTGTCCATGGCGGTAGGTGAGGAGCTTCATGTCGAGTCGCCGCGATTTGTACAGTTGTACAAAGTATCTTGTACGACCGTACAAATGAGTGCGAGTAGAAACCCTGACTCAACTCATGAGGCCACCGCGCGGCCGCTATCGCTTCACGGAAGGTGTGCCCACCGCGCGGCGCCGACGGACTGCGGGAGCAGCTTCGACCTCGGCTTCGGCGACGTCGGCGGGTGCGTGCCCCAGCGGCACCAGCAACGCGTCGAGCACGTCATAGGCCTGCTGCAGGGTCTGGACCCCCACTGTCGCCTCGATGCTTGCATAGCGTTCTTCGATCGCCGGGATCATGCGACGGCCCAGCTGGCGGCTGCGTGCGGTGACGGAGACACGCACACGACGCTGGTCATCGACCATCCGCTCGCGATCAACCAGGCCGGCCTCCTCCAGGCGCAGCAGCACGCCGACGATGCTGGGGCTGGATATCTGGCACAGCTCGCACAACTGGCGGGGCTCAAGGGGCCCGTGTGTCAGCAGCGCCCGGATGATCCGCCATTGCTGTTCCGTGACGCCGTTCTCGTTCAGGATGGGGCGGAACTGCGCCATCAGCGCTTCACGCGCCTGCAGCAGCAGCTGGGGCAGATTGCGGTGACGCAATGCGGTCGACATGCTCATTTTCTCCAGGAGCTCGGGCCGGGAATCGCCGCCGTGGCGAGTCGCACCGTCTTGACTCACATCATCGTAAACCGGCGACATGCAGCACCTCGATGCACCGCGGATGACCGGCCTTGGGCCACGCCGACCTGTCGAGGCAAGGCCGTGAACAGCCGGAACCCGGGTAAATCCTTGGCCCAAGTTCGGCACATCCACTTGACTTGCTCACATCATAGCGAAATACTCACGCATATGTTAGTAAGTTGGCCCATGGCGATCACTGGACTGGTCGTCGGCCCCGATCCTCAACGCCTGAGGGCGGGAACGGAGAACGCCCCATGATCTTCATGCTGGAACAATCGCTGGCCCACCCGCAGGGTGCGCCGCTGGCCACCGAGGCATCGGCCGAACGCTGGCAGGCGCTGGCTTCGGCCGATCGCCACGGGCCCGCCTTCCTGCCGCCCACCCGCGGCACGGTCTACGGCACGCTGCTGAACCACCGCGACGCGCTCGCCGCGCTGGGCGACCAGGTCAACGCCGCACCGTACAAGGCACCGCCCCAGGCGCCCATCCTGTACATCAAGCCGCGCAACACGGTGGTCGGCCACCGCGTGCCGGTGCTCGTGCCCGCGGATGCCACCGAGCTCGAGATGGGCGCCACGCTGGGCGTGGTCATCGGGCGGACGGCCTCGCGCGTCACAGCCGCCGAGGCGCTGGCCTTCGTGGCCGGCTACACCGTCGTCAACGACATCAGCGTGCCGCACGCGTCGGTGTACCGGCCATCGATGCGCTTCAAGTGCCGTGACGGCTTCTGCCCCATGGGGCCAACCATCGTCGCGCGAGCCCTGGTGCCCGACCCCGATGCCCTGGGCATCACCGTCGCGATCGATGGCGAGACAGCGCAACAGAGCAGCACCGCCGGCCTCGTTCGCCCGATCGCACGATTGATCGCCGACGTGACCGAGTTCATGACGCTGTTCCCCGGCGACGTGCTGACTGTCGGCGTCGCGGCCAACGCGCCGCGCGCACGCGCCGGCCAGACGGTGACGATCACGATCGACGGCGTGGGCCAGCTCGAGAACACGCTGGTCGCGGGAGCCACGGCATGAAGCGAGCCAGAGTCGCCTACGGCGGTGCGATCCACGATGCCACCGAGCATGCCGCCGGCCTTCAGCTGGCCGACGGCCGCGTGCTCGCGGAAGACGCGGTGGTCTGGCTGCCGCCGTTCGAAGTGGGCACCGTCATCGCACTCGGTCTGAACTACGCTGACCACGTGAAGGAGTTGTCCAAGGAACTGACGGTCACTGCCAAGGACGAACCGCTCGCGTTCCTGAAGAGCCCCGGCGCGCTGATCGGCCACCGCGGCCAGACACGCCGGCCTGCAGACGCGACCTTCATGCACTACGAGTGCGAGCTCGCGGTGGTCATCGGGCGCAGCGTGAAGAACGTGCGGCGCGAGAACGCGATGGCCTGCGTGGCCGGCTATTGCGTCGCCAACGACTACGCGATCCGCGACTACCTGGAAAACTACTACCGCCCGAACCTGCGCGTGAAGAACCGCGACACCTGCACCGTGCTCGGCCCGTGGCTCGTCGACGCCGCCGACGTGCCGGACCCGCACCAGCTGGCCCTGCGCACGCTCGTCAACGGCCAGCTCACCCAGCAGGGCCACACGAGCGACATGATCACCCACATCCCGGAACTGATCGAGTACCTCAGTTCGTTCATGACGCTCAGCGCCGGCGACGTGATCCTGACCGGAACGCCCGATGGGGTGGCCAACGTGAACGTCGGCGACGAGGTGATCACAGAGATCGACGGCATCGGCCGGCTGGTCAACACCATCGTCGGCGACGCCCTTTTCGGCCGCTGAGCCACCAGGAGAACACCATGCGAATTCACCACCTCATCGATGGCAAGTCCGTCGAAAGCCGCGACTATTTCGAGACCACCAACCCGGCCACGCAGGAAGTGCTGGCCGAGGTGGCCTCGGGCGGCTCACCAGAGATCAACGCGGCCGTCGCCGCCGCCAAGCAAGCCTTTCCCAAGTGGGCGGCGCTGCCGGCCACCGAGCGCGCCAAGATGATGGTCAGGCTGGGCGACCTGATCGCCAAGCACGTGCCCGAGCTCTCCGAGATCGAGACCCGCGACGCCGGCCAGGTGATTGGGCAAACGCGCAAGAACCTGGTGCCGCGCGCGGCCGACAACTTCTACTACTTCGCCGAGATGTGCACCCGCGTCGACGGCCACACCTACCC
>JADMKA010000111.1 GCA_018780145.1 Vitreoscilla sp. | reverse complement strand
GTTCGAGAACGCTCGTCGAGCGTAGGTCGGTGTCAACAGAACCGGCAGCAGCCCATGCAGTTGCTGTTGCGCATTGGAGAGGAAGTCAGCTTCTTCTGGGGGCTTGTCGACACAAGCGGCAAGCAGCGCCGGCAAGACCAGCAGCAGAACACGATAGAAGGAGGATTTCATGGGTCAGCTGTAGTAAGAAGTTACGCACGCCGACCCAGGACCAATTCAGCCACCCGCCGCACGCGCTCCCTGACGCGTGTTTATCACGACAACAACCAAGTA
This sequence comes from Vitreoscilla sp., assembly GCA_018780145.1. GTDB lineage: Bacteria > Pseudomonadota > Gammaproteobacteria > Burkholderiales > Burkholderiaceae_C > Ideonella. The sequence continues at coordinate 17,953 of JADMKA010000111.1, read as the reverse complement.
TTTCGACTGCGGTGAACAAAATCTCCTGACGCTCAACAGAAGCATCAGCCCGTTGCCGGCGTGCTTGGTATCGGGTGAACGGCCCTCGCTAGGCACACTGACCAAGCCCTTCCTCGATGCGCCCGCTTTACCTTAAACGCCCCTCCGCTCGGCCGGTAGCCGACGGCGAGGGGTGCAACCAGCTCCGATATCGGGCCGCGGGCGTGACCTGTAACCGTAAGTGGCTCGGCCTGGCTGCAGCCGACTTCGGACTGCGCATCGGCGCCACAGGGCAGAGAGCGCCAAGCGACGCCGGCACTTCCAAGCTCCGGGCCCGGAACTTAGAGGCCGTCCCCGCCCTCCGGGGCGTCGGGAAGAAGGAGGTCGCCAAGTGACTTGCGAAACTCCGAGCCAGTGCTCCAGGCTAGCGTCGGTCCACAACACACGGCCGCGTTCCTATTGAAGGTTCGGACCGACGTTCGCAACGGCGTCATCTCGTAGGCTCTAGCGCGAGAAGCCCGGGAGAGCCCCGTTCAGCCTTCTCGGAGGTAGGCCACAACGGTCCCTGCCCACGCCAGTGGGGGCGCCAGCAGCAGCCACCGAAAGTCCAATAGGCGACGAGTACGCCGGCGCCAGCCATGAAGCCGCCCATCACCGTGAAGACTTTGCTCAGCCACCTAGCCAGGCCGGGCGCCATCGACTGCAGCACCTGCGCGTCAATGCCCATGTAGCGCAAGTCTTCCGGCAGCAGGGCGGGGCGGATGGAGATGAAGTAGCAGCCCAGGCCGATGAGCCACTCGCCGCAGGTGGCGAAGAGTCGCTCCGCCAATCCCCGCTTGGAGATGCGCCCTGCGCTCATTCCACGCTGACGGTCCGCAGCCTCAGCGCATTGCCTATGACGCTGACCGAGGACAGCGCCATCGCAGCCGCGGCGACCACGGGCGATAACAGTACCCCGAAGAACGGGTACAGCACCCCAGCCGCAAGCGGGATTCCGGCCACGTTGTAGGCAAAGCTCAGGAAGAGGTTTTGGCGGATATTGCGCATCGTCGCGTGGGACAGTGTCCGCGCGCGGACGATGCCCATGAGGTCGCCCTTGAGCAGCGTGATGCCGGCGCTTTCCATCGCGACGTCGGTCCCAGTGCCCATTGCGACCCCAACCGTTGCCTGCGCCAGCGCCGGCGCATCGTTGACCCCATCGCCAGCCATAGCGACAACGCGACCCTCGGACTGCAGCCGCTTGACCACGGCGGCCTTGTCCTCAGGGAACACCTCGGCCACCACTTCGTCGATGCCAAGCTCCCGGCCAACCGCCTCAGCGGTTGTCTTGCCATCACCGGTGAGCATGACCACGCGCACACCCGCTGCCTTCAGCTCCCGCAAGGCCTGTGGCGTGGTTACCTTGATGGGGTCGGCAATCGCGACGAAGCCCGCTAGCTTTCCGGCGATGCCCACGAAGATGACCGTCGCTGCCTTCTGGCGTTGACCTTCCGCTGCAGTCCCGAGGCTGGCTGTGTCGATGCTGTGTTCTGAGAGGAACTTGGTGCTTCCTGAGACGATGACTTGGCCGTCGACCGTGCCGATGACGCCCTTGCCGACGGGGGAATCGAAATCGCTCACCGGGGTCAAGTTGAGCTTTCGCTCCTGCGCGTCCATGACGATGGCCATGGCCAATGGATGTTCGCTGGCTCGCTCGACACTTGCGAGCTTTTGCAGGACATCGTCCGCGGAGAAGCCCGGCGCCGGTTCAATGTGGACGACCTTCGGGCGACCTTCAGTCAGCGTGCCCGTCTTGTCAACCACGAGCGTGTCGACCTTCTCCATCTTCTCGAGCGCTTCGGCGTCTCGGATGAGCACACCGTGCTGGGCACCCTTGCCAACGCCGACCATGATGGACATGGGAGTGGCCAAGCCCAGTGCACACGGACACGCGATGATGAGGACCGCCACCGCCGTGATGAGTGCGTAGCTGAACGCAGGGGTCGGGCCCCACACCATCCAGGCAACGAACGTCAGCCCTGCCACGAGGATGACGACGGGCACGAACCAGCCGGCCACCTGGTCGGCCATCCGCTGGATGGGCGCACGGCTGCGCTGGGCTGCCGCCACCATGTGGACGATTTGGGACAGCAGGGTATCAGCGCCGACCTACTCGGCGCGCATCACGAAGCCGCCGGTTTGGTTGAGCGTTCCAGCGGTGACCTTCGAGCCGACAGCCTTCGCCACCGGAATTGGCTCGCCCGTCACCATCGCCTCGTCGACATTGCCCTTGCCCTCGGTGAGCTCGCCATCGACCGGGACCTTCTCGCCGGGACGCACGCGAAGCAGGTCACCGACCTGAATGCTGTCGACCTGGACGGTCTCATCGTTCCCGTCGGCCTTGACCTTCACGGCGGTCTTCGGCGCCAAGCTGAGCAAGGCCTTGATGGCACCCGAGGTCTTCTCGCGGGCTCGCAACTCCAGCACCTGGCCGAGCAGCACCAGCACCGTGATGACTGCCGCAGCCTCGAAATAGATGGCGACGGCGCCGTCGGCCATGCGCAGATTCGGGGGGAACAACTGCGGCGCCACCGTACCAACGATGCTGTAGAGCCAGGCCGCGCCGGTGCCGAGCGCAATCAGCGAGAACATGTTCAGGCTGCGGTTCTTTACTGATGCGACCGCGCGCACCAAGAACGGCCAACCCGCCCAGAGCACCACCGGAGTTCCCAGCAGCAGCTGTATCCAGTTCGACGTCTGCTGGCCGAGCAGGTGGTTCAGGTTCGACAGGTGCCCGCCCATCTCTAGGGCGAACACCGGGACGGTCAGCGCCGTACCAATCCAAAAGCGCTTGGTCATGTCCCGCAGTTCGGGACTCTCGCCTTGCTCAGCTGTGGCCAGCACCGGCTCTAGGGCCATACCGCAGATGGGGCAGCTTCCCGGACCCATCTGGCGCACCTGAGGGTGCATCGGGCAGGTGTACTCGACCTGGCCCTGGTCTCCCCTCGGCCTCGGCTTGGCCGCAGCCGGCGCGTGGGCGTGGTGGCTGTGGTCGTGGTGAGCGTGCGCCGCACCCTTCATCACCATGCCATCCGGCATCACGTGGGTGCCGTCCGCGTCGTGGTGCCGGTGGTGCGAATGGTCGCGGGGCGGACTGGTGGTGTTCGGCATGGCGCTCTCCTGTTCTTGTTGGCAGTTTCAACCTTCCGATGGTTGGAAGGTCAAGCGGCGCGCTAACGAGAGGTCAAACCGACAGCAATCCAGAGTCCGAGCGCAGCCAGACAGGCCCAGCATAGCCAGAACAATGACCGCACCCACCATAGGGGCGGGCCCTCGCGGCTCTCGAGCCGGTACTTCAGCGTCATTCCGACGTCGTGGACGAGCGCGCCGGCGAGTAGCAACGGCAACGCATAAGACCGAAGCCAGTCGGGCATGACCAGCGCGAGGCCAGCGCCCAGGACGATGGCCCCGAGTCCGTAGGCGAGCTCCGCACCTCTAGTGGCTGTTGACCGGCCGTGCACGGTCGTCTCTCGACAAGCGCGGGATGAACCGCGGCGTCGCGGCCGCATAGGCGCGCCACGCGTCACCGAACGCCGCCTCCGAGTCGCGCTCCTCCGAGATGGCCAGGCGGATGTACATCACGACGAGCACCGGGAACATCGCCAGCGTCAGCAGGGTCGGCCACTGGAGCAAGAATCCAAACATGATGGCGACGAAGCCGATGTATTGCGGGTGGCGCACCAGCCGGTAAGGTCCCGCGGTCGCCAGATGGTGCCGGCGCTGCGCGTGGTAGAGCACGTGCCAGGCGTTGGAAAGCAAGGTGAAGCCCGCGAAGAGCAACACGAAGCTCAGGAGATGAAACATGCCGAAGTGCGGGTTGCCTTGCTGCCCTGTGACCAGCCACCAGAGGTGCCCGGCATCGTGGCCGAACAGGTTGACCCCGGGGAACTTGGAAACCAGCCAGCCCGAAAGCAGGTAGATGGTCAGCGGGAAGCCGTACATCTCTGCGAACAAGGCGACGACGAAGGCAGAGTACGCGCCAAAGCTGCGCCAGTCGCGAAGTGTCGTGGGCTTGAAGAAGCTGTAGGCGAAGCCGACGAATATGACCGAGTTCAGGGCGACCAGCCCCCACAGGCCGTAGTCATTGCTTGGTGCGTTCATCGTCGGTCCTTCCGATGTTGCTGTGGCCGCCATGATGGTGGTGGCCGTGATGCATGAACATGTGCATCAGCGGACACGCCAGCAGGAAGGCGTACGGCAGGAAGCCCAGGACGTGGGCTCGATGTTCCGTGAACAAGAGGAAGCCGCCGACAGCCGCGACGACCAGGAGCGCGAGCCCTCCGCGCGAGCGCCAAAACGGGGGCGAGGCGTGGTCCGGGTCGTTCATGGTGAGGCTCCCATCGGCTGACGACTACTTGGCCGCAGGGGGCTTCATTCCCTCGCGGTCCATCATCATCTGCATCATCATTTCCATCATGTCCATGCGCTTGCCCATCATGTCCGGGCCCATGGACTTCTCGCCGCCCATTCCACCCATCCCCATTCCGCCCTTGCCGCTGCGCATCTGACCCATCATGGCCATGCCGTCCTGCATGAGCTTCATGTGCTCGTGCATCAGCTTGGCCCGCTCCTCAGGTGTCTTCGCCGCCATCATCTTGTCGTGCATCTGCTGCATCGACTTCATCATCGAGTCCATCTGGCCCGGGGTCGGGGCCGCGGGGGCAGCCGCTGCAGCTCCCGGCGGGTGGTGAGCCGCATGGTCTTCCTCCTTGGGGCCGGTGGCGCATCCGGCAAGAACGAGAGAACTACCGAGTACTGCCAGTGCGAGTTTCATGGGGACCTCCGGGATATGCACGATTGAGCATGGGCCTGGGCGATGCGGGCGGGCTTGATGTGAATCAAAGTGTGCGTGCCCGGTGAGCCTAGATTCAAGCTGTGGCTGTGTGCTGCAAGGAGGTTCGTCATGAGCACTCTCGTCGTTGCCTTCCGAAATCAGACGTCTGCGCACCCGGCGTTGAGCACAGGTATCGCGCTGGCGGTCGCCGTGGCGGTGTTCTACGCGCTGTGCACCCTCGTCTGGCTCGCTGCGCCGAATGCCTTCATCGGGTTCATGAACAGCCTGTTCCACGGCATGGACTTCACGTCGCTGCTGACCACTGCACCGTTCTCCTGGATCGGCTTCGTCGAGGCGCTGCTGGTGTTGTCCATCTGGGCGTTCCTTGCAGGCACGTTCTTTGGGTGGCTGCGCCTGCGCCTGGGCGCATGACCAACCACCCGACCGCGCTCAGCCGCAGCACCCGCAGCAGCCGCCCGCCTTGGCGGGCTTCGCGGCCATGGTGGCGGCCTCAACCAGCACCGGCGCATAGCCGGCCTCGGTGATGGCGTCGCTCAGGTCCTGCGCGTCGGCCGCGGTCGGCTCCACCATGACCAGGTGCTGCGCCAGGTCGACGGTGACCTTGGCATCCTTGTCGGCGCCACGGATGGCCTTGGTGATGGTGCTGACGCAGTGGCCGCAGGTCATGTCGTTGACTTCGAAGGTGACCATCTCGCTCTCCTTGAGCACGTTGTTCATGTCAACAGCTTCGTCCTTCCCATTGTTGGAAGGTCAAGCCGGCTCGCGAGAAAGGCTGATGCAGGTCAAACCAGGCCTGGCAAACTCGACCTTCCCATAGTGGGAACCTTTAGACTGGGCGCAATCCAATCGGCAAGAGGTTGTCTGCCATGCTGAACATCGGCCAAGCTGCCGCCGCCTCGGGCGTATCGGCCAAGATGATTCGCCACTACGAAGAAATGGGTTTGTTGCCTGCGGCTCAGCGCACCGACTCAGGCTATCGGCAGTATGGCGATGTCGCTGTCCAGACCTTGCGTTTCATTCGGCATTCGCGCGACTTGGGCTTCTCCCTTCCTGAAATCGCTCGGCTGGTCAGCCTGTGGCAAGACCGCAGCCGCCCGAGCCGCGAGGTGAAGTCCCTGGCCAGGACGCACATCCGCGAGCTCGACGAGAAGGCGCAGGAGCTGCTCGCCATGAAAGCGGCGCTCGAGCATCTCGTGCATTGCTGCCGAGGCGACGACCGGCCGGAATGCCCCATCATCGAGTCGCTGGCGAGCGAAAGTGTCGCCGCGGCTCGTCCAGGCGGCCCAAACGGCCTTGGCTCCAAGGTCGGGCTGCGGCCGAGACGGAAGGCAGCTACTCGCGCTTGAGGGTCAGGTCCAGCGTTCGTCGCCGAACGCGCCGGGCAGATTCCCGGGCTTGACCTTGCCATTGTGGGAACCGCTACAGTGGAAGTTGGCTGAGCCTGGGGCACCATTCTTCAAGAACCGGTGGCTTTCGCCGCTGCGTTAACCTGATTTCGCTGTGAGAACCATTCGTATTTGGCTGCTGGTCTTGCTTGCCGTCCTGCTCTCCGTTCGGGGTGCGGTCGCGGCCGCCAAGCCGTGCCCGCCTGCGAATGAGGTTGGTCAGGGTGCCGTCGCAGTGGCAGGGTTCGAGACGGACCATCACGCGATGGACCTCGATGACCATGTGGTACATGAACACGCCGATCATCAGGGCGCCGAGCGCGACTCGGATGCGTCTGATGTCGGCGGGCACCACGACGGGTTCGGCATGTGCAACCTGTGCTGCGTCTTCTGCTCGATGACGCCGCTACTGAGTTCGCCGCCGTCCGTCCCAGCGCCACTCAACCTGTCTTCGGTCTCGTTCCCCGACCTGTTTGCTCCGGCGCCGAGCTTCCTCTCGGACGGCCAGGAGCGTCCTCCACGAAGCATCTAACCCAGGACGGCCTCCGGGTGAGGCCTGCTCGGGCTCGTGCGCCTGGCGCACGGGCGTGTGCCGACCGGTCCAACCGAGTTGGCGACTCAGATGACTTCGAACAATGAACAACCTCTTTCGCCGGCTTACGCCCGCAGTGGAGCTCGGCGCTCCGCTGGCGGCGTCTACACAACAGGCCGCCAGCGACCCGGCGCAATCCGGCTCATCCGTGCCACTGCCGCACTACCGCTCCCCCTTCGCCCACGGTCATCAAATGAAGCGCCGTGTCGTTCTCACATCGTTCGCTGGTGCATTCGCGGCTTGGTCGCTGCCGACATCGGCACAGCCGGCCCTGCCCCCGGTCCAGGTCTTCAAGAACGCGAACTGTGGCTGCTGCGCCGCCTGGGTCGCGCACATGAAGGACGCTGGCTTCGGCGTGACCGTCGTCGAGGTCGACGACACCACGGTGGCTCGGAGGAAGTACGGCTTGCCCGACAGGTTCGGCAGCTGCCACACCGCCGTGGTGGCGGGCTACGTCGTGGAAGGCCATGTGCCCGCGACCGACGTCAAGAAGCTGCTGGCGATGAAGCCCGTGGCCACCGGTGTCGCCGTACCGGGAATGCCTGTCGGATCGCCCGGTATGGAAGTGGGCTCGCGCAAGGACCCGTATCAAGTTCTGCTCATCGACAAACAAGGTCGAGCGCGTGTCTTTTCCGACTACAGCCAAGCCAGGAGTTCCTCATGAAGTTCTTGTCTCTCTTCGCCGTTGCTGCGCTGACGCTGTCCGGCAATGCCTACTCACAGGCCTCGGCCGCCGACCATGCAGCCCACCACGCACCTGCGGCATCCACCGCGGCCACCCCGACCAGTGACGGCGAGGTTCGCAAGGTCGACAAGGAGCAAGGCAAGGTCACGCTCAAGCACGGCCCCATTGGCAGTCTCGACATGCCCGGGATGACGATGGTTTTCAAGGTCTCCGACCCGAAGTTGCTGGACGCCATCAAGCCAGGTGACAAGGTCAGGTTTTCTGTGGACAACCTTAACGGTGCGTTGACCGTGACGGCCATCGAAGTGGCGAAGTGAGGTGGCCGTGCTCGGACGAGCCGCCGCGGCCGGGACCTGACGTATGGCAAGTCCCGGCCAAGGCGACCACACTACACTGTTCGTGCTCATGCTACGTCGCCGCCTCCACTGCTTGACCACCGCGCTCTGCGTGGTGCTGTCGCTGCTGTTCTCGCAGATGGCGCTGGCGAGCTACGTCTGCCCGGGGCAGTCCGACGCGGAAGTGATGGCCGCGATGATGGAAGCGGGCACCCCTTGCGAAGGCATGGACCCAGCGCAGCCGGTGCTGTGTCATCAGCACTCTGCGGACGCAGCCAAGACCTTCGAGGCCGTGAAGCTTCCCGCGGCCGCGCAGCCGGCCGTGGTCCAGGTGCTCGTTCTGCCCGTTGTGCTGGAGGCAGTAGCGGCTCTCGCCGTCCCCCCGGCGTCCACCTCCGAGGCCCAAGCGCCTCCGGACCCCCTCTTTCTCTCCACGCTCAGACTGCGGTTCTGACCCGCTCCGTCGATTGACCGGTGCTGCTGCGGTGCGCCCGCAGGCCAGCCGCGTCCCCGTTCGTCTTCGGAGTCTTCCATGTCAAAACCCGTCCTGCGCGCCGCCGCTTTGGCCGCCGCCTTGCTGCCGGCTTGGGCCGTCGCGGCACCACTTTCTCTTGAGCAGGCGGTCGAACTGGCCGCCCAGCGGTCCCACCTGACCCGCTCGGCGCGCGCTGGTGCCACGAGCGCTGCGGAGATGGCTCGCGTGGCCGGTCAGCAGCCCGACCCGATGCTGACGGTCGGCGTCGACAACCTGCCGGCCACCGGCAGCAACCGGTTCAGCACCAATGCCGAGGAGATGACGATGAAGCGCATCGGCATCGCCCAGGAGTGGGTGTCCTCCGAGAAGCGCGCCGCCCGCGAAGCTGCCGCGCAGGCGATGGCTGCGCGCGAGTCGGTCATGGAGAAGGTGGCCGCCGCGGAAGCCCGCATGCAGACCGCCCTGGCCTACGTCGACACCTATTTCGCAGGTCAGGCGCTCGCGCTCACCGCGCTCAACGAGAAGCATGCCCGAGAGGAGCTGGAGGCTGGCAAGGGGCGTTTGGCGACCAGCTCCGGCAGCAGCGCCGAGGTCCTGCTGTTGGTCAGCGCGCTCGGCACCGCGGAGGATGACTCCGGTGAGCAGCGTCAGCAGCAAGGCGCCGCCGCCGTGGCCTTGCAGCGTTGGACGGGGCTGGCTGCCGTCGACCTCTCCGAGCCGCGCCTGGCGGTCGTGCCGGCGCTGGACGAGTTCGTGGCGTCGCACCCTTCGGTCGTCGCCAGGCAGCGCGACACCGAGGTGGCCCGGCAGGAGGTTCAAGTCGCTCGACTCAATCGCAGGCCGAACTGGACCTATGAAGTGTCGTACGGGCAGCGCCAGGGCCGGCCAGACCTCGTGTCGTTCGGCGTCAGCATCCCGCTGACAGTGGCGCCGGCAGAGCGCCAGGACCGTGAGGCGGCAGCCAGACAGGCGCTGGTCGACAAGGCCGAGTCTGAGCTCGACGAGGCCCGCCGCGCTGCAGCTGGCGAGTACCTGGCGCTGGCCAACGATGCCAGCCGCCTTCAGGAGCGCATCGAGCGCTATCAGGTCGGCGTGCTCGCTTCGCTGAGGCAGCGCACCGCGGCCACGCTGGCGGCCTATCGCTCGAACCAGGCCAGCCTCGCGATGCTGTTCGAAGCCCGGCATGCAGAGGTCGAGGCGCAGCGCAGGCTGCTCGGCCTGCAGCGTGACCTGGCCAAGGCCCAGGCCCAACTCGTCTTCAAGCCGATTCCCCAAGGAGCAGCGTCATGAGCCGCGCACCAGTCTCGATCATGGCTCTGGCCGCCGCCCTCGTCATCGGCGCAGGCTCGTTCTACCTGGGCCGGAGCACGTCCGGCCACGGCCCGAGCCCGGCAGCTGCAGCTGCCTCCAGCGAGCGCCAGGTGCTCTATTGGCATGACCCGATGGTTCCGGGCCAACGCTTCGACAAGCCGGGCAAGTCGCCCTTCATGGACATGCAGCTGGAACCGGTCTACGCCGACGAGGCCAACGACTCCGGCGTCAAGATCGGTTCACAGGTGCAACAAAACCTGGGTATCCGGATCGCTGCCGTGAAAAGGGCCGACGTCAGTTCGTCCTTCGACGCCGTGGGGACGGTGCAGTTCGACGAGCGCCTGAACGTTGCCGTCCAGACCCGCACGGCCGGCTACCTGGAGCGGCTGTCGGTCCGTGCGCCGATGGAGCGGGTCACCAAGGGGCAGGCGCTGGCCACCGTTTTCGCTCCGGAGTGGCTGGGCCCGTTGAACGACATCGTCGCGCTGAAGCGCGCCGGTGTGTCGCCCGAGCTGCTCGCGGCGGCCCGCGAGCGCACCCGCGCGATGTCCATCCCGTCCGAGTTGTTGCGCCAGGCCGAGGAGGGTGGCACACCGCAAGCCCGCTACACCGTGGTCGCACCGGCAGCTGGCGTGGTGGCCGAGCTGGGCGTGCGTGAAGGTGTTGCCGTCGCCCCGGGGATGACACTGTTTCGCATCGCCGGCCTCGAGAAGGTCTGGGCCGTGGCCGAGATCCCGGAGGCGCAGGCCGTCCGGCTGACGCGTGGCCAGAAGGTGTCGGCTGCGCTGCAGGCCGACCCGGCCCAGAAGTTCACTGGGGTGATGCAGGAGATCTTGCCGCAAGTGAACGCGACGACGCGCACCCTGCAGGCCCGGTTCGAGGTGGACAACCAGAGCGGCAGGCTCGTTCCCGGGATGCTGCTGCGTCTCCAGGTGGCTGGACCGACCGCGTCGCGACTGGTCGTGCCGTCGGAGGCCGTCATCCGCACCGGGACCCGCGCGGTGGCCATCGTCCGCAAGGACAACGGCCGCTTCGAGCCTCGCGATGTGAAGCTCGGTGTGGACCTGGGCGACACGCTCGAGGTGGTCGAGGGGCTGATGGAGGGTGACGAGGTCGTGGCCAGCGGCCAGTTCCTGGTCGACTCGGAGGCGCGCCTGCGCACCGTGCTCGGCAGCATGGCGGCGGAGCAGCCGGCGTCGGTGCCTCGGACGGGGGGTGCCCAGTGATCGCCGCCCTCATCCGCTGGTCGGTGGCCAACCGGTTCCTCGTCCTCATCGCGACGGCGTTCCTCGTCGTTGCCGGCATCTTCTCGGTGCTGCGGACGCCGCTGGATGCCTTGCCCGACCTGTCCGACACGCAGGTCATCATCCGCACGCCGTACCCCGGCAAGGCGCCGCAGGTCGTCGAGGATCTCGTCACCTACCCGCTGACCACGACGATGCTCGGGGTGCCAGGGGCGAAGACGGTCCGCGGCTACTCGTTCTTCGGCGACTCGTTCGTCTACGTGCTGTTCGACGACAAGACCGACCTGTACTGGGCCCGCTCGCGCGTTGTCGAGTACCTCAACCAGGTGCAGAGCCGGCTCCCGGCCGGAGCCAACGCCTCGCTCGGGCCGGACGCGACCGGTGTCGGCTGGGTGTACGAGTACGCGCTGGTCGATCGCACCGGCAAGAACGACCTTGGCCAGCTGCGCGCCCTCAACGACTGGTTCCTGAAATTCGAGCTGAAGACCGTCCCGGACGTGGCCGAGGTCGCCAGCATCGGTGGCATGGTCAGGCAGTTCCAGGTCGTTCTCGAGCCCGACAAGATGCGAACACTGGGCGTCACCCAGGCGATGGTCATCGAGGCATTGCGGCAGGCCAATCAAGCTGCGGGCGGCTCCGTGGTCGAAATGGCCGAAACCGAGTACATGGTCCGCTCGCGCGGATTCCTCAAGTCGCTCGACGACTTTCGGGCCATCCCGCTGTCGGTGTCCGGTGCCACGCCCGTCATGCTCAAGGATGTGGCCTTCGTGCAGGTCGGCCCGGAGATGCGCCGCGGCATCGCCGAGCTGAACGGTGAGGGCGAGGTCGCTGGCGGCGTCGTTGTGATGCGTTCGGGCAAGAACGCACGGACGACCATCGAGGCGGTGAAGGTGAAACTCGAGTCGCTCAAGGCGAGCCTGCCGGCTGGCGTCGAGGTCGTGCCGACCTACGACCGCTCGCTGCTCATCGACCGGGCTGTCGCCAACCTGGCGTGGAAACTCGGTGAGGAGTTCGTGGTGGTGGCCGCGGTGTGCGCCATCTTCCTGCTCCATCTGCGCTCCGCGTTCGTCGCGGTGGTGACCCTGCCGGTCGGCGTGCTGGCGGCGTTCGTGGTCATGCATGCGCAGGGCGTCAGCGCGAACATCCTGAGCCTGGGGGGCATTGCCATCGCCCTGGGCGCGATGGTCGACGCGTCGATCGTGCTCATCGAGAACGCGCACAAGCACCTCGAGGCCTTCGAAGCCGGGCAGGGCAGGCCGCCCGATGTTGCCGAGCGGTGGCGCATGGTGGCCGAAGCGTCTGTCGAAGTGGGGCCGGCGCTGTTCTTCTCGCTGCTCGTCATCACCCTGTCGTTCGTACCGGTGTTCACGCTGGAGGCCCAGGAGGGGCGGTTGTTCTCGCCGCTGGCGTTCACCAAGACCTACGCCATGGCTGCCGCCGCCGGGCTGTCCGTCACGCTGGTCCCGGTACTGATGGGCTACCTCGTCCGCGGCCGGATCCCGCCCGAGGCCAGCAACCCCATCAACCGGTTCCTGATGGCGGCGTACCGGCCAGCGCTCGACCAGGTGCTGCGCTTTCCCAAGGCTACCCTCGGCATGGCGGTGCTTCTCTTTGCCCTGACAGCGATCCCGCTTTCGCGGCTTGGCGGAGAGTTCCTGCCGGCCCTCGACGAAGGCGACCTGTTGTACATGCCCTCGGCGTTGCCGGGCCTGTCGGTCGCCAAGGCCACCGAACTGTTGCAGCAGACCGACCGCCTGATCAAGACGGTGCCGGAGGTGGCGCAGGTGTTCGGCAAGGCAGGGCGCGCGGACACGGCGACGGATCCGGCGCCACTGGAGATGTTCGAGACCACCATCCAGTTCAAGCCGCGCGACCAGTGGCGTGCGGGCATGACGCCAGACCGGCTGGTCGAGGAACTCGACCAGGCTGTCCGGGTGCCGGGGCTGTCCAACATCTGGGTGCCGCCCATCCGCAACCGCATCGACATGCTCGCCACCGGCATCAAGAGCCCTGTTGGCATCAAGGTCGCGGGCGCCGATCTGGCCACGATCGACCGGCTGGCCAGCCAGATCGAGGTGGCCGTGAAGGGGGTTCCCGGGGTGTCGTCGGCACTCGCGGAGCGCCTGACCGGCGGCCGCTACATCGACGTCGAGGTGGACCGGCCCGCCGCGGCGAGGTTCGGGTTGTCCGTCGCCGCCGTGCAGGAACTGGTGTCGACCGCCATCGGGGGCGACAACATCGGCGAAGTGATCCAGGGCCGCGAACGCTACCCCATCAACCTGCGCTACCCGCGTGAGCTGCGGGATTCGCTGGACCGCCTGCGGCAGCTTCCGTTCGTGACCGACCGTGGCGCGCAGCTGCTGCTGCAGGACGTGGCCAGGGTGTCCGTGGCCGACGGCCCGCCGATGCTGCGCAGCGAAAACGCACGCCTGTCCGGTTGGGTCTACGTCGACGTCCGCGGCCGGGATCTCCGCTCGGTGGTCCAGGACATGCAGGCCGAAGTGGCCAGGCAGGTGAGGCTGCCGGTGGGTTACGCCGTGTCCTGGTCCGGGCAGTTCGAATACCTCGAGCGGGCCACCGAACGGCTGAAGGCCGTCGTGCCGGCCACGCTCGCGGTCATCTTCGTGCTGCTGTATCTGCTGTTCCGGTCATTCCGCGACGCCGCTCTGGTGATGGCCGCCGTGCCGTTCTCGCTCATCGGCGGGCTGTGGCTCGTCTGGAGCCTGGGGCACGCCATCTCGGTCGCCACCGCGGTGGGCTTCATCGCACTGGCTGGCGTGGCCGCCGAGTTCGGGGTCGTGATGCTGGTCTACCTGAAGAACGCGCTGGAGCGGCGCCTGGCCGCCGGCGAACCCGACGACGACGCGACGCTGCTCGAAGCCATCCGCGAAGGCGCGGTGCTTCGGGTTCGGCCGAAAGCCATGACAGTCGCCGTCGTGATGGCCGGCTTGCTGCCCATCCTCCTGGGCACCGGCACCGGCTCGGAGGTCATGACGCGCATAGCTGCGCCCATGGTGGGAGGGATGGTGACCGCGCCTTTGCTGAGCATGCTGGTCATCCCGGCGGCCTGGTACCTGGCGCATCGTCGGCGTCGCCTCTAGATGCGCGACAATGTATATTATGTAAAATACTAAGTGGGAGTGTTGAGCCGACAATGCGCGGCCGCCGGGCATCAACCTGACCAGCCGCCGCGCCCCTGGCATCACTTCCATTCGAACAGTTGCGCCTTGGTATGCCCTTGGGCATCCACCTCGAACTCGTAAACAGCCGCCACGCTGGTCAGGCGTGACCAGGTCGGCGACGTGCTTGCAAAGTACAAGGCACCGCGGAAGCGGGTGCTGCCGTCCTTCTGCGGCAGGCCCACGCCCTGAGCTGTCCAGCTGGCGCTTTCGCCTTGCGGGTTCATCACGATGCCCTGGCCGTCACCGAACAGGCTGCCGTCCGCCCGCTGCGCCACGCAGTAGGTGCCTGTCTCCTGGGAGACCAGGCCCATCAGTTTCCCGGTGCCCTGGAAGGTCGTCTCCATCTTGGGCTGGCCGCCCTGGGCCGAGATCACGCGCTGGGCAATGACCTTGCCCGTGCCTTCGCCAATCTTTTCGCCAAGCATTCGATGCTCCATTGCCCCTGGCCAGCGGCACGCCCGACTTCTGACCCGGCATGTGCGTGACCAGAAACGTCTTGCCATCCCATCCAGGATGGCGGGTCTCGCGATTCCCCGGTGTGGCGCAAGCCCAGGCAGCCTCGTCGACGGGCTTGGCGTGGGCTAGTGGAGCACCGGGCGCTGCACGGCAGCGGCGTTGCGTCGCCGTGTGCTCGGCACAGTAGACCTCTGCGGCGCGAACCGCAATCCTCTACTCACAGCAGGGTCAATCGCCGGGCGAACGCTAGTGGGAACGACGGACACGGCAAGGGCCGGCCGCGGTTGCTGTCAGCCGCGACGCACCGGCAGGCCGTGGGCCAGCCACGCGCTCAGGCCGCCGGCCAGGTTGACCACCTGGGTATGCCCCTGCTGGCGCAGGAACTGGGCGGCCATCTGGCTGCGGCCGCCGGAGGCGCAAGCCAGGATCAATTCGGCGTCGCGCGGCAACTCGACATGGCGGCGCTCGAACTCGCTCAAGGGCATCAGCAAGGTGCGCGGGTCATCGAATGCGGCGCGCTGGACCTCGGCCGGCTCGCGCACATCCACCAACCAGGCGGTGGCTTGCGACAGGCGGGTCAAGGCACTCGGCGGATCGACCTGGCTCATGGGTTCAGCGCGCCGACACGGGCATCAGCCGCTCGGCGGCGGCCAGACGGGATTCAGGGTCCAGTTCCTGGGCCACCTGGGTGCACACGGCCCGGCACAACGAGGCCACGCGGTCGCTTTGCAGGCGGTAGTAGATCTGGGTGCCCTCGCGGCGCTTGGACAGCACCCCGCTGCGGTACAGCGTGGCCAGGTGCTGGGACATGTTCGGCTGGGTCGTGTCGATCTCGGCCAGCAGTTCCGACACGTTCTTTTCGCCGTGGCACACCGCGCTGATGATCTTCAGGCGAATGGGTGTGGACAGCAGTGAGAACAGCTCGGCGACCGACTCGAAGACTTGATCCTGATTGCGAAGGGGTTCCATCGTGGCTTGGGCAAACGAGACACCCACATTGGGCCTGAGAACCATTGTATTCGCATTGACCAATATTGCTGGCAAACCATCACTTGAAGTGGTAGTGGCTGCGGTTCAGCACCGCCGCGACCGCACTCACCTCCTCTGGAAACATGCCGAGGTTCAGCTCGGTGTTGCACTGCTCGACCATGCCGCGCAGGAGCCCTGGGGTGTTGATGCGCTCCAGTGGCCGGTAGATGCCGGAACCGTCGCCGCCCACCTTGCGCACGTGGCATTCGGCGCAGCGGTTCTCCTGAAGCAGGCGCGCACCCAGCGCCAGATCGGCGCCTTTGAAGATCTCCGGTTCGGCATGCACGCCGCCAGTGGCCCACCCCAACGCCGCGGCCCCAATCGCCCACCATGCCTTCATGAGCTGTCTCCCCGGCGAAACGCTCGCCGCATGAAGCCGCATGGTACGGCGGCTGCGCTGGTTCAGCGGTATTTCGGAATCATCGCTTCCAGCGGCAGGGGCTTGATGCGGGCGCCCTGCCCGGCACAGCCGAAGGCCTCGAAGCGCTGCTCGCAGATCCCTCGGGCCGCCTTGCGCGCGGCGATCAGCGCCTTGCGCGGATCGAACTCCGAGCGGTCCTGATCGAAGGCCTGGCGCATCGCGCCGGTCATCGCCAGGCGGATGTCGGTGTCGATG
This sequence comes from Vitreoscilla sp., assembly GCA_018780145.1. Classification (GTDB taxonomy): domain Bacteria; phylum Pseudomonadota; class Gammaproteobacteria; order Burkholderiales; family Burkholderiaceae_C; genus Ideonella. The sequence goes on along the minus strand of JADMKA010000111.1, from coordinate 1,830 downwards.
TTGATCTTGCGCACGCCGCTGCGGATGCCGCGCTGGATCTCCTCCACCGGCACGCCATAGGTCTCCTTGATGTCGCCACCATGGCGGCGGATGATCTCCAGCCACTCCTGCGGCACGCTGGACGAACCATGCATCACCAGGTGCGTGTTCGGCACCGCCGCATGGATGCGGGCGATGCGCTCGATGGCCAGGATGTCTCCCGTGGGCTGGCGGGTGAACTTGTAGGCGCCATGGCTGGTGCCGATGGCGATGGCCAGCGCATCCACCCCGGTGCGGGCCACGAAATCGTGCGCCTGATCGGGATCGGTCAGCATCATGTCGTGGCTCAGCGTGCCCTCGGCACCCACGCCATCCTCCTCGCCGGCCTGGCCCGTCTCCAGCGAGCCCAGGCAACCCAGTTCGCCCTCGACGGACACGCCCACGGCGTGGGCGAACTCGCAGACCTTGCGGGTGACCTCGAGGTTGTAGTCGTAGCTGGCCGGGGTCTTGGCGTCCTCGCGCAGGGAGCCGTCCATCATCACGCTGGTGAAGCCGGACCGGATCGACTGCTGGCACACCGCCGGCGAGGCACCGTGGTCCTGGTGCAGCACCACCGGCAGGTCCGGGTGGGTCTCGACGGCCGCGAGCACCATGTGCCGCAGGTAGGCCTCGCCCGCATACTTGCGCGCACCGGCCGAGGCCTGCAGGATCACCGGCGATTGCGTCGCCTGCGCCGCCTCCATGATGGCCTGGATCTGCTCCAGGTTGTTGACGTTGAAGGCCGGTACGCCGTAGCCATGTTCGGCGGCGTGGTCCAGCATCTGGCGAAGTGAAATCAGGGCCATGGGGATCCTCGGAGGGTTGGGTAGTCGGGAAGGCAGCTCAGCCGAACTGCGAAACGGAGTCCATCTGCGCGCACCAGCTTTCGAGGTCGTCCAACCCCACCGGGGTGGCGGCATCGGCGCTGGCAGCCAAGGCAGGGCGCCAGCCTCGCCTGTCGTGCAGGCCCGGGCCGATGGCCACCGCGCCTTCGATCGTCGCGTCGGCAAAGTAGGCGCTGCGGGTGACCACCACCGGCACATGCGCGGCTCGCGCGGCGCGGACACCGCCGGGTGAATCCTCGATCGCCACGGTCTGCAAGGGGCTCAGGGCCAGCGCCTGCAGGGCGCGCAGGTAGACCTCCGGGTCGGGCTTCTTGCGCTGCACGTCTTCGCCGCAGACCAGGGCGTCGAACCAGCGATTCCAACCCGCACCGAGATGCACCTGCAGCAGCACCGCCAGGTTGCTTCGGCTGGTGGTGGTGGCGACGGCCATGCGGACCCCACGCTCGCGGCACTCGTGCATCAGGGCCAGCACGCCGTCACGCAATGGCAGCCGGGCGGAGCGCACCAGTTCGGCATAGCGCTGGTTCTTGCGCACGTGCAGGGCTTGCGCCAGTGCCTCGCGCTCGCCGGCCAGGGCAGGCGCATCGCTGCGCGACACCATGTCATGCAGCAAGCGCTCGCGGCCGCCGGTGACGTGCAACAGTTCGCCATAGCGCGCCGGCTCCCATCGCCAGGGCAGGCCCAGATCCTCGAACGCCAGGTTGAACGCCACACGGTGGCCGTCCCGCTCGGTCTCGGCCAGCGTGCCGTCGACATCCCACAACACCGCATGAACGCGTCGGCTTGCACCCATGTCAGCCCGCCCGCCTGGCCAGGATCTCGAAGGCAGGCAGGGTCTTGCCCTCCAGCACCTCCAGGAACGCGCCGCCGCCGGTGGAGATGTAGCCCACGTCTTTCTCGATGCCGTACTGGGCGATGGCCGCCAGCGTGTCGCCGCCACCGGCGATGCTGAAGGCGCTGCTCTCGG
>JADMKA010000231.1 GCA_018780145.1 Vitreoscilla sp. | reverse complement strand
TTGGCGATGCGGAAGACGTTCTTGCGGCGGCCGCGGTAGCCCTTGGCCAGGGCCAGGATCTTCTTGTGACGAGCGCGGGCGGTTACACCACGTTTGACGCGAGGCATGTTGGTTTCCTTTCAGTCCGTCAGAAGGTCACAGGCCAGCAAAAGGCAGCATCTGTGCGATGTGGCCCATGTTGGTCTCGTGCACGTTGGCGGCGCCACGCAGATGGCGCTTGTTCTTCGTGGTCTTCTTGGTGAGGATGTGGCGCTTGAACGCCTGACCGCGCTTGACGGTGCCACCCGGACGGACGCGGAAGCGCTTCTTGGCCCCGCTCTTGGTCTTCATTTTGGGCATGACTGCTCCTTTTAAATGACCTCTGCTGGGCGGCCCCGCGGGTGCGGTGCACTTGATGGCCTGCAGCGGCTTCTGCTTCAACCCGGCGGCGACCAGACCACCGGGTGAATTCTTCAAATCGGCTTCAACGCTTCTTGGGCGCCAGCACCATGATCATCTGGCGACCTTCGAGCTTGGGCATGTGCTCCACCATCGCCACATCGGACAACTCGTCACGGATGCGCTCCAGCAGCCGCATGCCGATGTCCTGGTGGGTGATCTCGCGGCCGCGGAACCGCAAGGTCACCTTGCCCTTGTCACCGTCTTCGGCGATGAAGCGGCGCAGGTTGCGCATCTTGATCACGTAGTCGCCTTCGTCGGTGCCAGGGCGGAACTTCACTTCCTTGACTTCGATGACCTTCTGCTTGGACTTGGCCTCGGCAGCGCGCTTCTGCTCCTGGTACTTGAACTTGCCGTAGTCCATCAGCCGGCAAACCGGCGGATCGGCGGTGGCGGCAATCTCGACCAGATCCACGTCGGCTTCGGCTGACATGCGCAAGGCGTCCTGGATGCTGACGATGCCCAACGGCTCGTTCTCGACGCCGTTCAGGCGCACATTCAGGGCAGTGATCTCGCGGTTCAGTCGATGCTTGCGCTCGACGTTGGGCATCCGACGGTCGGCAAAGGTAGCGATGGTTCAAACCCCTCAAACGGGCCCTCAGGCAAGAGGAAGACCCGACAGAAAACTTCTGGCGCGCAAAAACCGAGGCAAAGACTCAGGCCTTGGCCGTGATGTCACTGGCGAGCTTGGATTGAAACTCTGCGAGGGACATCACGCCCAGATCCTGATTGCCTCGGGCGCGCACCGCGACGGCCCCGCTTGCCTTTTCCTTGTCGCCAACGACGAGGATGAACGGGACCTTTTGCATTGAATGCTCGCGGATTTTATACGTGATCTTCTCATTGCGCAAATCGGCCTCCACCCTAACTCCTTGTTTTTTCAGAGTTTTCACAACTTCAGCCACATAGTCGGCCTGGGAATCGGTGATTGCCGTGACCACCACCTGCACCGGCGCCAGCCAGGCGGGCAGCGCCCCGGCGTGCTGCTCGATGAGAATCCCGATGAACCGCTCCAGGCTGCCGACGATCGCCCGGTGCAGCATCACGGGCGTCTTGCGCTCGCCCGACTCGGCCACGTACTCGGCGCCCAGGCGCTCGGCCATGAAGAAATCGACCTGCATGGTGCCGCACTGCCACTCCCGGCCCAGCGCATCTTTGAGCGTGTATTCGATCTTCGGCCCGTAAAAGGCGCCATCTCCCGGCGAAATGACGAACTCGCAGCCGGAACGGCGCAGGCTCTCCATCAGCGCGTGCTCGGCCTTGTCCCAGCTCTCGTCGGCTCCGATGCGCTGCTCCGGCCGCGTGGCGACCTTGTAGAGAATGTTCGTGAAGCCGAAGTCGGTGTAGACCTTCTGCAGCAGTGCCGTGTAGGCCACGCACTCGTCCAGGATCATGTCCTCGGTGCAGAAGATGTGGCCGTCGTCCTGCGTGAAGCCGCGCACCCGCATGATGCCGTGCAGCCCGCCCGTGGGCTCGTTGCGGTGGCACTGGCCGAACTCGCCGAAGCGCAGTGGCAGGTCGCGGTAACTCTTGATGCCCTGCTTGTAGATCAGGATGTGGCCGGGGCAGTTCATCGGCTTCAGGGCGTAGTCGCGCTTCTCCGACTCCGTCGTGAACATGTTCTCGCGGTACTTCTGCCAGTGGCCGGTCTTTTCCCAGAGCGACTTGTCCAGGATCTGTGGGCCCTTGACCTCGAGGTAGCCGTTGTCGCGGTAGACCTGCCGCATGTACTGCTCGACCACCTGCCAGACAGCCCAGCCCTTCGGGTGCCAGAACACCGTGCCGGGCGAGTGCTCGTCCAGATGGAACAGGTCGAGTTCGCGGCCCAGCTTGCGGTGGTCGCGCTTCTCAGCCTCCTCCAGCATGTGCAAGTAGGCCTGCAGGTCGTCCTTGCTGGCCCAGGCGGTGCCGTAGATGCGTTGCAGCATCTCGTTGCGGTGGTCGCCGCGCCAGTAGGCACCGGCCACCTTCATCAGCTTGAAGTGCTTCAGCTTGCCCGTGCTGGGCACGTGCGGGCCACGGCACAGGTCCTCGAAAGCGCCCTCGCGGTACAGCGACACGTCTTCGCCAGCCGGGATGGAGCCGATGATCTCGGCCTTGTAGTGCTCGCCCAGGCTCTTGAAGTAGGCCACCGCCTCGTCGCGCGGCAGCACCCGGCGCTCGACCTTCTCGTCCTTTTTCGCCAGTGCGGACATCCGGGCCTCGATGGCGACCAGGTCCTCCGGCGTGAACGGGCGCTTGTACGAGAAGTCGTAGTAGAAGCCGTTGTCGATCACCGGCCCGATGGTCACCTGGGCCTCGGGGAACAGGTCCTTCACCGCATAGGCCAGCAGGTGGGCCGTCGAATGGCGGATCAGGTCCAGGCCGTCGGCGTCCTTTTCGGTGACGATGGCCAGCGCCGTGTCGGCCTGGATCAGGTGGCTGGTGTCCACGAGCTTCGCGTCGGCACCGCGACCGACGCGTCCACCCAACGCGGCCTTGGCCAGGCCGGCGCCGATAGACGCGGCCACCTCGGCCACCGTCAGCGGGCCCGGAAATTCACGCTGGGAACCGTCGGGCAATGAGATCTTGATCATGAAAGCGTTCCAGAAACAAAAAGCGCGGCATGGTGGCCGCGCTTCGTGGGAGAGAAAAGAGGACGAGTACGAACGAGCCGCGGCCGACTAGGAAACCTTTCCGAAGGTCGTAGTTCGCGGTGTCATAACCCGTGCTGCCTTTCTTGCTCTTGCTGGTGGGAACGGTGATTGTAGAACGATCGGGCGTCCGCGTGGCTCACAGCACTTCAGCCTCGATGGGCAGGCCCGAGTCGACCAGCGCGGCGAACTCGTCAGCCAGCCGCTGGCTCTCGGCGATGGCCCGGCGCCAGGCGGCCTGGCGCGCGGCCATGTCGTTCCCAAACGTCTTGAAATCCTCGCGGTCCGGCAACTTGCCGCCCGGCAGGCGGGCGATCCACTCCGGGCGCGGAGCCAGCACCACCACGTTGGCCAATGCCGAGCTGGCGCGGTGGCGATGCGTGAGCCGCTTGTCCAGCCAGCCGGGCACGAGCGTGGGCTGGAAATGCGGATACAGCACGAGGCCATGGGCGATCTGGTCGTAGCGCAGGTGCAGGTGGTAGTCGGTGATGCCACCGTCCCAGTAGGCACCGGCCGGCGCCCCCGGAATGTCGTGCACGGCTTCGAGCCAGAAGGGAATCGAACAGCTCGCGAGCACCGCCGGGGCCAGGTTGAGCGCCGTCAGGGCCACCTGCTGGCTGCGGTAGTCGTGCAAGGGCAGCGGCAGCGGGTCGCGCGGATCGGAGAAGACCACCCGCTCCAGCCAGCCGCCCATGGCCCGGCGCGACACCAGGTTGCTGAAGAACGCGCCGCCGTAGCCCAATGGTGTGCGCAGCCGGCCTTCGCGCCGCAGCACATGCCGGCCGCGGCTGGTGAAGACATGCAGGCGGTAGCGCGGGTGCCCGAGCAACTCGGTTTCCGCGCCACCAAAGTGCTCGGCCAACTTGGCGCCGAAGGTGCGGCTGACGACACGCGCCGTGGGTGGCTTGCCCGGCGCATGCTCGTAGTCCTGCATGACGTAGTCCTCGGCCAGCCGGGCCAGGGCCGCGTCCGCGTCGGTCCGGCACGCAGACGCCATGCGCCAGGCCCCGATCGAGGCGCCCAGCAGGTGCACGGTTTGTGTGCCGCGCGGCAGCCACCGGCCAAAGAGGAAGCGGTCGAGCGGGCTCAGCACCAGGCCCTTGGGCCCGCCGGCAGCGGCCGGGATGACCGTGACGTCCGCCGGCTGCAAACCGCGCTCGCGCAGTTGCTGGCGGGCCCGGGGGCCAGCCAGGATGCGCAGCGCCTGCAACCCGGCCACGGCGTGCCCCCGTCAGCGCTTCTGCAGCTTGGCGAAGGCGGCTGCCATCGCGCCACCGGCCGGGGCCGGCTGGCTGGGCCGGGCTCCACCAGGTGCGCGCTCTCCGCGTGCCGCCGGGCGGAAGCTGTTCCCCGGCCCCTTGGGCGCGGGTGCGGCATCGAGCTTCATGGTCAACGAGATGCGCTTGCGGGCGAGGTCGATCTCCAGCACCCGCACCCTGACGATGTCACCGGTCTTGACCACCTCGCGCGCGTCGTTGACGAACTTGTTCGCCAGCTGACTCACATGCACCAGGCCGTCCTGGTGCACCCCCAGGTCGATGAAGGCGCCGAACTGCGCGACGTTGCTGACCGTGCCCGCCAGCACCATGCCCTCGGTGAGATCCGAGATGTCGTCAACACCGTCGTTGAAGCGGGCCACCTTGAAGTCGGGCCGCGGGTCGCGCCCCGGTTTCTCCAGCTCGACCAGGATGTCCTTGACGGTGATCGCGCCGAACTTCTCGTCGGCAAAGGCCTCGGGCTTCAGCATACGGATGACGTCACTCTTGCCCATCACCTCGGCCACCGGGCGCTGCAGCTTGTCCAGCATGCGCTGCACCACTGGGTAGGTCTCGGGGTGCACGCCGGTCTGGTCCAGTGGGTTGTCGCCGTCGCGGATGCGCAGGAAGCCGGCCGACTGCTCGAAGGTCTTCGCGCCCAGGCCGGCCACGTCCATCAACTGCTGGCGGCTGCGGAAGGCGCCATTCGCATCGCGCCATCGCACGATGCTGTTGGCCACCGCATTCGACAGGCCCGAGACCCGCGCCAGGAGCGGCGCGGAAGCCGTGTTCAGATCCACCCCGACGGAGTTCACGCAATCCTCGACCACCGCATCCAGGGTGCGCGCCAGCTCGCTCTGGTTCACGTCGTGCTGGTACTGGCCGACACCGATGCTCTTGGGGTCGATCTTCACCAGCTCGGCCAGCGGGTCTTGCAGGCGGCGGGCGATGGAGACGGCGCCGCGCAGGCTCACGTCGAGCTCCGGCAGCTCCTTGCTGGCGAACTCCGACGCCGAGTACACCGAGGCCCCCGCTTCGCTCACCACCACCTTCTCGATGTGGGTGCCGGGAGCGAGCTGCTGGATGCGCTTGATCAGGTCGGCGGCCAGCTTGTCGGTCTCGCGGCTGGCGGTGCCATTGCCGATGGCGATCAGGTTCACGCCGTGGGTGGCGCACAGGCGCCCCAGCGTGTGGATCGAGCCTTCCCAGTCCTTGCGCGGCTCATGGGGGTAGACGGTGTGGGTGTCCAGCACCTTGCCGGTGTCGCTGACCACGGCCACCTTGACGCCGGTGCGGATGCCCGGGTCCAGCCCCATCACCACGCGCTTGCCGGCGGGCGCCGCCAGCAACAGGTCGCGCAGGTTCTCGCTGAACACCTTGATGGCCACCTTCTCGGCCTCCTCGCGCAGGCGGCCGAACAGGTCGCGCTCCAGGCTCATCGAGAGCTTGACCTTCCAGGTCCAGGCAATGGCCTTGCGGATCAGTTCGTCACCCGGGCGCTTGCCATGGCGCCAGCCCAGGTGCTGGGCAATGCGGCCTTCGGCCATGGACACCGGAGGTGGCCCCTTCGGGTCCTTCGGCTGGCCCGGCACGAGCTCTTCGTCCAGCACCAGCTTGGCATCCAGGATCTCCTGCGTTCGGCCACGGAACACCGCCAGCGCGCGGTGCGAGGGCACGGTGCGGATGGGCTCGTCGTACTCGAAGTAGTCGCGGAACTTGGCGATGTCGGCGTGGTTCACGTCCTTGCCGTCCATCAGCTTGGAGCGGAACAGGCCTTCGGCCCACAACCACTCGCGGAGCTTGCCGATCAGCGCGGCGTCCTCGGCCCAGCGTTCGGACAACAGATCCCGCACGCCGTCGAGCACCGCAGGGGCATCGGCAAATCCCAGGTCGGCGTTGACGAATGCGGCAGCCTCGGCGAGCGGGTCCAGCGAGGGATCGTCGAACAGCCTGTCGGCCAGCGGCTCCAGGCCGGCCTCGCGGGCGATCATGCCCTTGGTGCGGCGCTTCTGCTTGTAGGGCAGGTAGAGATCCTCCAGCTCCTGCTTGGTCGGCGCGGCGTCGAAGGCCGCCTGCAGCTCGGGCGTCAGCTTGCCCTGCTCGGCGATGCTCTTCAGCACCGCCGTTCGGCGCTCTTCCAGCTCACGCAGGTAGCCCAGCCGGGCTTCGAGTTCGCGCAGCTGGATGTCGTCCAGCCCATCGGTGGCCTCCTTGCGGTAGCGGGCGATGAAGGGCACGGTGGCCCCGCCGTCCAGCAACTCGACAGCGGTGTTCACTTGCGCCGGCCGAACCTTCAGCTCGGCGGCAATCTGCAACAGGATCTTGTCCAAGGGGAATGGGTCGAAATGGCACGAAGCGCGGGAGTGTGCCAGAAGGCCGGTGCCGGTGCGGCGGGCACCGATAAGATGCGCCCGGGAAGGAAGACCATGCGGCTTCATGCACTGGACGGCCTGCGCGCCGTCGCGGCCCTGATCGTGGTGGCGTACCACCTGGGCTGGGCGAACGTCGCCGATGCGCTGACGCAGCAAGGGCACCTGTCCTGGGGCCGGGCCCTGGCGGGGCTGGGCGCATCGGGCGTCGAGTTGTTCTTCGTGCTCAGCGGCGTGGTGCTGCTGCGCCCCTACCTGCGCGCCGGCCGCCCGATGCGGGCCGGCAGCTACCTGGCGCGCCGCGCGATCCGCCTGTACCCGCCCTATGTCGCGGCCTGGCTGCTGGCGGGCATGACCGTCTGGCTGATGACCGAACACCCGACCTGGTGGGACGCCCGTGTGCCGCCCTTCGATTGGGCCGACTGGCTCGCCCAAGCCGCCATCGTGCAGGCCGGTGGCGTGAGCTACAACTTTGCCTGGTGGAGCCTGACTGTCGAGATCGTCTTCTACGCCGTCGCGCCGCTGCTGGTGGCTGCCCTGGTGCGGTTGCCGCCGCGATCGCATCGCGCGTTGCTGGCACTGACCGTTGTCGCTGCCCAGGCGATCTACCTCGCGCCGGCCGGCAGCGGCCTGTCGCACCTGGCCTGGCAGTTCGGCAGCTACGCCGCCTGCTTCGCCGCTGGCGTCTCCCTGGCCACCGAGGACCCGCCCCCCGCCTTGGCCATGGGCGCTGGCCTGGCCGGCATCGCGTGGGTCTTGGCCAGCACCGCGGTCCCCGCGCTGAACCCGCATGTCGGCTACGCGCTGGCTTACTTCGGCCTGGTGGCCAGTGCCATGCGCTCCGGCTCGGCCCTGTCGAACGGGCTGAGCTCGGCGCCCATGGTCTGGCTGGGTGAGCGCTCTTACTCCTTGTTCCTCACCCACTATTCGGTGATCTTCCTGTGCAACTGGGCCGTTTCCCTGCTTGTGCCGAGCAAGGGCCTGGCCTTCTATGCCGCCAGCCGGTCCTTGGCGGTGCCTGGCACGCTGCTCGTGGCCTGCCTGGTCTTCCACCTGATCGAGCGGCGCTTCGCCCATGGGCTGGTCACCGGCAACAACCTGCTGCCGCCCAGGCAACTGAACCTGCACGACGAGCGTGGCGACACGCCGCTAACATCGGGCAGATGACTGCCCCATCGGCCCCATCGGCCCCATCGGCCACACCGGCCACACCAGCCACACCCGACGTCCCGCCGGAAACCGAAGCCCAGCGCAACGACCCGGAATTCGTCACCGCGCTGGCACGCGGCTTCGCCGTCCTGCGCTGCTTCCGCCGCGGCGAAAAGACCCTGGGCAACAAGGACATGGCGCAGCGCACCGGCCTGCCGCGCTCGACCATCGCCCGGCTGACCCACACCCTCACCGAGCTGGGCTACCTGGAGTTCCACCCGGACATCGAGAAGTACTCGCTGGGCCTGGCGGTGCTGAACTTCAGCGCCCAGTACCTGGGCGGGCTGGACGTGCGCGAAGTCGCCCGGCCGCTGATGCAGGCCCTGGCCAACGAGGTCGGCGCCACGGTCACATTGGCCGCGCCGCAGTCGGAGCACATGGTGTTTCTGGAAGTGGCGCACGGCAACCGGACCTTCGCGCTGCGCGTGGGCGTGGGCGAACGGGTGCCGCGCGGCACCACCGCCGTCGGCCGCGCCTGCATGGCCGCCGCGCCGCTGGATGAACGCCCCGACCGCCTGGAGGACTTCAAGCGCCTGACCACCGAAGCCACCTGGCCACGCGTGAGGGCCGATTTCCTGCACGCCTTCGCGGATTTCGACGCCCACGGCCTGTGCCTGTCGCTGGGCGACTGGAACAAGGATGTGCACGCCGTCAGCGTGCCCATAGTCTCGATCGACGGCCGCAAGGTGATGGCCTTCAGCGCCACGCTGCCCGCGCGCCAGGCCGGCCGCGAGCAGTTGCTGCACGAGATCGGGCCGAAGCTGATCGAGATGCGCGACCGGGTCGTCCGCGCCCTCGGCGGGCGCCTCTAGGAGGCTGCCGGGCTTCAGCCTTTCAGGGCTTCGCGCAGGCGCATGGCCAGGTCGGGCCGGTGGGCAAAGGGGTCGGTCGGGTTGCGGCCGAGCGCGATGTCCTCACCCCGCACGCGAACCGGCGCCAGGGCCCGTTCGCCAGGATGGCTGAAGATGTAGAACTGCTTCGCCTGCATCGCGTCGAAGACGAACTGCGCCACCTCGGCGGCACTGACCTTCCCGCTGGTGACCGCCTTCTCGCCCAGGATCATCGCGGCGCGCTGGCTCGGGGTCAGCGCCGCGCCGCTGTCGCGCATCTCGGACGGCCGGGCTCGGTCGCTCTGGAAGATGCCGGTGGAGACGAAGTACGGGCACAGCACGTGGGCATGCACCTGCTCGGTCACCAGCGCGAGATCCTGGTACAGCGTCTCGCTCAATGCCACCACGCCATGCTTGGTGACGTTGTAGGCGCCCTGGTTGGGCATGTTGACCAGCCCGGCCATCGAGGCCGTGTTGACGATGTGGCCCTGGTAGCCCGGGTCAGCCTTGGCGGCCGCCAGCATCATCGGCGTGAAGACCCGCACGCCGTGGGCCACGCCCATCAGGTTGACGCCGATGGTCCACTCCCAGTCCTTCAGGGAGTGCTCCCAGATCAGGCCACCAATGGCGATGCCGGCGTTGTTGAACACAAAGTGCGGCACGCCGAACCGGGCCAGCGTCGCATCGGCCATCGCCTGTACCCGTTCGGCGCTGGACACATCGAGCTGGAACGGCAGCACCGGGGCACCCAGTGCCTCGATCTCGGCGGCGGCGCGGGCCAGCGGCTCGGGCATCACGTCGGCCATGACCACGTTCATGCCCTCGCGGGCCGCAATGCGAGAGGCCTCGAGGCCGAAGCCCGAGGCCGCGCCGGTGATGACCGCGGTGCGGCCGGTGAAATATGCCATTGGTTGTCCTCTGAAAGGCTATTGAATGGGGTTCGCGCGAGCGATCAGCGCGTCGAAGGGGCTGCGTCGGTGCAGGCTGCCGAAGGCGCCCAGCGAATCGCCACCTGCCAGGCGGGAATCGCAGAAGGCCTCGAAGACGAAGTCCGGCGCGTGTTGTCGAAGCAGCGCCGCCTGGACGGCCAGCGCCAGGTCGCGCGCCAGCAGCCGTGCTTCGATCTCGTCGGTCACGCCGTCCAGCCGCCAGGGCAGGCTCTCGGCCAGGCGGTCGAAGGCAGGGTGTGCGCCCCGCGCCGGCGCCAATTCGGCCGCCAGCGCCGCCGCCACCGGGCCACCACGCAGAGAACGCAGCAGGTCGATCGCCATGATGTTGCCGGCGCCTTCCCAGATGGAGTTGAGCGGCATCTCGCGGTAGATGCGGGCCATCACGCCCTCGCCCTGCGCCTCCACGTAGCCGTTGCCACCCAGGCATTCCATCGCCTCCTGGGCGAAGTGGCTGCCGCGCTTGCAGACCCAGTACTTGGCCACCGGCGTCAGCACGCGGCGCATCAGGGCTTCATGGCCCGACGCATCCTGGCCGTGCTCGGTGCGGTCCACCGTGCGGGCCACCCGCAATGCGAGCGCGGTGGCGGCCTCGCTTTCGAGCGCGAGATCGGCCAGCACGTTCTTCATCAAGGGCTGCTCCGCCAGAGGCTTGCCAAAGGCCTGCCGCTGCGCGGTGTGGTGGATCGCCAGCGACAGCGCCTGGCGCATCAGGCCGGCGGTGCCCAGCGCACAGTCGAGCCGCGTCAGCGCGCCCATCGCCAGGATCTGCGGGATGCCGCGGCCCTCGTCGCCGACGCGCCAGCCCAGTGCCTCGCGGAACTCGACCTCCGAGCTGGCGTTGGCGTGGTTGCCCAGCTTGTCCTTCAGTCGCTGGATCTCGACCCGGTTGCGCGTGCCGTCCGGCAGCCAGCGCGGCACCAGGAAGCAGCTCAGGCCCCCAGCGGCCTGTGCCAGCACCAGGTGGGCATCGCACATCGGTGCCGAGAAGAACCACTTGTGGCCGGTGAGGCGGTAGCGCTCGCCCCAGGCATCGACACCATCGCGGTCTGCGCGCGTGGTGTTGGCACGCACATCCGAGCCGCCCTGCTTCTCGGTCATGCCCATGCCCAGCGTGACACCGATCTTGCCGGCCAGGGGCAGGCCGCGTGGGTCGTACAGCGGCGTGGTGAGCGGGCCCGACCAGTCGGCGTGCAAGCCGGGGTTGGCTTTCAGGGCCGGGGTGACGGCGTAGCTCATCGACACCGGGCACATCACCGAGGGCTCCAGCTCGGTGAAGAGCATGAAGCCGGCCGCGCGGCGCAGGTGCCCGCCCGGGCCTTCCGCCCAGGGCGTGCCATGCAGGCCATGGGCGAGAACCCGGCCCATCAGCGCGTGGTAGCTCGGGTGGAACTCGACCTCGTCGATGCGTTGGCCCTGGCGGTCGTGGCTGTGCAACACCGGCGGGTGCTGGTTGGCCAGGCGCGCGTGGGCCTGCATCTCGGCCTGGCCGACCTCGGCACCCAGGGCCCGCAAGGGCATGGTGTCGAGCCCGGGGGCATGGAACGCGAGCGCGTCGCGCAGGGCCAGGTTGCCGCCGAACAGGTTCGCGCCGACCAGCGGCGCGCTCTGGTTGGTCACCTCGTGCGTGCCTGCGCTCATGCAACCCCCTTGACGCTGCGCGTCGTCCCCCCGAGGGGGAGCGAGCGCCTTCGGAACGGCCGCGCGGCGCTCATGGCTGCCTCAGCATCTGCAGGTGCGGGATCCTGTCTTCGTCGTAGGGCTCGCCGACCGGGGCATAGCCGAACTCGCCATAGAACCTCGCCAGGTGGGCCTGGGCGCTGATGCGGTTGGGCTGGCCCGGGTGGGCCTCGTCGCAACGCCGCAGGGCCTCGGCCATCAACAGGCGGCCCAGGCCGGTGCCACGCGCCTTCTGGGCGATCACCACACGGCCGATCGACGGCTCACCGTACTTGTGCCCGGCGTCGACCACGCGCAGGTAGAGCAGGAGCTCGCCGCGTTCGTCGCGGCCCAGCAGGTGCCAGCTGTGCTGGTCCAGCCCGTCGGCGTCGAGGTAAGGGCCTTGCTCCAGCACGAACACCCGCGAGCGCAGCTGCAGCACGTCGTAGAGCCCCTGCAAGCCGAGGCCCTCGAAGCGCGTCCACTGCCAGCGGATGTCCATGCCGATCAGACCAGCTTGACGAGCTGCTTGCCGAAGTTGCGGCCCTTCAGCAGGCCCAGAAAGGCCTCGGGCGCCGCGGCCAGGCCCTGTGCCACTGTCTCGCGGTACTTGAACTTGCCGGTGGCCACCAGGGTGCCCAGTTCCTTCAGCGCCTCGGGCCAGACCTCCATGTGCTCGCTGACGATGAAGCCTTCGAGCTTCATGCGGTTCACCAGGATCAGCGAAGGGTTGGCCATCGGGATCGGCTGGCCGTTGTAGCCGGCGATCATGCCGCAGAAGGCGATGCGGCTGAACGCGTTGGAGCGCAGCATCACCGCGTCGAGGATCATGCCGCCGACGTTCTCGAAGTAGCCGTCGATGCCATCGGGGCAGGCTTCCTTCAGCGCGCGGGACAGCGACTTCAGATCCGGATGGGCCTTGTAGTCGATGCAGGCGTCGAAGCCCAGCTCACCCACCACCTGCGCGCACTTCTCCGGCCCGCCGGCCAGGCCGACCACGCGGCAGCCACGCACCTTGGCCAGCTGGCCCACCGCCCCGCCCACCGCGCCGCTGGCGGCACTGACCACCACCGTCTCGCCGGCCTTCGGGTTGATGATCTTCACCAGCCCGTACCAGCCGGTCACGCCGGGCATGCCGACGGCACCGAGGTAGGCCGAGAGCGGGATGTGGGTGGTGTCCACCTTCTGCAGCACGCCACGCTGGTTGGCGTCGACGACCAGGTACTCCTGCCAGCCACCCATGCCGACCACCTTGTCACCGGCCTGGAAGTGGGCGTTCCTCGACTCCACCACCTCGCCGACGGTGCCGCCGATCATCACCGCATCCAGCGGCTGCGGCTGGGCGTAGCTCTTGCTGTCGTTCATGCGGCCACGCATGTACGGGTCCAGGCTCAGGAAGTGGTTGCGCACCAGCACCTGGCCTTCCTGCAGCGCCGGCACCGGCGTCTCGACGAGGCGGAAGTTGTCGGCCGAAGGTTCGCCGGCAGGGCGGGAGGCAAGCAGGATCTGGCGGTTCATCGTGGTCATGGGGTGTCCGGGTTGGTTCGTTGCAGGGCTTTGACGCCGCGGCCCTTGACGGGCAGCTTGCGCAGGTACTTGAAGGTGCCGGTGGCATGGGCGCAGAGCTCGCCCGCGTCGTCCAGCACCGAGGCTTCGCAGAAGGCCAGCGTGCTGGTGCGGTGGAGCAGCTTGCCGAGTGCGCGGAGTTCGCCCTCCGCGGGGCGCACGAAGCTGGTCTTCATCTCGATGGTGGCCACGCCCGGGCCGTCCAGGTGGTCGCTGCGCGCCGCCGTGGCCATGGCCACGTCGAGCATCGTCATCAGCACGCCGCCGTGGGCGACCTCCCAGGAGTTCATGTGGGCGTCGGCCAGGTCCACGCGCAGTTCGCTGGCGCCATGGGCGCAGGCGTTCAGCTCCAGCCCCAGGCTCTCGACGAAAGGCACACGGACGGGGAACGGGATCTTGGTGCGGGACATCGTTCGGTCAACCTCCGGTCAGGGCCGAAACGCCGCCGTCCACCGCCAGGATCTGGCCGGTGATGTGCTTGCCGGCGGCCGAGGCGAACAGCAGCGCCGCGCCCTTCAGGTCGTCGTCGTCGCCCAGGCGGTGCAATGGGGCGTGCGCTGCCATCTTGTCGGCCCCCAGCGTGGCCAGCAGGCCCTTGGTCATCCGGCTCGGGAAGAAGCCCGGCGCGATGGCGTTGACCGTGATGCCGTGGCGGCCCCATTCACCGGCCAGCGCGCGGGTGAAGTTGACCACCGCCCCCTTGCTGGTGTTGTAGGCAATGGTCTGCATCTCGGGCGGGTTGCCGCCCAGCCCGGCGATCGAGGCCACGTTGATGATCCGGCCGAAACGGCGCGGGATCATGCTGGCATTGGCCACCGCCTGGCTGAAAACGAACAGGCTGCGGATGTTCAGGTTCATCACCTTGTCCCAGGCCTCCAGCGGGTGGGTCTCGGCCGGCGCGCCCCAGGTGGCCCCGGCGTTGTTGACCAGGATGTCGATCCGGCCCAGGCGCTCCATCGCCTCGGCGACCACACGTTGGGCGTCCTCGGGCTGGCTGGCGTCGGCCGCCACCCAGCGAGTGTCGATGCCCTTGGCCTGCAGCTGGGCCGCCGCCTCTTCCAGGTCGGCCGCCTTGCGTGAGCTGAGCAGGATCTTCGCGCCGGCCTCGCCCAGCGACTCGGCGATCTGCAGGCCCAGGCCGCGCGAGCCGCCGGTCACCAGGGCGGTGCGGCCCTCGAGGCTCATCAGTTGTTGGATGGGGGTGCTCATGTCGGTTTCCTTCGTTCAGAACCAGTCGTCTTGCATCTCGCGGCAAACGGCCTCGCGGGACGCGACCGCGCCCAGCCAGCCATCGACCAGCGGGAGCTCGTAGGCAAAGAAGTAGCGGCACGCGGCCTGCGCGCCGTCGTGCCGCACGGCCAGTGCCACGTCCAGCCAGATCCAGGCGATCACCACATGGCCGAAGGCCTGCAGATAGGGCGTGGCGTTGGCCAGCGCCTCCTCGGGCACACCGGTGGCCCAGGCGGATCGGGTGGCGGCGCCCAGGCGCTGCAAGGCGGCACCGAGCTGGCTGGCGAACGGCGCCAGCCGCTCCACCTGGCCGGCGCGCTCGATGGTGTCGTTGACGCGCGCGGCCAGCAGCTTCAGGCCTGCCCCGCCCTGCATCACCGCCTTTCGGCCCAGCAGGTCCAGTGCCTGGATGCCGTGCGTACCCTCGTGGATCATGTTCAGGCGGTTGTCGCGCCAGTACTGCTCCACGGGATAGTCGCGGGTGTAGCCGTAGCCGCCCAGCACCTGGATCGCCAGGCTGTTGGCCTCCAGGCACCACTGGCTGGGCCAGCTCTTCACGATGGGGGTGAGCATCTCCAGCAGCAGGCCGGCTTCGGCCGCGGCAGCGGGCTCGCCGGTGTGCTGTTCATCCACCAGGCGCGCGCAGTACAAGGCCAGCGCCAGACCGCCCTCGCAGTAGCTCTTCTGCGCCAGCAGCATGCGCTTGACGTCGGCATGCTGGATGATCGGGATCTGCGGCTTCGTGGCGTCCTTGCCGCCGGCGGACATGGGGCGGCCTTGCGGGCGACCGCGGGCGTATTCCAGGCTGGCCTCGTAGCCGGCCAGGCCCAGGGTCACCGCGCCCAGGCCCACCGCGATGCGCGCCTCGTTCATCATGTGGAACATGCAGCGCAGGCCTTCGCCGGGCTGGCCGACAAGGTAGCCGACCGCGCCGGGCGCGCCACGGACCGGGAACTTGCCCTCGCCGAAGTTCAGCAAGGTGTTCGGGATGCCGCGGTAGCCGAGCTTGTGGTTCAGCCCGGCCAGGGCCACGTCGTTGCGCTCGCCGGTGAGGCGGCCTTGCGTGTCCACCAGCTTCTTCGGCACGATGAACAGCGAGATGCCCTTGGCGCCCGGCACCAGCCGGCCTTCGGCATCGGGGATCTTGGCCAGCACCAGGTGGACGATGTTCTCGGTGAGCTCGTGCTCGCCGTTGCTGATCCACATCTTGTTGCCACGCAGGCGGTAGCGCGGGCCCAGCGGGTCCGCCTCGAAGCCCTCGCCATCGGGTGTGGCGCGGGTCATGATGTCGGACAGGCTGGAGCCGGCCTGCGGCTCGGACAGGCACATGGTGCCGAACCAGCGGCCGGCGAACTCGTTGCGCGCGAAGACAGCCTTCTGCATCTCGGTGCCGTGCGCCATCAGCAGGTTCGCGTTGCCGCTGGTCAGCATGCCGCCACCGCCCAGGCCGACGCCGGCCTTGGAGAAGAAGGTCTGCGCGGCCATCTCGACCACGCAGGGCAGTTGCATGCCGCCGATCTCGTAGTCCTGCGCCGCGGCCAGCATGCCGGACTCGACGTAGGCCCGAGCCGCCGCATGGCTGGCCTCGGGCAGGACGACCTTCTCGCCGTCGAAGCGCGGCTCGTCGGTGTCGCACAGCCGGTTGAAGGGCGCGAACTTCTCGCGGGCGATGCGCTCGCAGGTGTCCATCACCTGGGCGAAGGTCTCGCGCGAATGGTCGGCGAAGCGCGGGCGGCCGAGCAGCGACTCGACGTGCAGCCAGTCGTGCAACAAGACATCGAGCGTGGTTCTCAGCATGGGGTTGCCTTGGGTTCGTGGATCACCGTCACCGCCATCGTGGCCGAGGCCTTCATCACCAGCGTGCGCACAGCGCCGGACACCGCATAGACCTCGGCCTCGGTGAAGCTCAGCCGCCGGCCGGCCTTGAGCACTCGGGCCTCGCACTCCAGCCGCTCCCCCTTGCCGGGGCGCAGCACGCTGGTCTTCAGCTCGGCCGTGACCACCCAGTGGCCGCCCGGTGCCATCGTCTGCGCGGCGGCGCCCATCGAGTGGTCGGCCATCGTGGCCATCACGCCGGCATGCACCTGGCCGGTGTGCTGCAGGTGGCGGTGCGCCAGCACCAGCACGGTGTCGACGCGGCCCTCGCCGACCGCGACCGGCTCCACGCCCAGATCGACCATGAAGGGGGCGGCGGCGAAGAAGCCGCGCAGGGTATCCAGGTCCACGTTCATGGGGTCAGCCCGGAGGCGCCTCGCCGATCTTGACGATCGTGCCCTGGGCCAGGGCGCACAGCGTCTCGTCGGTGCCGTTCACCGCGTACACCTCGCAACGACACACGCTCTGGGTCTTGCCCACCACCAGCGCGTTGGCACGGGCGATCAACGCATCGCCGGTCGCCGGGCGCACATAGTTGATCTTGAACTCCGAGGTGACCACCGGCACCCGCATCGCCGTGCCGCCGGCATAGGTCAGCGCGTTGTCCGCAAGGTAGCTGACGACCCCGCCGTGGGCAAAGCCGTTCTGTTGCCGCAAATCATCGCGCAGCGCCAGCCGCAACTCCGCCTCGCCGGGCACGAGGCGTGTCAGCTCCGCACCCAGCAAGCGTGAGAAGGCCTGCTGGGCCAGCACCTCGCGGCCCAGATCCAGGAATTGCTGCAGTTGTTCGGGTGTCATGGCGACTCCTTCAAGCCAGTCAGCGGGCTCGGCCGCTCTCCACACGCACACGGATCCGCCAGGCCGGATCGACCCCCGCGGGCCGAGGGAACCGAACCAGCGCATCGCGCACCTGGCCTTCGATCTGCTCGGCGAACTCGCGCTTGGCAGCTTCCGCCTGCATGGCCTGCATCTGGTCGGGCGAGGGGTCGCGTGCATAGCTGCGCTGGGTCGACCCCATCGCACTGCTGTAGCGCGCGCGGCTGTCCTTGCCCTCCTGGTTCAGCTGGGCAAAGCTCAGGTCGAGCTTGCCAGTCGCCGGCTGGAAGTCGACGGCAATGCCGTCACCCGTCTCGCTCTCCGGCTTCAACTCGTACTCGGCATCGAGCGTGGCCAGGACGCCGGTGACATGCACGCACGCGTCCAGCTGCGCCACTGGCCAGGCGCCCAGGATCTTGGCGAAACCCTCGGCATCGCCACGCCGATCAGGCGGCACCACGCAGGCGCTGGGCAGCGGCAGACCCGCCTGCAGCCCCCACCAGACGGCCGCCCCCTTGTCCGGGCCGGCTGCCGGCGCTGCGTACAGGGCCGCCAGGCGCGAGCGCGCACTGGTGGCGCCGGTGTCGGCCGCCCGCATGTACAGGCGGCTGGCCCGCTCCAGGTTGGGCTTCAGGCACAGGCCTTGTTCGAACATCGAACCGCCCAGCAGGAAGGCCTCCGGGGCCGACGTGGCCAGTGCGCTGTTCAGTTCGCGCACCGCGGCCACGCAGTCCTTGGCTTCCAGCGCCTTGACCACGGCCCGCGTGGCTTCGCCCACGGCGTGCGCGGGCGGCACCAGCGCCGCGCCCAGGGCGAGCGCGACGACCGGCCGGATACGCCTGCCGATCACAGCACCTCGAAGACGCCGGCCGCGCCCATGCCACCGCCGATGCACATGGTCACGCACACGCGCTTGGCGCCGCGGCGCTTGCCCTCGATCAGCGCGTGGCCGGTCAGGCGCTGGCCCGACACGCCGTAGGGGTGGCCCACGGCGATCGCGCCGCCGTTGACGTTCAGCCGGTCCATCGGGATGCCCAGCGTGTCGGCACAGTACAGCACCTGCACCGCGAAGGCCTCGTTCAGCTCCCACAGGTCGATGTCGTTCACGGTCAGGCCCAGGCGCTTGAGCACCTTGGGCACCGCGAAGACCGGGCCGATGCCCATTTCGTCGGGCTCGCAGCCGGCGACCGCGAAGCCGAGGAAGCGGCCCAGCGGCTTGAGGCCCTTGCGCTCCGCATAGGCCTCGCTGACCACGGCACAGGCGCCACCGCCGTCGCTGAACTGGCTGGCGTTGCCGGCCGTGACCACACCGCCCGGCAGGGCCGTGCGGATGTCCTTGATGCTCTCGTAGGTGGTGCCTTCACGCAGGCCTTCGTCGGCGCTGATCGTGACCTCCCGGGTGCGCAGGCCCAGCACCTTGTCGGCGACGCCGGCGGTGGTGGTGACCGAGATCAGCTCGTCGTTGAACTTGCCGGCCGCCTGCGCCGCGCAGGCCTTCTGCTGGCTCTCGGCGCCATAGCGGTCCATGCGCTCCTTGGCAACGCCGTAACGCTTGGCCACCTGCTCGGCCGTCTGCAGCATGCTCCAGTAGATCTCGGGCTTGT
>JADMKA010000043.1 GCA_018780145.1 Vitreoscilla sp. | reverse complement strand
GGCTCAGCCGAGCGCCGGGCCGCCCCAAGCCGGCTGAGCACCCGCTCGGCGGGTGGGGCCGGTACGCCGGCACCGGGTGTCCCCATTTCAGCCGGGGCCCAAGCGCCAATCGATATCCACGCCCTCCCGGGCGACGGCTCCGAAATGCCCACAGCCGATAAAAGGGCGAGGAGGCCGGCGAGCCGACAGCGGCGATGGGTGGTTGGCCAGCAACAAGGCGTGGCGCCCCGGCGCGGCGCGCTCGACCAGATCCTTCTTGGCCTGGGCGGGGTTGCCCCAGAGCAGGAACACCACCCGGCGCGGCTGGCGGGCCACGGCCTCGATGAGTGCATCGGTGAGCGCCTCCCAGCCCTGCCCGGCGTGGCTGGCCGGCTGGCCGTCCTCCACCGACAGGCAGGTGTTCAACAACAGCACGCCGCGGCGCGCCCAATCGCCCAGGTGGCCACTGGCGGGCGGCGGCAGGCCGAAATCGCGCTGAAGCTCGGCGAAGATGTTGCGCAGGCTGGGCGGCGGCTTCACACCCGGCGGCACCGAGAAGGCCAGGCCCTCGGCCTGGCCGGGGCCGTGGTAAGGGTCCTGCCCCAGGATGACCACGCGCACGCTGGCCAGCGGCGTCAGGCTCAGCGCCCGCAACGGATCGGCCGGGTAGATGGTGGCGCCTTCCGCCTGCCGCCGGGCGACATGCGCCAGGAGCCGCTGCCCGTCCGGGCCTGCACGCCACGCGTCGACTACGCCCTGCCAGTCCGGCGCCACCCGGTCGAGAAGCGCGTCCAGCGGCTCCCGCAGCCGGTTGCCGGCCACCTCGCCGAACAGATCCTCAGCCAAACAGCGCCTCGAGCGCCTGGCCCGGATCGGCCGCCCGCATGAAGGCCTCGCCCACCAGGTAGGCGTGGACGCCCGCGGCACGCAGGCGGCGAACGTCGTCGGGGCCCAGGATGCCGGATTCGGTGACCAGCAGCCGATCGGCCGGCACCTCGGGCAGCAGGCCCAGCGTGGTGTCCAGCGTGACCTCGAACGTGCGCAGATCCCGGTTGTTGATGCCCAGCAGCGGCGTCTTCAGCCGCAGCGCGCGGTCCAGCTCGGCCCCGTCGTGCACCTCGACCAGCACGTCCATGCCCAACGCCAGCGCGGTGGCTTCCAGGTCGGCCATCAGCCCATCGTCCAGGCAGGCGGCGATCAACAGGATGCAGTCGGCGCCGATCGCCCGGGCCTCGAAGACCTGGTAGGCGTCGACCATGAAGTCCTTGCGCAGCACCGGCAGCGCACAGGCAGCGCGCGCCTGCTGCAGGTAGGCTTCGGAGCCCTGGAAGAACCGCGCGTCGGTCAGCACGCTGAGGCAGGCCGCGCCGTGCCGCTCATAGCTGGCGGCAATCTCGGCCGGCACGAAGCGCTCGCGCAGCACCCCCTTGCTGGGGCTGGCCTTCTTGACCTCGGCGATCACCGCCGCGCGGCCGGCGGCGATCTTGGCGCGCAGCGCCGCCTCGAAGCCGCGCGCGTCGCGCCGCGCCTCGGCCTCTTCGCGCCAGCTCGCCAGGCTGCGGCGGGCGTGCCCTGCGGCCACTTCCTCGTGCTTGACCTCGACGATGCGCCGCAGGATGTCCGGTACCTCGGCCATGTTCAGCTCGCCGGCCGGAAGCGATTGGTCACGCTGACGAACTGGCTCAGCTTGGCCAGCGCCGCCCCGGACGCCACGGCCTCACGCGCCCGGCGCACCCCGTCGGCGACCGAAGTAGCCACGTTGGCGCAGTACAGCGCCGCGCCCGCGTTCAGCAGCACGATGTCACGCACCGGGCCGTCCTCGTTGGCCAGCGCACGCTGGATGCACTGCACCGATTCCTGCTGGTTGGCCACCTTCAGCACCCGCGAGTCGTAGACCGGAAGGCCGAAATCGCTGGGGTGCACGACGTACTCGCGCACTTCGCCGTTGAGCAACTCTCCGACCATGGTCTCGCCCGACAGGGACACCTCGTCCATGCCGTTCATGCCGTAGACCACCATCACGTGCTCGGAGCCCAGGCGCTGCAGCACGCGCACCTGGATGCCCACCAGATCCGGGTGGAACACCCCCATCAGCTGGTTCGGCGCACCGGCCGGGTTGGTCAGCGGGCCCAGCAGGTTGAAGATGGTCCGAACGCCCAGTTCCTTGCGCACCGGCGCGGCGTGCTTCATCGACGCGTGGTGGTTCGGCGCGAACATGAAGCCGATGCCGCACTCGTCCAGACAGACCGCCACCTGCTCGGCGTTCAGGCCGATGTAGGCACCCAGCGCCTCCAGCACATCGGCACTGCCCGAGGTGGAGGACACGCTGCGCCCGCCGTGCTTGGCAATCCGCGCGCCGCCCGCAGCAGCCACCAGCATCGCCGCCGTGGAGATATTGAAGGTGTGGGCCGCGTCGCCGCCGGTGCCGCACAGGTCCACCAGGTTCGTCTTGTCGGCCACCAGCACCGGCGCCGCGAACTCGCGCATCACCTGGGCGGCGGCGGCGATCTCGCCAATGGTCTCCTTCTTGACCCGCAGGCCGATGGACAGCGCGGCAATCATGACCGGCGACATCTCGCCGCTCATGATGCGGCGCCACAGCGCCAGCATCTCGTCATGGAAGATCTCGCGGTGCTCGATGACCCGGGTCAGCGCGTCGGTGTTGGTGATGGACATGGGCATCAGAGGGTGAAGAACTCGCGGACCGCCGCGATCGCGGTGTCGATGCCGGCGGCATCCACATCCAGGTGGGTGACGAAGCGCAGGCCGATCAGGCCGGTGGCCAGCACGCCGCGCTTCTTGAGGTGCTCCAGCAGCGCCGCGCCGCGGCCGTCGGCCACCTGGGCGAAGACGATGTTGGTCTGCGGCATCGCGACACTGAGCCCGGCGATGCCTTGCAGGCCTTCGGCCAGGCGGCGGGCCAATGCATGGTCGTCGGCCAGGCGCTCGATGTGGTGGCTGAGCGCATGGTCCGCCGCAGCCGCCAGCAGGCCCACCTGCCGCATGCCACCGCCGGCCATCTTGCGCACCCGGTGGGCGCGGGCGATGAATTCGCGCGAGCCACACAGGGCCGAGCCGATCGGTGCGCCCAGGCCCTTGCTGAAGCAGACCGAGACGCTGTCGAAATGCCGGGTGATCTCGCCCGCCGGCACGCCGCAGGCCACGGCGGCGTTGAACAGGCGGGCACCGTCCAGATGCCGCGCCAGGCCGCGTTGCCGTGCCAGCGCCGTGGCCGCCTCGATGTAGGGCAGCGGCAGCGCATGACCGTTCCAGGTGTTCTCCAGGCACAGCAGGCGGCTCCTGGCGAAGTGCGCGTCGTCGGGCTTGATCGCGGCGTCGATGTCGGCCAGCAGCAGCGTGCCATCCGGCTGGTTGGGCAGCGGCTGCGGCTGGATGCTGCCGAGCACCGCCGCGCCGCCACCCTCGTAGCGGTAGGTGTGCGCCATCTGGCCGACGATGTACTCGTCGCCCCGCCCGCAATGCGCCAGCAGGCCGCACAGGTTGCTCTGCGTGCCGGTGGGCATGAACAGTGCCGCCTCGAAGCCCAGCAGCGCGGCGATGCGCTTCTGCAGGGCGTTCACCGTGGGGTCGTCGCCGAACACGTCGTCGCCCAGGGGGGCGGCCATCATCGCCGTGCGCATGGCGGGCGTCGGCTGGGTCACGGTGTCGCTGCGCAGGTCGACAAGTCTTGCGCCTGTCGACGCGCTGCGAGCCGCGCTGCCATAGTGAACGGCTGTCATGCGTGCACCTGTTGCCGGCTCATCGTGATGAAGTTGCGCAGCATCGCGTGGCCGTGCTCGGAGAGGATCGATTCCGGATGGAACTGCACGCCCTCCAGCGGCGCGGCGGTGCCGGCCAGCCCGCGGTGGCGCACGCCCATGATCTCGCCGTCCTCCGAGGTGGCGGAGATCTCCAGCACCGCCGGCAGCGTCTCGCGCTCGATCGCCAGCGAGTGGTAGCGGATCACGGTGAAGTGTTGCGGCAGGTCGCGGTAAACGCCGCGGCCGTCGGTCTCGATGCGGCTGGTCTTGCCGTGCATCTGGGTCTGCGCCCGCACCACCCGGCCGCCGAGCGCGGCGCCGATGCTCTGGTGGCCCAGGCAGACCCCGAGGATGGGCAGCTTGCCGGTGAAGTGCTGCACCGCCGCCACGCAGATGCCGGCCTCGGCCGGCGAGCAAGGCCCCGGCGACAGCACCAGATGATCCGGCCTCAGCCCGGCGATGCCTTCGAGCGTGATCTCGTCGTTGCGCACCACCCTGACCTCTTCACCCAGCTCGCCGAAATACTGCACCAGGTTGAAGGTGAAGGAGTCGTAGTTGTCGATCATCAGCAGCATGTCAGCCTCCGACGAGCCGCCTCTAGGAGGCTGAGCGCCCCCTCGGGGGGCTGTGAACGAAGTGAGCTTGGGGGCGTCATTTCTAAAAGCCCTCCTCGACCAGCTCGGCCGCGCGGATCACCGCCCGCGCCTTGGCTTCGGTCTCTTTCCATTCGGCCTCGGGCACCGAGTCGGCGACGACCCCCGCCCCGGCCTGCACATACAAGGTGTTGCCCTTGACGATGCCGGTGCGGATGGCGATGGCCACATCCATGTCGCCGGCGAAGCTCAGGTAGCCGCAGGCGCCGCCGTAGATGCCACGCTCGGTGAGCTCCAGCTCGTCGATGATCTCCATCGCCCGGATCTTCGGCGCGCCGCTCAGCGTGCCGGCCGGGAAGCTGGCGCGCAGCACGTCCAGGCTGGTCAGGCCCGGTTTCAGCAGGCCCTCGACGTTGCTGACGATGTGCATCACATGCGAGTAGCGCTCGATGCCGAAGGCCTCGGTGACCTTGACCGTGCCGGTCTGGGCGATGCGGCCGATGTCGTTGCGGGCCAGGTCGATCAGCATCACGTGCTCGGCGCGCTCCTTGGGGTCGGCCAGCAGATCCACCTCGTGTTGCCTGTCGGTCTCGGGCGTGGCGCCGCGCGGGCGGGTGCCGGCGATCGGGCGGATGGTCACCACCTCGCCAGTCTTTCCGTCGATCTGGCGGGTCTCCTGGCGCACCAGGATCTCGGGCGAGGCGCCGACGATCTGGAAATCCCCCATGTCGTAGTAGTACATGTAGGGCGACGGGTTCAGCGAACGCAGCGCCCGGTACAGGCTCAATGGGCTCTCGGTGTAGCGCTTCTTCAGGCGCTGGCCGATGACGATCTGCATGCAGTCGCCGGCGGCGATGTACTCCTTGGCGCGGCGCACCGCCTGCTCGAAATCGGCCTGTGCGAACTCGCGCTCCACCGCGTGGCTGGCGCCGCGCTTGACCACCGGCGCGGTGACGCTGTAGCGCAGCTTGTCGGTCAGCTCGGCGATGCGCTTCTTGCCCTGGAAATAGGCCTCGGGCCGGCCGGGATCGACCCAGACGATCAGGTACAGCCGGCCCGACAGGTTGTCGATGACCGCCAGTTCCTCGGTCTGCAGCAGCATGATGTCCGGCGTGCCGATGCCACCGGGCTTGCTCACGCCCGCCAGCTTGGGCTCGATGCAGCGCACCGTGTCATAGCCGAAGTAGCCGGCCAGGCCGCCGCAGAAACGCGGCAGACCCGGGCGCAGCGCCGGCCGGAACCGCTTCTGGAAGGCGGCCACGAAATCCAGCGGGTTGCCCTCCCAGGTCTCGACGACCTCGCCGTCGGTCAGCACCTCGCACAGCGTGCCGGTGGCGCGCAACCAGGTGCGCGCCGGCAGGCCGATGAAGGAGTAGCGGCCGAAGCGCTCGCCTCCCACCACGGATTCCAGCAGGAAACCCTGCTTCTGCCCGCCGACCAGCTTCAGGTACAGCGACAGCGGGGTTTCGAGGTCGGCAAAGGCCTCGGCAATGAGGGGGACGCGGTTGTAGCCTTCGGCGGCAAGGCTCTTGAATTCAAGTTCGGTGATCACGGCTCAGGTCCTGCAGGGCCGAGGCCCGGCTCCGTGGTGTGGAGTGCGCGGGACGTCTCAGGCCGGGTCGGGCGGGCGGCGGGCCGGACACAGGTCTCGGGCCGCCGCGGCGGGCGAATTCAGGCGGGCCAGCGGCGCCAGGGCCAGGCTCCCCGGTCGTTCGACGACGCCAGGCCAGTGCGCGAGGATGAGCGCGAGATGAACATGATGTGCAAAGTGTAGCAGCGCGCCGGGAATTTTCGGGTTCCGCCGCCTGGACAGCGCTCAAGCCCTGGTCCAAACTTGCCGATTGCCTGCGATGGTGCGCGCCATGCGTGGGCACCCCAGGAGGGCCCGTGTCCGCACGGCCCGTGCCAAGAATAGTCGTTGAAAGGGTCTGCCCCATGTGGCGTCGTCTGGGTTCGAGCCTGGTGCTCGGTGTGTTCTTGTCGGTTGTGTTCATGGCGCCGGCCCGCGCCGAGACGGTGGATCTGGCTGGTGCCAAGTTCGAGACTGTCGAGCAGGTGGGCGGCGCCAAGCTGCCGCTCAACGGCGCCGGCATCCGCTACAAGGCGATCTTCAAGGTCTACGCCGCCGGCCTGTACCTGCCGACCAAGACCACCACGCCGGAGGCCGTCTACGCCGCCACCGGCGCACCGCGGCGCATCCACATCGTGATGCTGCGCGACATCGACGGCAACGAACTCGGCAAGCTGTTCACCCAGGGCATGGAGAAGAACTCGCCGCGCGAGATCTTCGCCAAGTCGATCAACGGCACCATCAAGATGGCCGACCTGTTCTCCAAGCGCAAGAAGCTCGCGTCTGGCGAATCGTTCTCGGTCGACTGGATCCCCAACACCGGCACCGTGATCATGGTCAACGGCAAGCAGGAGATGGAGCCGATCAAGGAGCCCGAGTTCTTCACCGCCCTGATGAGCATCTGGCTGGGCCCCGCGCCCGCCGACTCGCAGCTCAAGGATGCCCTGCTCGCCAAGCAGCGCAGCGGGCGTTTCGCCAACGAGCAGTGAGTGAGGCACGCGGCGCTGGCCGCGTGAAACGATTCTTGCTTCAACGGGCCGATGCCGACTGCCCCGCATTTCGCCATGAAGTTGTGATCCCTTTGCTGATCGTCTGAAGAAGTCCCGGGCCTGCGCGTGATCCGTGCCGGCCCGTTTCGCTGTCTCCGGCTCGCCCGTTCACCCAACGGGGGCCGGCTTCTCGTGAAGACGCCGATGAAACACCTCGTTCAACGTCTGTCCGCCTTGTCTGCCCTGGGCGGGCTGGCCCTCCTGGGCGGCATGGCACAGGCCCAGACCGCGCCGGCCGCGGCAGCCTCCGGCGCTGCCGAGACCGCCGTCAGTGACCGCATCAAGAAGGATGCGGCCGGCCCGCTGTACTGGATCCGCCTGAATGCGCAGAAGGCCGATGCCGTGGCCAAGCCGGCACCGAGGATCGCGGAGATCCGGCCCGCACCGGCTGCGGCCGCCCCCGCTGCACCACGGGCCACACCGCCCGCCCCGGCACCCACGCCCGCCGTGGCCACCGCTGCCGGCCCTGCGGAGCCCGCCCTGAGCACGCTGGCGGCACCCGAGCCGGTGGCCGTTGTCGGCGGCGGCAACGACGCTGCGGCAGCCCCCCCGGCGCCGGCCATCGCGCCGGCTGCAACCGGCGTGGCCGCTGCCGGCCTGGCGGCGCCCACCGCCGCGCCCGAGGCCACCGACACGGCCCGCCAGACCGCCGCACCCGTCGTGGTCGACGACACGCCGCTGGCGTTGGTCAGTGGTGCCGAGCCGGACTTCCCTCCGACTGTGGTGCGGAAGCTTCGCAAGGGCACGGTCCAGGTGCGCTTCGAGGTGCAGCCGGACGGCCGCGTGGCCAACGCGAGCGTGGTGCAGACGACCAGCCGCAGCCTGAACGACGCCGCACTGGAGGCCGTGGGCACCTGGCGCTTCCAGCCGGTGCGGGCGCCGCGCAGCGCGGTCGTCGACCTCGGCTTCGATCTCGACGGCTAGGAATTGATGCACCCGGCGCCGGGGTACTGACGCCACCCTCCGTGAGGGTGCGCGGCCGCGCTAGAGCTCGTCGAGCCGGTCGATCACCCGGTCGGCGCCGGCGCTGGCAGCCGGCTCGCCGTGGTTGTAGCCGTAGCTCACCAGCACCACCGGGCAGCCGGCGGCGCGGGCCGCCTGCACATCGTTGCGCGAATCGCCCACCATCAAGGTGCGTGCGGGCGTGCTGCCCAGCGCCTCGCAGGCGCGCCGCAAGGGCAGCGGATCGGGCTTCTTGCGCTCGAAGGAATCGCCGCCGAAGCAGTGCGCGAAGAAGCCTGCGAGCCCCTTGGCCGCCAGCAGCTCAATCGCGAAGGCGCGCGGCTTGTTGGTCAGGCAGGCCAGCTTCAGCCCGCGGGCCCGCAAATGGTTCAACCCTTCGGCCACCCCGGGGTAGACCACCGAGGCCTGGCCGTTGATCGCCCGGTAGTGTTGCTGATAGTGCGCCCAGGCGGCGTCGTACTGGGTCGGCGTGCCGCCCGCCTCGGCCAACGTGCTGCGGATCAGGTGCTCCGAGCCCTGGCCCACGGTGCGCTCGATGAACGCCCGGCCGACTGGCGCCAGGCCCAGATCGGCCAGCGTGCGCGCCAGCGCCACCTCGAAGTCACCGATCGTGTCGACCAGCGTACCGTCCAGGTCCACCAGCGCCGCGTCGAAACCCAGCAGGCTCACCGCGCCAGCTCGGCCCGCATCGCGTCGATCACCGGCTTGTAGTCCTTCTGGCCGAAGATCGCGCTGCCGGCCACGAAGGTGTCGGCGCCGGCGTCGGCCACGCGGCGGATGTTGTCGATCTTGATGCCGCCATCGACCTCCAGGCGGATGTCGCGGCCGGTCTGCTCGATGAGGCGGCGCACCTTCTCGGTCTTGCGCAACGCGCTGTCGATGAAGCTCTGGCCGCCGAAGCCCGGGTTCACGCTCATGATCAGCACCAGGTCGACCTTGTCGATCACCCACTCCAGCACATCCAGCGGCTCGGCCGGGTTGAACACCAGGCCGGCCTGGCAGCCCTCGGCCTTGATCAGCTGCAGCGTGCGGTCCACGTGCGCGCTGGCGTCGGGGTGAAAGCTCACCAGATCGGCGCCGGCCTTGGCGAAGGCCTGGGCCAGCGCATCGACCGGCTGCACCATCAGGTGCACGTCGATCGGCGCCGGGGTGCCTCCCGGCGTCACCGCGTGGGGCTTCAGCGCCTGGCAGACCATCGGGCCGAAGGTCAGGTTCGGCACGTAGTGGTTGTCCATCACGTCGAAGTGGATCCAGTCGGCCCCGGCGGCCAGCACGCTGCGCACCTCGTCGCCGAGCCGGGCAAAGTCGGCGGAAAGGATGCTGGGGGCGATGCGGTAGGTGGTGGGCATGACGGCGCGCAGAGGTGTCATTCAGGCAAGAGGGGCATTCTAGGAGGCCTAAGTTCCTAGAATGGCCCTCATGAGCGCTCCCCAATTCACCGTCTCGGTGGTGACCCAGTACCTGCCGGAGCAATCCTCGGCGGCCGACAACGTGTATGGCTTCGCCTACACCATCACCATCCGCAACACCGGCCCGGTCACTGGCCAGCTGGTGGCCCGGCACTGGGTGATCACCGACAGCGCCGGCCACACCGAGGAGGTGCGCGGCCTGGCTGTCGTCGGCCACCAGCCGGTGCTCAAGCCCGGCGAGCAGTTCGAGTACACCAGTTGGACACGCATCGCCACGCCGCGCGGCCAGATGCATGGCACCTTCTTCTGTATCAGCGAGGACGCCCGCTGGTTCGACACCCCCGTGCCGGCCTTCGAGCTGTCGCAGTCGCACGCCCTGCATTGATGGCGAGCGGCGCCCGCTGGGACCTGAGCGCATTGCTCAACGCGGCCGACGCCCGAGCGCCGGCCACCGACCAGAACCTCTGGCTGGTGCGGCTGCTGCAGTGGCTGCGCACGCCCGGGCCGGCCACGGACGGCGCCACCCCGGACGCCCACGACACCCCCGCCACGCCCTGGCCAGTGCGCCGCCTGCGCCTGCTGCTGGACGTGGTGGACCGCCATCCCGAGCACGGCACACGTGTGGCCGCGATGCTGCAGGCCATCTTCGGGCGCATGGACGCCACCGGCCTGCTGGCTGATTTCGGCTTCGCGCCGCGCCAGGGCTTCGTCAGCGAACTGGCCGAGCGCCTGCGCCTGGCCTGCCTGCCCGGCACACCGCAGACGGCCGACCTCGGCCAGCTCTTCCACCTGCTGTTCACCGAGGCCACCGACACCGACTGGATCGCCACGCTGGACAACGATACCGTGGCCCGCGTGCTGGCCCTGTGCGTGGCCGATCCGGCCGCCCAGCCCTGGCAGGCAGCCATGGTCGAATCCATCCAGCTGCTCGCCAGCCAGATCCGCGCCGCCGGACTGGCCGGCCCGATGCGCCAGCGCATGGACCCCGCGCTGCTGGCCGACCGGCCATTCCACCAGGTGGTGGTGGCGGCCGAGGCACTGCGCGCTGGCCACCTCGACGGCGACGCCGCCGCCACCCGGCTGCAACAGGCGGCCTACCTGCGCGCGGTGCTGGAGGCCTGCCGCCAGGCCGGGGCCAGCGTGCGCGACCACCTGGACGAACACGGCATCTCGGTCGACCTGGTGTTCCAGATCGACCAGTTGCGCGAGCGGGTCGAGCGCATCGAATCCCTGCTCGCCGGCCTGCTGGCACCCGAGCCGGCGCCCGAGCTGCGGCAGTTGCTGGTCGGCCTGGTGCGCAGCGCCGCCGAGCGCCGCTCGATGACGGCGCTGTTCCGCCGCCACTACGCGCTGCTGGCGCGCAAGGTCACCGAGCGCAGCGCCGAGACCGGCGAGCACTACATCACCCGCAGCCGCGCCGAGTACCGCGCCATGCTGGCCCAGGCGGCCGGCGGCGGCGCGGTGATCGGCGTGACCACGCTGGTCAAGTTCGGGCTGGCGGCGATCGCGATGTCGGCTTTCTGGGCGGGCTTCGCGGCGGGACTCAACTACGCGGCAAGCTTCGTGCTGGTCTACCTGCTGCACTGGACGGTGGCCACCAAGCAGCCGGCCATGACCGCCCCGGCGATGGCCGCCAAGCTGCAGGGGATCGCGGGCAATGACGAGGCTGCCGAAGGTTTCGTCGACGAGGTCACGCACCTGCTGCGCTCGCAGGTGGCCGGCATCGTCGGCAACCTGGCGCTGGTGATCCCGGTGGTGCTGGCGGCCCAGGGCCTGGGCTGGTGGCTGGCCGGCGCGCCCCCCGTGGGCGAGAAGGATGCGCACTACGTGCTGCACTCATTGACCCTGCTCGGGCCTACCGCCTTCTTTGCCGCCTTCACCGGCGTGCTGCTGTTCGCCTCCAGCCTGATCGCCGGCTGGGTGGAGAACTGGTTCGTCTTCCACCGGCTGGAAAGCGCCATCGCCTGGAACCCACGCTTCATCGCGGTGCTGGGTGCGCCGCGCGCACGCCGCTGGGCCAGCTGGTGGCGGGATCACGTGTCCGGCATGGCGGCCAACGTGTCCTTGGGTTTCCTGCTGGGCGTGGTGCCGGTGCTGGGCGCCTTTTTCGGCCTGCCGCTGGATGTGCGCCACGTCACGCTGTCGATGGGCCAGCTGGCGGCCGCGCTCGGCGCGCTCGGGCCCGATCTGCTGCGCAGCGCCGACTTCTGGTGGTGCATGGCGTCGATCCCGGTGATCGGGGCCTTGAATCTTGGCGTGAGCTTCACGCTGGCCTTCCGCGTGGCCCTGGCCTCGCGCGGCCTGAAGCTGCGCGACCGCGACCGCCTCTATGCAGCGATCCGCCAGCGCATCCGCCGCGCGCCGATGAGCTTCGTCCTGCCGCCGGCGGACGAACCGGCGCGCCCACCGGGCTAAGGCAACGCTGAATGAGTCCCCGCGGATGGGCAGTGCCTTGATTTGGGATGCACTGCAAGGCGCAAACCACAGCCATAGCCCAGCTATGGCGAGGACTTGCAACGCCGCAAGGCGCCCAAAGCAAGGTGCTGCACGCCGCGAGGGACTTGTTCAGCGTTGCCCTAACGCTCGTCGTCGCGCTCAGGCGGCTCGCCGCCGCGCCGCCCGGAGAACATCGTCCACCAGACAATGAACACCAGCAGCCCGCCGGCTGCCAAGGCTTCGAAGATCAACAACCACATGTCGCATCCATCCCTGCGCCACGGCGCCATGGCCGCATTCTCGCGCGCGGGGCTGCTGGCCCTCACGGCCGCCCTGGGTTCCTGCAGCTGGCTGCCGCGGCAGGCCCCGGTGCCGGTGGAAGATCGCAGCGCCGCCCCCGCCCCGCTGCCTGCCGCCAGCGCGCCGCTGCCCGCACCACCCGGGACGCTGGAGCGCCCGCGTGCCCGCTGGGTGCCGGCCAGCTTTGCCGAGTTGCCCGGCTGGTCCCAGGACCGCGCCGCGGAGCTCTGGCCCGCGCTGCGCCTGGGCTGCAACACACCGGCCGAGGGCTGGGCCACCGTCTGCGCGCAATCGCGCCAGTTCTACCCCGAGAACGATGCCCAGGCCCGGCAGTGGCTGGAACAGCGGCTCAAGGTCTACCGCGTCGAATCGCCCGAGGGCGACCCTGCCGGCCTGATCACCGGCTACTTCGAGCCGCTGATCGCCGCCAGCCGCCAGCCCACCGCTACGCGCCGCATCCCGCTGCACGGCGTGCCGGCCGATCTGGCCCAGCGCAAGCCCTACTGGACGCGCCAGCAACTCGACACCTTGCCCGCCGCCCAGGCCGCGCTGAAGGGCCGCGAGATCGCCTATGTGGAGGACCCGCTGGACGCGCTGGTGTTGCAGATCCAGGGCTCGGGCCGGCTGCGCATCCAGGAGGCCGACGGCAGCGAGCGCCTGGTGCGCCTGGCCTTTGCCGGCCACAACGAGCAGCCCTACAAATCGGTCGGCCGCTGGCTGATCGACCAGGGCGAGATCAAGCCCGCCGAGGCCAGCTGGCCCGGCATCAAGGACTGGGCCCGCCGCAACCCCAAGCGCGTGGCCGAGGCGATCTGGCAGAACCCCCGCACCGTGTTCTTCCGCGAAGAACCGCTGCCCGATCCGGCGCTGGGCCCGCGCGGTGCGCAGGGCGTGCCGCTGACCCCCGGGCGCTCGATCGCCGTCGACCCGCTGAGCATCCCCTACGGCACACCGGTGTGGCTGGACACCACCGAGCCGCTGTCCAGCCGGCCGCTGCAGCGCCTGGTGATGGCCCAGGACACCGGCGGCGCCATCGTCGGCGCCGTGCGGGCCGACTACTTCTGGGGCTGGGGCGACGAGGCCGAGGCGCAGGCCGGGCGCATGAAGCAGGCGCTGCGCGCCTGGGTGCTGGCGCCCAGGTAGGCGCGCCATCGGGCGGCATGGCGCTGCCTCACCAGTGCGCCATGGTGCGCAGAGGAAGACTGACAGGCCTGGGCCTCGGGGTGGCTGACATCGAAAGTGCCCCCGGTGTATTCACCGGAGAACCAGAACTTGACGTATCTGCATTCCGGGCTGATCAACTCCTCGATGTACAGAAGCTGAACAATCCGAACGTTCAACCCAGTCTCCTCGAAGGCCTCGCGTGCGGCGGCTTCTTCAAGACTCTCGTCGCCTTTCACGCCGCCGCCAGGGCAGACCCAGAAGTCGTACCTCCCGGGGCGCACGTGGTTGACGAGCAGGACGCGACCCTCGTGTTCAACGATGACGCCGGCGGAAATGCGATGGGGCATTTTTGTGGGCTCAACGTTTCAGCTGAGCGGCTTACGCCGGTGGGACGCACCTGGCCCAGAATGAAATGAGGATCGGGCGCGGCACGCCGGTGCATGTCCGCTCGAACGATTGGCTAGGCGTCATGCTGGTCAAGTTCATGGCGCTGCCATCTTCCAATGGGCCGTTATCTCACTCTCGGGCCATGCTCTGAGCAGATTGCCTGCGGATGTTGTAGACAGGTCGTTTGTGCTCACGCTTGAGTACGGACGATCTGCGATGTCGACGTAGGTGGCGCCAAGGGTCCGGATATTGGCGTGCCCTATCCAGGCCAGCGGAAACCGGCCGTCCCGCTGGAGAGCAGGAATACGAACGGGGTCGAGCCAATCCGACCCCTCAGCTTTGCCCGCAACCAGTACGTTCATTGCCGGGCCGCTGCCGACGTTGCGAATCGACCAGCCCGCCTCATGTGTGTACTCGAAAACCAGAACTGGCCTGATCGATGTCACTGCCGAATGGGACGACAGGCTGTATGACAGCATGAACGAAACGACCGAGAACGCCAGCGCCACAACCGAGGTGTATTGCTTCCAGTCCATGGTGCGCTCCGTTTGTGACGCGCCTAACGAATGAAAGGGACTTCCCCGTCCCGATCTGGCCGCAGGGCGGCGAGTGGCAACGAAGTGCCACGTTGGGAAGTGCGGCTTCTCATCAACTCACTCGGAAGGGAAAGCCCATGGCCATTCTGACCGTCGGCATTGATCTCGCCAAGTACGTCTTTGCGGTGCACGGCGTGATCTGAACGTGGCGGGTTGCCTTCGACGAGGTGCCAGCAACAAGGCCAGTTGCGACGGCTCCCTCACACGCCCGAGCCGGTGTTCGAGTGCAGGAGCTTGAGGCCCAGGATGCCGCCCACAATGGCCAGTATGCAGACGATCCGGCCTGCCGTGGCCGGCTCTTTGAAGATGAGCATGCCCAAGAGTGCTGCACCGACGGCCCCGATACCCGTCCAGACTGCGTACGCGGTACCGAGAGGCAGAGATTTCATCGCGACGCCGAGCAGCCAGAAGCTGAGCCAGGCCGCCACCAGTGTGATGCCGGAATAGAAATGCCTGGTGAAGCCGTCTGACGCCTTCATGCTGACTGACCAGACGACTTCGAGCAGACCTGCTGCAAGCAGCAGGGACCAGGCTGTGGCGGATGCGGTGGCTGTCGGCATGGGTGCCCTCGGTTCCAGAAGGTTGATGACAGTGTGGGTCCCCGATGCGAAGACCAACGCTCGGGGTGTGGGGCCGCACGGGCGCCCTCATGGGCGAAGAATCTTCTCCATGGCCCGGCCTTTGGCAAGCTCGTCGATGAGCTTGTCCAACTGACGAATCCTCTGCATCAGCGGGTCCTGCACCTCCTCCACGCGAACACCGCAGACGACGCCTTTGATCTGCGCACTGTTCGGATGCATGGCTGGGGCTTGGGCAAAGAAGGACCTGACATCGACCTTCTTCTCAATCTGTCGCTGCAGCGCAGCCTGGTCGTAGCCCGTCAGCCAGCCAATGATGCGATCGACCTCGTCTTTCGTGCGCCCCTTCCGCTCGGCCTTGTTCAGGTAAGCCGGGTACACGGCTGCAAAGGGCATGGCAAAGATTCGATGTTCGATCATGGCGGCCTCGCTAGCGCCCGACGCGCAACTCCAGCCGCTCGCCGGTGCCATCGGCCGCCGTCCAGCGGCCGATCTCGACCCAGTGGTCCCAGGGCAGGCTGACCTGGCCTTCGAGCAACACCTGTTGCGGCTGCAGGGCCGCCGGGTCCGGCCGGGCGGCGTCGATCCGGTAGGCCAGGCGCACCGAGGCGTTGCCGCCCGGCCACTCGGGCCGCACCCAGAGCGATTGCTGCGCCGGGCGCCAGCGGGTGCGCGTCTGCAGGCCCTGGCCCTGGGCCGTCCAGACCCAGTCGAGCGTGGTGTCCTCGCGGGCCGTCGTCAGCCCCACCCGGGCTTCCTCGCCGTTGCGGGCCTGAACGCGCTGCACCACCGGCTCGGCGATGGGTGCGCTGCGCGTCACCACGGCGCCGGTGGCCGGCAGCGCCGTGCCCCAGCTGACCGACCCCGTGCCGGTGGGCGCCGCCGCCGTCAGCGGCACCCAGCGCCACTGCACGTTGAGTTGAATGTCGGGCGCCGCGGCCAGCGCCGCCGAGGTGAGCGCAATCGCGCCCACGCAGACCAGGATTCCTTTCAACATCACTTGAGACCTCCCGACAGGAACTGCCGCAGGCGCTCGCTGCGCGGCTTCACCAGCACCTCGCGCGGCAGGCCCTGCTCCTCGATCAGGCCCTGGTGCAGGAAGATCGCCTGGCTGGCCACCTCGCGGGCGAACTCCATCTCATGGGTGACGACGAGCATCGTCCGGCCCTCGTCGGCCAGCGCGCGCATCACCTTCAGCACCTCGCCGACCAGCTCGGGGTCCAGTGCCGAGGTGGGTTCGTCGAACAGCATCACCTCCGGGTCCACCGCCAAGGCGCGGGCAATGGCCACGCGCTGCTGCTCGCCGCCCGACATCTGCGCCGGGTACATCGCCTCGCGGTGCGAGAGCCCCACCCGCGCCAGCAGCTCGCGGGCGCGCTCGCGGGCCTGCGCCGGCGGCTGGCCCAGCACGTGGATCGGCGCCTCGGTGATGTTCTCCAGCGCCGTGCGGTGCTGCCAGAGGTTGAAGCTCTGGAAGACGAAGGCCAGGCGCGCGCGCCAGCGGCGCAGCTGGCCGGCGTCGGCCGCCGTGAGGCTGCCGTCGCGGTCGCGCCGCATCTCCAGCGTCTCGTCGCCCAGGCTGAAGCGGCCCTCGTGCGGCTGCTCCAGCAGGTTCAGGCAGCGCAGCAGCGTGCTCTTGCCCGAGCCGCTGGAGCCGACGATGGCGACCACGTCGCCGGGCCGGGCCTGCAGCGACACGCCGCGCAGCACGTCGCGCTCGCCGAAGCGCTTGTGCAGGTTGTCGACCGTGAGGCCGAGGTGGGATGGGGAGCCGGTCATGCGGAGATCAGGCCGACAGCAGGGCGCCCTGGCGCAGCGCGACACGCCCGGCCACCTTGCCGATGGGCATGCCGGCAACGGCGAAGCGGCGCAGGTCGCGGGCGAAGAAGTGGCCGTCCACTGGGCTGGTGAGCGGGGTCACCTCGCCCTGGATGGGGTCGATCAGGTCGGCGATCAGGTCGCCGCGTTGCACCCAGTCGCCGGGCTCGCGGTGGAACACCAGCACGCCACCGTGCGGCGCGTCGATCGGGATCGAGCCGGCCAGCGGCGTGGCCTCGCAGCGCAGTGGCGGCGGCTCGGGTGCGGCGGCCAAGCGGATCACGCCGCGGGCATGCAGGTAGAGCACGATGGCCTCGGCGTCGCGGCGGGCCAAGGCGTGCGTGACGTCGGCCTCGCCGCGCAGCTCGATGGTGGCGGCCAGGCAGGCGGGCGGCAGCGGGTGCGCCGGGCCCAGGCGCCGGGCCAGATCGGTCCACAGCATCGAGCAGGCCTCGTCGAAGGGGTCGCCGCCCGAGCGCTCGGCCAGCAGCACCGCTTCGGCGCCCAGGCAGCGCGCCAGCAGCTCGCCGGCCTGCGGCCAGGTGGCCGGCGTGGTGTAGAAATGCAGCACGGCCTGGCCGTCGCAATGCAGGTCCAGCACCACGTCGGCATCCGCCGCCAGGCCCAGCAGCAGCCGCCGCAGGGCCTGCAGCGGGCTGGTGCCGGGCGTCTCGGCGATCGCCTCGCGCAAGGCAGCGCGCACGAGGGCCACGTTGGCGGCCGCATCGCTGCCGAGACGGCCTTCCACGCGGGTGGCCACCTTCTCGGTCAGGTCGGTGAACTGGCGGTTGAAGTTCTCGCCGCTGGCCAGGTCGAAGCGGCCCTGGTGGCCGTGCAGCACCCGCTGCGCCAGGCCGATGGGGTTGGCCGCCGGCACCAGCAGCACCTCGCCGGTGAAGCAGCCTTGCGCCTCCAGCTCGGCCAGCCGGCCACGCAGGTGGTGGGCGACCAGCATGCCGGGCACCTCGTCGGCGTGCAGCGAGGCCTGGATGTAGACCTTCGGGCCGCTGCCCGGCGTGCCGTAGTGCAGGCTGGCCAGTTGGTGGTGGCTGCCGGGGGTGGCGGAGGGGAGGGTGTGCAGGGTCTGGTGCATGGGGCGATTGGAATCCGGGGCGATTGGAAACCGGTTCAGGAGCGGGCGGTCAGCGGCTGCAGCCAGCGCTTCTCGGCGGCGCGGAACAACGCCACCAGCACGAAGGTGATCAGCAGGTAGCAGACGCCCGCGGTGATGAAGGCCTCGAACGGCAGGTAGTAGCGCGAGTTCACCTCGCGTGCCGCGCCGGTGAGGTCGTACAAGGTGACCACGCTGGCCAGCGAGGTGCCGTGCAGCATCAGCACCACCTCGTTGCCATAGGCCGGCAGCGCGCGGCGGAAGGCCGACGGCAGCACGATGCGGCGGAAGGTCACCCAGCGCGACATGCCCAGCGCCTTGGCGGCCTCGATCTCGCCGCCAGGCAAGGCGCGCATCGCACCATGCAGGATCTCGGTGGTGTAGGCGCAGGTGTTGATGGCGAACGCCGCCACCGAGCAGAACCAGGCCGAGCGCAGCCAGGGCCAGAACACGCTCACGCGCACCGCCTCGAACTGCGCCAGGCCGTAGTACAGCAGGAACAGCTGAAGCAGCATCGGCGTGCCGCGGATCACGTAGGTGTAGGCCCACACCGGGCGCCACACCCAGGGCGAAGGCAGGCTGCGCAGCATGGCCAGCGGCAGCGCGAACAGCAGGCCGATGCCCAGTGACAGCACCAGCAGCGCGAGCGTGACCAGGGCCCCCTGGCCATAGAGCGGCAGGCT
Source organism: Vitreoscilla sp. (assembly GCA_018780145.1). Taxonomy (GTDB): domain Bacteria; phylum Pseudomonadota; class Gammaproteobacteria; order Burkholderiales; family Burkholderiaceae_C; genus Ideonella. The sequence goes on along the minus strand of JADMKA010000043.1, from coordinate 37 downwards.
CTCGATGATGACGTCGACATCCACCGCGTGCCGCCTA
>JADMKA010000236.1:17300-18511 GCA_018780145.1 Vitreoscilla sp. | reverse complement strand
CATCCACCACGCCACCACCGTGGGCCGCCAGTTCCGGCCAGACAACCCGCTGCTGCCCAACTACAAATGGGTGCCCATCGGCTACCACGGGCGTGCGTCGTCCATCGTCGTCAGTGGCCAGAACTTCCGCCGCCCCTGGGGCCAGACCAAAGGCCCTGCGGATGACAGCCCGCCCAACTTCTGGCCCAGCCGCCGGCTGGACTACGAGCTGGAGCTGGGCGTGGTGGTGTCGCGCCCCAACGCGATGGGCGAGCCCGTCCGCATGGCCGAGGCCGAGGAGCATGTGCTGGGCCTGGCGCTGTTCAACGACTGGAGCGCGCGCGACGTGCAGGGCTGGGAGTACCAGCCGCTCGGGCCGTTCCTGTCGAAGAACTTCGCCAGCACGCTGTCGCCCTGGGTGGTCACGCTGGAGGCGCTGGCACCGTTCCGCAAGCCCTTCACCCGCCCTGCGGGAGACCCGGCGCCACTGCCCTACCTGGATTCGCCGGCCAATCGCGAGCAGGGTGCGATCGACATCGCGCTCGAGGTCTGGCTGCAGACCGCGGCGATGCGCGAGGCCGGCCACCCGGGCGACTGCATCTCGCGCTCCAACTATGCCGATGCCTACTGGACCGTGGCCCAGCTGGTGGCCCACCACACGGTGAACGGCTGCAACCTGAACCCGGGCGACCTGTTCGGCACCGGTACCTTGTCCGGCCCGCAACCGGAGCAGGGCGGCTCGATGCTGGAGCTGAGCCAGGCCGGCAAGAAGCCGCTCACGCTCAGCAACGGCGAAAGCCGCAGCTTCCTCGAGGACGGCGACAGCGTGATCCTGAAGGGCTCCTGCGAGCGCGCCGGCGCCCGCCGCATCGGTTTCGGCGAATGCCGCGGCACGGTGATGCCGGCCCGGCCGGCGCTGGTGCCTACAGCCTGAGCGAGTAGACCCGGAAGACCTCGTCGCGCAGCCAGCCCCGGCTTTCATAGAGCGCCTGCGCGGCGAGGTTGTCGTGTGCGGTGGACAGATCCAGCCGCGCACAACCGGCTTCGCGCGCATGCGCCTCGGCGGCCTGCATCAGTGCGCCGGCCAGGCCCTGGCCGCGCGCGGCGGGTGCCACGAACAGGTCGTACAGCACCATCACCGGCGCCGCCTCCACCGAGCAGAAGCTCGGGTAGAGCTGGCAGAAGCCCGCCGGCTCGCCACACGCGGCCAGCGCCGGGCCGCTCCCAAGCGG
>JADMKA010000236.1:0-17200 GCA_018780145.1 Vitreoscilla sp. | reverse complement strand
CCGCGTGACCCGCCCGGCGGGTGGTGCCGGTACCCCGGCACCGGGTGCCCCACACGCGGCCAGCGCCGGGCCGCTCCCAAGCGGCCGCGTGACCCGCCCGGCGGGTGGTGCCGGTACCCCGGCACCGGGTGCCCCACACAGCGCGCCGAGGAACAGCACCGACTCGTCCCGTGCGATGCGTTCGCCCAGGAAGCGCCGCGCCAACGCCGCATCGGCGGGCTGGTCGTAGAACTGCCTGTAGGCGTCGAACAGCGCGGCCAGCGCAGGCAGATCGGCCGCGCCAGCCCGGCGCACACGCGGGGCGGTCAACGAAGGCTGGCTTTCAGCACCCGGCCCTCGGCCCGCTTGGACTTGGTGGCCGCCGCGCGGTAGGCCTCCTCCGCGGCGGTGCGCATCTCGATCGCGCGTTGCAGCGCGGCCTGGTAGCGCTCAGGGGTGTAGGTGTTCTCGGTGCCGATGTAGATGCTGCGCCGCTGCGGCGTCTTGCCGAAGCGCGGGATCAGCACCGCCAGGCTGCAATCGCGCACCTTGGCGTTCTTGCGCAGGCGCACCACCGGCCCGGAGATGCCCACCGGCAGGTCGCTGGATTTGCCGTTGTTGGGGGCGCTCTGCAGCCGCGAGGGTGCCGGCATCGTGGCGATGCGTTTCAGCAGCTCCTTGGTGGCCAGGGCGAGCGACTTGGCGGCACCGCTGCCGTCCGTGGTGTGGTCTGAATAGAGCTTGGTGCCGGCGTATCGCAGTTGCCAGCCGTGCGTGGCGCGGTGATCGATTCGCTGAATGCCTTGCGGGACGCTGAATTGCTCCCCGCTGAAGATCACTACCTCTCGGGTCTTCATGAAGTTCCTCGGTACAACTGGAGGCCGGCTCGGCAATCTGAGTCGCCCGCGCCGCCTTGAGAAACCTCCCTCGTGGCCAAGTGTAGCCCAGCCTAACCGGGGCTCTGTGGGGCGGTCGCCGAGCCTGCTTCTCGATGCACGACAATCGGCGCCCCCGGACAACCCGACCCTGAGGATCTTTCGCGTGGCTTTGTTGATGTTCAAGAACCTGGTGGTGTACCGCGTCTCGGCGCCGGACGGCAGCCCGTGGCAGGCCGATCTGGCCGAGATCGAGGCAGGGTTGCAGAAGGCGCGCTTCCTGCCTTGCGCGTCCACCCAGCCGGTGTCGCTGGGTTGGGTGCCTCCGCGCGAGACCGATTCGCCCACCGCGCCGCTGGCCGAGTCGGTCGGCGGGCAGTTCGTGATGCGGCTGATGGTGGAGCAGCGGGTGCTGCCGTCCTCGGTGGTCAAGCGCCACACCCAGGAGCTGGCCCGCAAGATCGAGCAGGCCACCGGCCGCAAGCCCGGCAAGCGCCAGTCCAAGGAGCTGAAGGAAGAGGCCATGCTGTCGCTGTTGCCGCGCGCCTTCACCAAGCAGGCCTCGGCCCATGTCTGGCTGGACCCGAAGGCCGGCCTGCTGATGGTCGACGCCAGCAGCCCCAAGCGGGCCGAAGACGCCGCCACCGTGCTGATCCAGGCGCTGCCCGGCCTGGCCCTGCGTCTGGTGCAGACCACGCTGTCGCCCGCGGTGGCGATGACTGCCTGGCTGGCCAGCGGCGAGGCCCCGGCCGGCTTCTCGGTCGACCGGGAGTGCGAACTCAAGTCGGCCGACGAGATGAAATCCGTCGTCCGCTACGCCCGCCATCCGCTCGACACCGACGAGGTGCGCGCCCACGTGCAGGCCGGCGGCAAGCAGCCCACCCGGTTGGCGATGACCTGGCGCGGCCGGGTCTCCTTCGTGCTGACCGACGCCCTGCAGATCAAGAAGCTGAGCGTCGAGGACGGGGTCTTCGACGCCGGCCGCAGCGGCCGTGACGACGACGGCTTCGACGCCGACGCCGCCATCGCCACCGGCGAGCTGCGCCAGCTGATCCCCGATCTCGTCGCGGCGCTCGACGGCGAACTGGCCTAGGCTTCGCGGGCGGCCGGCTGCCCGCTATGCTTGCCGGCACCGGCCGATCCGCCATGAAACTCACCCTCAAGACCAAGGCTGCCCTGGTCAGCACCTCGCTGGTGCTGGGCTCGGTGTCGCTGGTCGGTGGCTGGCTCTACCGCCAGCAGGCCAGCGACCACGCCAGCCTGCTGCGCGACCAGCAGAACGCGCTGGCCACCGCGCTGGCGGCGGACATGGACCACAAGCTGCGCAGCCACCTGGGCATCCTGTCGCGTGCGGCGTTCCAGATCGACCCCGGCCTGTGGCGTGACGCCGCGGCGCAGAAGCGCTTCTTCGAGCTGAGCGGCCTGCGCCCGCCCTTCGACGGCCTGGCCCTGGTGGCGGCCGACGGCCAGGTGGTCTACAACGACCCGCCGGACGTCAAGCTGGTGAACATCGGTGACCGCGACTACTTCCGCCAGGCGCGCGACACTGGCCAGCCGGCCATCTCGCAGCCGCTGCTGTCGCGCACCCGGCAGCAGCCGCTGGTGCTGATGGCGGTGCCCCTGTTCGACGCCGAGCACCGCTTTCTCGGCGTCCTCGGCGGTGGCCTGAGCCTGCTCAGCGACAACGTGCTGGGTGGCGTCAGCCGCACCCGCGTGGGCAGCACCGGCTACGTGGAGATCCAGACGATCGGCCCGCAGCCGGTGACCGTGCTTAGCCCGGACCAGCGCAAGCTGCTGCAGCCGGCGGCGGCAAACCCGGAAGGCGACGACTTCGACACCCAGTCCGACTTCGTGACCCGCCAGAAGCTGCAGTCGGTGCCCTGGGAACTTCGGGTGGTGATCCCCGCGCAGGAGGCCCATGGGTCGCTGCTGAGCGCGCAGCGTACCTTGCTGATGGCCCTGGTGGTGCTGGGGGTGGGCTGTGTGCTGGCGGTGTGGGCCGGCATGGGCTGGCTGATGCGGCCGCTGGAGAACCTGCTGCACGCGATGCGCAGGCAGCGCCGCAGCCCGGACGAGATCGTGCCGATCGACACCTCGGCACGGGACGAGCGCGGCGCGCTGGCCCGCGAGTTCGACGGCTTGATGCGCGAGTTGCGCGCCCAGCGTGCCGAGCTGGCGGCGGTGACGGATGCATCGCCGCTGGGCCTGTTCCGCGCCGAGCCGGACGGCCGCGTCAGCTACGTCAACGAGGCCTATCTGCGTATCCACGGCCTGACGCGCGAGCAGGCGCCCGAAGGCTGGCTGGGCATGGTGCCGGCCCACCACCTGGAGCGGGTGCGTGCGGCCTGGCGGGCGGCCGTGGCGCGGCTCGAGCCGTTTCACGTGCAGCGCCGCCTGCGCCGCCCGGACGGGCAGCAGATCAAGGTCTCCATGCGCAGCGCACCGGTGGTGGTGGACGGCGTGCTGGTGGCCCACGTGGGCACGGTGTCGGACATCACCGAGCGGGCCGAGGGCGAGCGCGCGCTGCGCACGCTGGCCGCCATCTTCGAAGCCACCACCGATTTCGTGCTGCAGTCCGACGCGCAGGGCAACCTGCTCTACATGAACCCGGCTGCCCGGCGCTTGCTGGGCATCGGGCTGGACGAGCCGATCGCCCACCGCAATGCGCTGGAGTTCAACCCGCCAGCCACGGTGAAGCGCCATGCCGACGAGATCGTGCCTGCGGCGGTCGCGCATGGGGTGTGGGTCGGCGAGTCGCTGCAGTGGGACGGGCAGCACCGCGAGCTGCTGGTCAGCCACCTGCTGATCGCACACAAGAGCAGCCGCGGCCGCGTCGAGTACTTCTCGGCCGTGTTGCGTGACATCACGGCGCAGAAGGCCGCCGAGCAAGCGCTGTTCCGCAGCGAGGCCATCCTCCGCACCGTGATCGACACCGTGCCGGCTGGCATCGTGGTGGTGGACCGTGAGGGCCGCTACGTGCTGGGCAACCGCGGCAGCGAGGCCGTGATGGGCCGGCCGCGCGCGGAGATGATCGGCCAGCCGGCGGACCGCGTCCTGGGCCCCGAGGAGTTCGCGCTGCGCAAGCCCTACATCGTGCGGGCGCTGGCCGGCGAACGCGTGCGTTTCGAGCGCGAGTGGCCCGAGCGCGAGCATCTGCGCCATGTGCAGATCGACTACATCCCGCTGTTCAACGAGCAGGGCGAGGTCGAGGGTTTCGTCTCCGTCACCTCGGACATCAGCGCCAGCCGCGTGGAGGAGCGGCGCCTGCGCGGCCTGGCCATCACCGACCCGCTGACCCAGTTGCTCAACCGCGCCGGTTTCGACCAGGCACTGGCCGACCGCGCGGAGCGCGCCGAGCCGGGCCTGAGCGCGGTGCTCTACGTGGATCTGGACCGCTTCAAGGACGTGAACGACCAGCACGGCCACGGCGTGGGCGACCAGTTGCTGGAGATCTTCGCCAAGCGCCTGCGCGCGATCGTGCGCCCCACCGACACAGTGGCGCGGCTGGGGGGCGACGAGTTCGCCATCGTGCTGGGCGGCCTGCAGGAGACGGCGAATGCGCTGCGCGTGGCCGACAAGGTGGTGGCCGCCGCTGCCGACCCCTTCCACGTGCGGCACCTGGTGCTGCACATCGGCGCCAGCGTGGGCGTGGCCTGTTGGCGGCCGGGCGAGCCCGGCGCGCAGGACGCCGTCCACCGGGCCGACGCCATGCTCTACCACGCCAAGGCCGCCGGGCGCGGCCGCGTTGCCCACTAAGCTGGGGCACCCGGCGCCGCGGGTACGCAGCGCCATCCGCCGGCGGCTGAGCGTCTGTGCACTGCGGCGGTGCGCTGCGCACGGTCCTGGTGAAGTGTCCGGGAGCGTGAACCACGCATAGCCGCAGGCTGGTCCCAGCATGGTGCACCGGGCGCCTCCCATCTGGGTGCGTTTCTTGAGTGGTTCGGGGTTGCTCCCTGCCCGTGACGATGCCCGCACACCCCGCCCCCCCGCTGCCCACCGAGCCCGCTGAAGCGGCCCCGGCCGCCGGGCCGCGGGCGCAGCGTGTCATCAAGATCCGGCGGGATTACAACGCCTGGGTCGCCAGCGAGACGCTGGAGGACTACGCGCTGCGCTTCACACCGCGCTCGTTCCGAAAGTGGTCCGAGTGGCGGGTCGCCAACACGGCCTTCGGCGCCGCCTCGTTCCTGGTGCTGGAGGCCGTGGGCGCCACGCTGCTGGTGCAGTACGGCTTCGCCAACGCCTTCTGGGCCATCCTGGCCACCGGCTTGATCATCTTCCTGGCCGGCTGGCCCATCAGCATCTACGCCGCGCGGCACGGCGTGGACATGGATCTGCTCACCCGCGGCGCCGGCTTCGGCTACCTGGGCTCGACCATCACCTCGCTGATCTACGCCAGCTTCACCTTCATCTTCTTCGCCCTCGAGGCGGCGGTGATGGCCTATGCGCTGGAGCTGGCGTTCGACATCCCGCCGGCCTGGGGCTACCTGTTCTGCGCGCTGGCGGTGATCCCGCTGGTGACCTACGGCGTCACCTGGATCAGCCGCCTGCAGGTCTGGACGCAGCCGCTCTGGCTGGCCCTGCTGGTGCTGCCCTACATCGTGGTGCTGCAACTCCACCCCGGCCTGCTGGCGGAGCTGGCGGCGTACCCGGGCGAGCAGGGCGGCGGTGCGGCCTTCAGCCTGGGCGGTTTCGGTGCCGCACTCACCGTGGGCATCGCGCTCATCACCCAGATGGGCGAGCAGGTGGATTACCTGCGCTTCATGCCCGAGCGCACGCCGGCCAACCGCACCCGCTGGACGCTGGCGGTGCTGGTCGGCGGCCCGGGCTGGGTGCTGCCCGGCGTACTGAAGATGCTGGGCGGCGCGCTGCTGGCCTACCTGGCGCTCAGCCACATGGTCTCGCCCGACCGTGCGGTGGACCCGAACCAGATGTACCTGGCCGCCTGGGAGATGGTGCTGCCGCACTACGGCTGGGCGGTGGCGGTGACGGCGCTGTTCGTGATCGTCTCGCAGCTCAAGATCAACGTCACCAACGCCTATGCGGGCTCGCTGGCCTGGTCCAACTTCTTCTCGCGGCTCACGCACAGCCACCCGGGCCGCGTGGTGTGGATGGTCTTCAACCTGCTCATCGCGCTGATGCTGATGGAGCTGGATGTGTTCCAGGCGCTGGGCGGCGTGCTGGGCCTGTTCTCCAACATCGCCATCAGCTGGATCATGGCGGTGGTGGCCGATCTGGTCGTCAACAAGCCGCTGGGCCTGTCGCCCCCCGGCATCGAGTTCCGCCGCGCCTACCTGCACGATGTGAACCCGGTGGGCGTGGGCGCCACCGGCCTGGCCTCTGTGCTTTCGGTGGCCGCGCACCTGGGCGCCTTCGGCCCGCTGGCGCAGGCCTTCTCGGCCATGATCGCGCTGGCCACCGCCTTCGTGGCCGCGCCGTTGATCGCCTGGGCCACCGGCGGGCGCTACTACCTGGCGCGCCAGCCCGAGCCCGAGCCGGCCGGCGCGTACCAGCGCCTCACCCCCGTGTTGCAGCGCTGCGTGGTCTGCGAGCGCGACTACGAGCGCGAGGACATGGCCGGCTGCCCCGCCTACGGCGGCCCCATCTGCTCGCTGTGCTGCACGCTGGATGCACGCTGCGGCGACCGCTGCAAGACCGTGCCGCGCTTCGTGGACCAGTTGTGGGGCCGCTGGTCCGCCACGCTGGCCCGCCTGCTCCCCGGCCGCTTCGGCCTGCAGGTGGATTCGGGCCTGGGCCAGTACCTGCTGCTGATGGCCTTCATCGTGCCGTTGCTGGCGGCGCTGTTCGGCCTGCTGTACCACCAGGAGCTGCGGGCCCTCTCGGCGCGCGGCCCCGAGCTCACCGCGTGGATGGAGCCGGCACTGCGCGCCGGCTTTATCAAGGCCTACGCCGCGTTGCTGCTGGTGGCCGGCATCGTGGCCTGGTGGCTGGTGCTGGCGCAGCAGAGCCGGCGCGTGGCGCAGGAGGAATCCGAGCGCCAGACCGAGGCGCTGGAAAGCGAGATCGATTCGCACCGCCAGACGGATCTGGAGCTGCAGAAGGCCAAGCGCTTGGCCGACGCCGCCAGCCGCGCCAAGACCCGCTACATCACCACCATCAGCCACGAGCTGCGCACGCCGCTCAACAGCATCCTGGGCTATGCGCAGCTGCTGGAGGACGACCCCGCCTTGCCCGCCCACCGGCGCCAGGCGGTGAGCGTGATCCGCCGTGGCGGCGACCACCTGCTGAGCCTGATCGAGGGCACGCTGGATGTGGCCCGCATCGAGGCCGGCAAGCTCAAGCTGGACAGCCAGCCGATGCGCTTCCGCGAGTGCATCGAGGAGATCGCGCGGCTGTTCGAGCTGCAGGCCGCGGACAAGGGCATCGCCTTCTCCTACCAGGCGGAAGGCCGCCTGCCCGAGGTGGTGCGCGCCGACGAGAAGCGCCTGCGCCAGATTCTCATCAACCTGGTGGGCAACGCGGTGAAGTTCACCACCACCGGCCAGGTGCGGCTGCACCTGCAGCATGCGCGCGAGATGCTGCGCATCGAGATCATCGACTCCGGCCCCGGCATGAGCGAGGACGAGCTGGAGCGCGTGTTCGAGCCCTTTGTCCGCGGCTCGGCCGCGGGCGGCTCGTCGGCCGGCGGCACCGGCTTGGGCCTGACCATCAGCAAGATGCTCACCGACCTGATGGGCGGCGAGATGCGCGTGGCCAGCACCCCCGGCGTGGGCAGCACCTTCAGCCTGCGCTTCTACCTGCCCGAGCTGCGCGCCGACGAGGCCGCCATCGTGGCCAAGGCGCCGGCGCGCGCCGGCTACCACGGCGAGCGCCGCACCATCCTGGTGGTGGACAACGAAGAGGCGGACAGGCAGCTGCTGGCGGATCTGCTGCAGCCGCTGGGCTTCGTCATCGAGGCGGCAGCCACTGGAGAGGAGGGTGTGGCCCGCGCGCTGGCGCTGAAGCCGGATGCCATCTTCATGGACCTGGCGATGCCCGGCATCGACGGCTGGGAGGCCATCCGCCGCCTGCGTGCCACGCCGCTGGCCGGCGTGCCGGTGGCCGTGGTCTCGGCCAACGCCTTCGACCAGGGGCTGGACAACGACGTGGGCCTGCCCGCGGCCGATTTCCTGGTCAAGCCCGTGCGCCTGCCCGTGCTGCTGGATTGGCTGGGCCGGCAACTCGATCTGCAATGGGCGGCCGCCGAGCCTCCCCCGCCGGCCGACGAGCCCGGCGGTGACGAGCTGCCCGACGCCCAGCACCTGACCGCGCTGCATGAGCTGGTGCGCCTGGGCTACCTACGCGGCATCGGCCGCAAGCTGGACGAGATCGAGGCCGCCGATGCCTCGGCCGGCCGCTTCGTGGCCAAGCTGCGCGCGCTGGCCCGCGAGTACCAGCTGGACGCCATGAACCGGCTGCTGACGAAAGCCCTCGATGAGCCCCGTTGATTCACCGCTGCCGCTGCCACCGGCGGCACCCCCATCCGCCCCGCTGGCCGACGCCACCGACATCGTGCTGCTGGTGGACGATGTGCCGGACAACCTGGCCCCGCTGCACGACGCGCTGGACGAATCCGGCTACACCGTGCTGGTGGCCACCTCGGGCGAGGCCGCGCTGGCCCTGGCCGCCCAGGCCCCGCCGGACATCGTGCTGCTGGACGCGGTGATGCCTGGCCTGCATGGCTTCGAGGTGGCGCGGCGCCTGAAGGCCCACCCGGCCACCGCCGCTGCGCCCATCATCTTCATGACCGGCCTCACCGAGACCGAGCATGTGTTGGAGGCCTTCAGCGCCGGCGGGGTGGATTACGTCACCAAGCCCATCCGCCCGCGCGAGGTGTTGGCCCGCATCGCCGCGCACCTGAGCAGCGCCCGCAGCCAGCGCCAGGCCCGCCAGGCGCTGGATGCCTTTGGCCACGCCACCCTGGTGGTGCGCCAGTTCGACGGCCGCCGCATCTGGCAGACGGCGCTGGCCCGCGAGCTGCTGGGCCGCTACTTCGGCGAGATGCCCGATGTGGTGAGCCCGCCGGAGCTGATGGCCTGGGTGGGCCGGCAGGCCATCCGCAATCGTGCCGGCGCCGAAGCGCAGACCTTGACCGTGAGCCGCGGAGCCGGCCGCCTCACCTGCAGCCTGCACCCACTGGAAGACAGCCCCGCCGCGGCCGAAGGCCAGTGGCTGATCGTGCTGCGCGAGGAATCCGAGGCCGCCATGCTGGCCAGCTGGATGCAGGTCTTCAGCCTCACCGCCCGCGAGGCCGAGGTGCTGTACTGGGTGATCCAGGGCAAGACCAACCGCGACATCGGCGACATCCTCGGCGCCAGCCCCGCCACTGTGAAGAAGCACCTGGAGCGGGTCTACACCAAGCTCGGCGTGGAGACGCGCACGGCAGCGGCGAACCTGGCGTTGACGAGGGTGCGCGGGTAAGGGCGGGTTCAGCTACTGTCCAGATTGCATGGGGTCGGCTATGCTGGGCCATGGCGTTTGCCGACCCCACCCTTGCAGCGCTCACGGCTCCTGGCGTGCAGTGGCAGCAACGGCCTGGGCGCCTTCAGTCTGCACGTCCAGTTGATGATCCCCAGGAGCGGATCATTGGGCCCAGCCACAAACTCGGTCTGGCCCCATACGGCCAGCACGTGGCACGCTACGTAGGCCGCTCCCCGGGCAGCCTTCTTCTGTGCACAACTGATGCACATTTGTCAGGCCAACCTGCATTGCCGCCAATGGCAATATCCAGTCGAGTATCGCCACTTGTTGTCAATGGCGCCGACTGGCCGGCGAGGCCAATATCACGTTAGGCGCCACAAACACAGAGGGGTGAGCCGCGAATGACCACAAAGACCGAATCAGAGGTGCTCTTCGAGTCGTTCTGCGACCTTCATCAGATTCCGTGGGAAACCGTTCCAGTCGCAAAGCTCAGAACGCCTGACTACCTCGTCTTCTTGAATGGTGAGGCCGTCTACTTTGAGGTCAAGCAAATCGACTTGGATCAGGAGTTCAATACGCAAGGAGGGGTCAGTTCAAGAACGGTTGGCTCTCACGTCCGGCAGAAGATATTCGAATCCCGGAAACAGGTGCAGGTGGCGAAGAAGGAAGGAGTTCCTGGCGTGCTGTTGATCTACAACAATCTGGATCCACTGCAGGCTTTCGGTACTGAACCACACGACTTCGTTTCGGCCATGTACGGTGAGATGACCGTCGTCCTCAGAGACAGGGAGATCACGGACTCCTTTCACGGCCGCAATTCATTGCTGCGGAACAATCAGAACACATCGTTCAGCGCGGTGGCTCACTTGCGTCGCTCGTCAACAGGCCCAACCGTGTGTGTCTATGAGAACGCGTTTTCTCGTTGTGGTCTCAACTACGCGTCGCTGCCGCCATGCATTGAGGTCGTCCGCATTGAGGTCACCGCGGGTGCCGCTTAACCCTTCCATCGAGGGGATGTCCACAAGCAAGCGAAGCTTGCTTGTGGACATCCCTCATGTCAAACGTTGGGTGTCATCATGAGCGATTCGCCAAAGAGCCCCTGGACTTCGTTGGAAGTTGTCAAGCTCGCGATCAGCCTCCTCACACCAATAGTCATCTTCGTGCTCGGCTACCAAGTCAACCAGTCTTTCCGCGCCGCGGATCAAGCACGCGCCGAGGCGCTACTGGAAGCACAGCGCGTTCAGAAGCAACTTGACGAGGAGAAGCAACTGGCGCGTGCACGCGAGGATGCACTTGGCAGCTACTCACGGCTCATCTACGAACGGCGTGTTCGCGCTGAACTCCTCGCGTCTTCACTGAATCGCCATGCACGGGGTCCCACATCGGAGTCCAAGCAGGAGCTTGTCGAGCGCAAACGCGCATACGATGAAGCTTACGCAAACTGGAATGCCAACACCCTCGCAAACCTTCTGCTCGTCCGCCAGATTGTGAGCCCTGCAAACTACTCCACCTTCGAGGGTCTGGTGGAGTTTCGGCTCTCGCGGACGTTCGCCACACTCGATGCGTGCCTCACGTCGGCGTACGACATGGCAATTCGTGCAAGAGATCCCCGCCCGACGCTGAAGGCCTGCGAAGCACCCCAACTGATCCAGCGCTCGCTGGACTGCGGCTACGCGATCATTGACGAGCTGTTCAAGATGTCCAGCTCCCTCGCAAGGGTCAACGCCTCCACAACTGTCGTCGACCGCGAGTGTCCCAAGCAATGACGCCCAACCCTTCCATCGAGCAGGCGTCTTCCGGCAAGCTTCGCTTGTCGGAGGATGCCGCTCATGTCAAACGCTAGGCTCCCGAACTCCCGACCTTCCCGGACACGAGCAGCAGTCATGCGGCCCGCATCGCGACGCGCATCAAATCGACAGAATCGAACGGCCAACGACGATATCGCGAGGCCGCAAGCTGCAGCGATCGAGGCGACGCCCGTCTCATGACAAACGTTGGTCTTCGCGAATCATTGGCTATGTCAACGTTCGACAATGTCCCGCTGCAGACTGCACGCTTGCTGCTTCGCCCCCTGGAGCCAGCCGATGCGGCAGACTTGCTTGCAGTTCACTCCGACGCGCAAGTGATGCGGTACTCGAACATGCCACCTTGGGCTTCGCTCGAGCAAGCCACGGCACTGATCGAGCAGGGGCAGCGTGGGTTGAGCACGCGCAAGCACCTGTGCCTTGGCATCGTTCCGCGGGATGTTGGCAAGGTCGTCGGCACATGCACGTTGTACGACCTTTCTGAACCAAATGGGCGCGCGGAGATTGGATTTGTCCTTGGGGCGCATGCCTGGCGGAACGGCTACATGGCCGAGGCGCTTGGTGCCTTGGCTCAATACTCCTTCTATGAACTCGGTCTCAATCGACTCGAAGCTGATACTGACCCGCGGAACACGCGCTCTATCGCAACGCTTGAGCGGCTTGGATTCGTACGCGAGGGGCACCTGCGAGAGCGCTGGATCATCAGTGGGGAAAAATCAGACACATTGCTATACGGTCTCCTGCTCGAGGACTGGGAGCGAATCCATGGGCCAATGGTCAAGGGCGACGCCTGACCTCGCCTTACGTCCTACGCTAGGAGGCACCCCTCTTGCCGGCCCTTCCAACTGTCAGAGTGGCTGTTCTTGAAGACTCGCACGCGATCTTCGAGGCACACCAAGACTCGGTGCAACACCTCTGTGCCGGCTCATACACGCCTGCGCAGCTCGGCACCTGGTTCAAAGGGCGAACGCATGAAGTGCATCACCCCTTCATACAAGCCGGCCAGATCTTCATCGCTGAGCAGAAGGGCAGGGTTCTTGGCTTCTGCGGGTTCATTCCAGGTGAGGTCACCCTTCTCTTCGTTCGGCCGGAGGCTGCTGGTTCAGGCCTGGGCAGCCGGCTGTTCAACCTTGCAGTGGAGCGCGCCCAGGCCAATCACGAGGGGCCGGTCGTGGTGGTGGCCACCGCCAACTCGAAGCGCTTCTATGAGAAGCACGGCTTCACCACCATGGAAGAGTCCTTCTTTGTTCGCGGCGCCAGTGACATGCACTTTGCAGTCTTCAGAATGCAACACGAGCGGCACGCTCAGCCTTCCAGCCCCTTACGGTGAACGTTAGGCATCACATGGCAATGCTCATTGCCCATCGTTCTATCCACCCCAAAGTCGCGGCATCTGCATTGCTTCTGCTGGCTGCCAGTTGCGGCCATGCTCAGACCCTGGCGGCGCCTTCGGACAGGCTTTGTGTGCAGGCGCTCTCGAACCGCGGCGCCAGGCTGGCCATTCCGGTCTTGACTTCTCTACCTGTGCGGGAAGCCAGTTGTGCTTGTCTTGCTTCAGCCGTATCTGGGCGGCAAGCGGAACTTTCGATCAAAGCACTCGTCGAGGCCCATGTGGGCGAGTGCATTGCCAGGGCGGCACCCGCAGAGAAGGTTGTACCGTTGCCATCGGCCGTGCTGGTACAGCTGGAGGACGCCTTCGCACGAGAACCCGTTGCTCGTGGGTTCAGCGGCGCCAAGGCGAAACTCGACGGCTGCAAGTTGCCAGAGTACCCTGCGGCATCCAGAAGAGCGGAGGCCACAGGGAGTACCAGGCTCGCCTTCCATATAGGAGCCGATTCGACTGTGATCGACGGAGAAGTAACGCATTCGGCAGGCAGCAGCCCTGCGCACAAGCTGCTCGATGTGACCGCACTGTTTTCCCTGATGCAGTGCAAGTTTGAGCCTGCCAAGTTCCGAGGGGATGCCCTCGACGCATGGATCGAAGTTGAGTACCGGTGGAAGCTCGAGTGATGGCCAACCCCTCAGTGAAGAAGATGTCTTTCGGTAGGCCGCAAGCCGCCACGCGCTTCAAAAGTTGGGTTTCATCAATGACCAAGCCACCCATCGCCAAGCTGGTCACTGTCTGTGCGATCTCTGTGTCGATGGCACATGCCGCGGAGCCAGTTGCTCTGCCATCCAACGCTGCAACGTTGCAGATGAACGCCGCCCCAGGGAAGTACTTGTCTTGGCGAACCGCCATCAAGCCAACCGAGCCGGTCCTTCTGTCGGCTTTTTTTGATCGTCTACAAGCGTCTGACGAGTGGTTGCCAATCATCAATGTCTGCCTCCTCGAGACTCTGGCCGACCAGGAGAATGTGTGCCTGAGACTCGGGCCCGATCCGGACAACACCGGAGAAGTCACTGCGAGTGTTGCCGACTTTCCTGAGAACGAGATTCGGGAACTTTCAAGCTCGCGCGACCGGCAGTTCAACCTTGACCTCAGCAAGCCGATCCAGGTGCAGTTGAACCTAACTGCCGAGCGGGTCGAGTTCTTGGTGGGTGAAAAGTTGCTGTATGTCTACGAGTCGCCGGTCGCGCACCATGCGTTGTCTCTGGTGTGTTCGTCGTCGATCTGTACTTTGCTCAACATTCAGTGAAACATCGCCCATCCGTCAAGGGGAACCGTCCCATGGCATCCTTTGATCGCATTGCCGTCCCCCGAAGAGAAACTCACGAAAGCCGAATCGGCTTCAGGGCAGCAACGGCTCTGGCTGTCTCATCCCTGTTGGCCCTTGTATCGCCAAGTGCCAATGCGGAGGATCTCGCATCCTGGCAGGTCGTCGGAACTCAAGGCTTGTTGCAGGTCGTCATCGTGCCGAAGGAGCGTGCCCAAGACGCCTCGGCTTACCAGGCCCAGATCGCCAAGTTGTGCCCGCCGGAAAGAACCTGCTTCATCAACTTCTACACCAATTCAACTGGCGTCGCCCCGCAGTTGCCGTTGCCGGATGCCATCGAGGCCGAAGCCACCGCCAGGTTCCGGCGCTCCATGAAGAATGGAGCCGAGCTCCTCCAGTGGAGTTGCCGTTTGAGAAGCAGCGATGGCCAATGCTTCTAGCGGAGGCGGAATGACAGCCAACCCATCAGACAAACGGCGTGCCTGGCATGGGGCGCCCAACCTGAGGAGCGCTCGTGTTTGACCACGTCAAGTTCGGCGTCAGCGACTACGCTGCAAGCAAAGCCTTCTTCCTCAAGGCACTCGAGCCGCTCGGCGTCACCGTCGTCACGGAGTGGCCGCCGAACGGTGTCGAGCTCAGCCAGCCCCAAGGCAAGGTGTCTCTGTGCCTTTATCAAACCGAGGAGAGGCCGGCGCATCTTCACCTGGCGTTTGTGGCCGAGAGTCGCAATCAAGTCCAAGACTTCTATCGCGCGGCCATGCAAGCGGGTGGCAAAGACAATGGGCCACCAGGCCTGCGCCCGCGCTACCACGCGAACTACTATGCAGCGTTCGTCATTGGCCCTGACGGCCACAACATCGAAGCGGTGTGTCACGAACCCGAGGCCTGATGCATCAGTTTCCTTGCCTCGCCCATGGCAGCCCACCGTTTTCCTGCGGCGCACCTGTCGATGTTGCTGGCCCTCGTTCGTCGTAGGCTTACCAGGACCAGACTACCTTCGGAGAACAGACCATGCGGTTCATCATCACGGCGCAGCCGAGCAAGGAGAGCGAGACGGCCACTGAGCAGTCCGAGTTCGATGTGGAGCTCTTCAAGGCCTACATGCGCTTCAACGAAGAGATGCACCAGGCCGGGGTGCTGGTCGCCTCCGAGGGCCTCAACCCCTCGGCGCCAGGAGCGCGCATCGCGGTAGCCCACGGCAAGCGCTACGTGGTGGACGGCCCGTTCGCCGAGTCGAAGGAGCTGGTCGGAGGCTTCTACCTCATCGAGGTGGGCTCGCTTGACGAGGCGATTCAATGGGCTCTCCGCGCTCCCTCTGGCTTCGGGGCGGACGACATCCTGGAGGTTCGCCAACTCACAGGCTCGGGAGACCTGCCGCCTGAAATCCTCAAACTCATCGCTGATGCTGCGCCGACGTGGAGCGCTTCGGCTTGGCACTCGCGCAACTCGCCGTAGCCTGCACCACCATCTCTGTATCGTGCGCAAGCTGCTGAAATCGCTGATCCGCCCGCGTAGGGCAGAAGATGAAGACGTCGCCGGCGCGGAGCCGGTGCCGCCAGCCGAAGTCACAGCCAAAGACGCGGCACCCTTCGATCTGGCTGCATCACTGCTCGACGCAGGTGGATTCCCCGTTGTGGATTGGGAGGCGGTACAAGGCTGGATCGAGACCTCGTCATGTTTGGCCTCGTGGCGCCGCCGTGAGTTGCGCCCAACCCATCAGTCCAAGGGACGATGCTCCATCGTCAAGGCGGCTGGGTGTTGCCAAGAACCATGCCACTCGTTCGGCCAAGAAATCGTACGCGCCACATCCAATAGATGAGGAACAGAATCGGCGCGAAGGCGAGCACCAGGAGCAGCGGCATGTTGCGCACGGGCTCGGGAATGAAGGGCATTTGCCCGAGGAAGAACGAGCCCGTCGCGACGAAGAGCCCGAAGCACATCCGCCACAGATGCCGAGCCAGCCGTCGTGACCCCTGCAAGCCGCCTGCGCGGACTGCACGCAGATCGCCGATCGCCGCGAGCAGCATGATCGTGCCCACGACCAGCGGCGGTACGACACGCGGGCGGCCAACCACTTCCACCGTAGGATCCAGCCATTCGGTCACGCCTCCGTACAGCATCGCCACGGCGAAGGCGAATGCCAGGACCATCAGCGCGACGTTGAATCGTCGACCGATTCTTGGCCAAGACTTGACAGTCGTCATCGCCGAAAAGACCAGATAGGCGGCGAGGAGTCCGCCGAGAACCTGCCCGGGCCTGCCTTCGTACGTGCCAATTCCCGCCGCGGTGATACCGAGAACTACCATTGCCAAGGTAAAGATCAAACCGCTCCGTTTGTGCAGCCGTCCGCCCTTGGCTACCGTGAGCGCGATGGTTCCCGCGACGATGCTCACCAAACCAGCGGCAAAGTGAACCGCGAGGGCAAGCCACACGGCACCCGAAGACGCTGCCAATGTCACTCGATCCATACTCACTGCTCCAGTACTTCGTACTCGAACGACATTGCACCATACTGCTCTTCCCGCACACAGGGCGGCCTGGCAACGCGTTCAAGCTGAGCCGCCACGGCAGCCTTCGATCTGGCCACATCACTGGTCGGCGCACGCGGATTCCCTGCCCTGGCCTTCGTCAACAAGGCGGTGCAGCGGATCGTGCGGGTGCTTATGCATCAGCAGGGGCTGCGGCCACTTCGTCACGGTGAAGGCAGATTTCCGCGCCGTGGAGCCTGTCATGGCGATCCTGAGCGGGGCACGTTCTGCCCTCTGAATGTCCCTGCCTCGAACCTTGAATAGCCCGTGAGCGCTCCGGTTGAAGTGGTTCCCTACTGCCCTGACTGGCCTGCTCAGTTCGAGGCCGAGAAGCGTGTGCTTCAGTCGGTGCTCTTGCCTTGGCTCGTGGGTGAAATTCAGCACATCGGCAGCACAGCGGTACCTGGCCTTTGCGCGAAGCCGGTCATCGACATCATGGCGCCCGTCGCCTCGCTGCGTGACTACGAGGCAGCCATCTCTGCGGCCACTTCGGCCGGCTATGTGCATCACCCGTATCGAGCAGAGGTCATGCATTGGTTCTGCAAGCCGTCGCCGCATGTCCGCACCCATCACCTCCACCTCGTGCCGCTCGGCAGCCAGCTGTGGTTCGAGCGCCTGGTTTTCCGCGATGCGCTTCGCACCAGCCCAGTGTGGGCCGACGAGTACGCCCGCTTGAAGCTTCGCTTGGCGGAGCAGTTCCCCACGGATCGCGAGGCCTACACGCAGGGCAAGGCATCGTTCGTGGAGCGCGTACTTTCCCTTTCCGCGTCGCAGCGGAACAATGCAACCTGAACCGCATGCGGCGGCATCATTCACGAGCTTCACCCGCGGAGAATGCACATGCACGAAGGCTCATGCCATTGCGGCGCGGTCCGGCTGAAACTGCCTGTCACCGACCGCCGTAATGGAGCCACCGATGTTCGGCGTAATGGAGCCAGCAG